>CADAJV010000022.1 GCA_902788275.1 uncultured Bacteroidales bacterium | reverse complement strand
AACAGAAGAATGGCGTGTCAGCTCCCCCTCTAAGATAGAGGGGGTGGCCCGTAGGGCCGGGGGCGTATGATACTAACTTTTACCGGACAGCAATATTTTCTTATAGGCAATGACACAGATGTTGGCATAGAGAGAGCATGACTATTTCGCAGAGACTGTAATCTGTGCCAACTGCTATATTGTTGCCTTAATTTATTTGTTACTCATTTTTTTTCCTTAATTTTGCACCGTAATAACAAAATAACAATAAGATATGAAAAAATCATTATCCCTTTTCCTCCTGCTCTCGCTGTTTGCAGCGATGTTTGCAGTCAGCGCCAGCGCCGAGGACAACTTTATCGAAGACAATGTAACATTTGTGGACCAATCTGGCCGGAAAACCAAAGTCCAGATGAGGTTCAATATTCTTCCCTTCGGCAACGGCGAGGTCGAGATTAAAGGCGTCGGAGCTGACGGAGTTATACACAACTCTCTTTTGACAGACCGGGACTATACCGGTGGTGAGATTATTGTGCCGGAGAAGGTTGGTCCTGCTAATGAATACACCGTTTATTCGGTTGGCACGTATGCATTCTCCTATTGCCCTGCTAAAGTCACCTTGCCCCAGAGTGTTAAAGTTATTGACTATTGGTCCTTCTATCAATACGCATACGAAGGCTATGACTTCCAGCTACCCATAAATGTCACAAACATAGGAGAAAATGCATTTGAGAGTGCAAAGATAAAAGGTATTACGCTTAATGCCAACCTGAAAGAAATTGATGACTGTGCGTTCGACAGAAGCAGCATTGAGTCTCTCATCATCCCCAAGAGCGTTTTCGTTATAGGCAAGGGAATAACTTCACATTGCAACAACCTGAAGGTCCTTCGTGTTGAAGACGGCAACGAGACCTACTATTCTCCCACATACAGCAATGTGATTATGAAAGACAGGACATTGGAGATGACCAGCGAGGAATTGTCCTGTTTACGGAAGTCGCCTGCCTATCATCCGGCTATTGATGTGGTTATCAAAATCGTTCATGACTGGAAGATTGTGAAGGCCGGCTGCCCCACCTCACGCATTCCCAGCGAGGCAGACAGAATAGAGAAATGGGCTTTTAATGGTATAAATTTCCTTAATCAGGATGTCTCTCTTTCTGCAAACATGTGGCTGATAGAGAAACAGGCTTTCAGCAAGACTAACATCAAAAACCTTTCCTTTCTGAGCAATAAAGTGTTGATACATGACGAAGCTTTCCTGGGATGCAGTAGCATGGAGAGTCTTAAGTTTTATGGCAATGCAACTGTCAAATCAGGTGCTTTCAAGGATTGCACCGCTCTCGAGGAGATGTGGTGCTTCACCCACAAGCCTGATATCCAGCCCATAGAAAACCAGTTTGAGAATGTTGGCCCCAACTGGACACCCTTCAATGGCAAGTGCAAAATCATGGCTGCATATCCTGACGAGTTTACCGATACTGATGGAGACGAAAACGTCTGGAAGAGGTGGTTTGCCTCTCAGATCTATCCAACCAGCTACGACTCGCACAAGATCAGCACCATCTACCTCGACGACTACACATGGCCCGTGGCAGGAGAGGATGCCGACTTCACTGTCACCTCGCTTACCGACCACGCCACGGTGAGCAGTGTGGCATACCGCGTTTACAACAATGGCTGGCAAGAGATAGACCCCTCGCCCTGTGCCCTTAACGGCAAATTCGATATCGGTTTTACCATCACCCTTGACGAGGGCTACACCTTCGGCGACAATCCGGCACTCTTTGTGGGTGGTGACCAAAATGACGTATATGTCAGGCGCTCTGACACAGAGATGGTCTTCATCATTAAGGATTATACCGTGCCCGCTCCTCCGGGCGGCATGCCAATCAAGTCGGTTAGCGTAGATGTGACGGAGCCCGTGGAGGGGCAGCCTCTCTCTACTAAGGTCACATGGCCCACAGGTATGGCTGCAATAAGGCAAAACTGGAGCGTAAGCAATG
Source organism: uncultured Bacteroidales bacterium (assembly GCA_902788275.1). Lineage (GTDB taxonomy): Bacteria > Bacteroidota > Bacteroidia > Bacteroidales > Bacteroidaceae > UBA6382. Next base: position 44,983 of record CADAJV010000022.1, on the reverse strand, counting down.
TGGAGTGGACCGGTGACGACCCGGACATCGAAGACCTCGGCAACTACGACCTCAACAAGAGCTACACCCTCACAGTCACCGTAGAGGCCGATGAGAACTATTGCTTCACAGAAGACGTGAAGGCCACCCTTAACGATATGCCAGCCGTTGCCAAGCGCGGCTTCACACCTGAGGGAGTGCCCACGCTCACATTCTCCGTAGAGTATGGCAAGAATAAGCCGAAGATGTACACCGTGTTTGACGGCGACCAGACCCTGACCTATTATTATGGCGACGCCTATGACAAGAGCAACCCCTATCTTGAGTTCTACGACCCCGTCAACAACCCCTATGCCGTGCGCTTTGCGGGATATGACAGCAAAGTGACGCAGATTGTTATCGACCCGTCGATGAAGGACGCTCCGCTGACTTCTACGGAAGGAATGTTCTTTGGATATCAGGACACTGAAACACAAGATTGGTATTACCTGTCCGGTGCGAAAGGAATACAGGGGCTGGAGAACCTCAATACAGCCGACGTTACCGACATGAGTAATATGTTCAGGAGCCTCTATTCATTAGAGTCGCTGGATGTCAGCTCTTTCAATACAGAAAATGTTGTGTATATGAGCAAGATGTTCTATGGTTGTAAAAGTTTGACGGCGTTGGATATTACCAACTTCAATACCGACAAAGTGACGTCGGCGTATCGAATGTTTGCCTGTTGCCAGAGCCTGACCACCATATATTGTAATGGTGACTGGACAGATAAATCAGGCTCTGAGATGTTTGATGAATGTCCTAAGTTGGCAGGCGGCAAGGGCACTGAATATGATGAGAATTATACCGACCAGACTTATGCCCGTCCTGACGGCGGCGAGGATAAGCCGGGTTACTTCACAGGGACGGCGCCGACGCCTATCAACTACATCGGGCTGGAGCTCTACCCCCTTATGTCCGAACTCAACCCGGGAGACGAAATGCCTCATAATTTTCTCTCCACCTCCTGGGGCACCAACCTCAATATCGCCAATTTCAAAGTGGGAACTTTGCAGTGGTATTACGCTGACAAACCCAACGAAGAAGGCGACGGCCTGATGGCGGTGCCTGATGGTGAGGGATACGACCCTGCAACGCATTACGCACTCATGGCCACCTTCCGTGCCGACGAGGACTATTTCTTTGCGGACGATATCAACGTGACGATATTGTTTGAAAACAATGATTATAAGAACCCCATCTTCAGCAATAGCTATACAGATTCAGAGAACAGAAGTGTCCTTTTGGTTATGTTTGATTGCCCCGCCAAGAGAGTCAAGGGCGATGTCAACGGCGACCGTGATGTCAACACTGCCGACGTGGTGGCAGTATATGCCTTCATCGAGAAGGGCGAGGCCAGCGGCTTCACCCACGAGGCCTGCGATGTGAACGGCGACGACTCAGTCGACACCGCCGACGTGGTGGCCATCTACGCCGTCATCATCGGTGAGGAAGCCGGCAGCCGTGCGTTCTGCAAGCAGATGTCCAGACTCATGAGCAAGTAACAAACAACAGGCATCCGCCTCATAAACACATGGGCTTCGCAGCAAATCTACTGCGGAGCCCATATTTTTAGAATATTCATTTCCCCAGTGGGGCTCCCGCTTAGAGCGACCTCCGACGAAAAAAGCGCACCTTTGTCGAAAACAGTCGCCTCCGTTGCAAACTATGGCCGTTCTTGCTGGCACCCACATTTTTTTTGCCATGTTGATACATGGAAAGTGATAAAAATTATGTATTTTTGCAGTCTAAATAAAAATATTGACGCGTTAACGTGTTTTTAGGTTAACAAGTTGATAAGTAGTAATGATATAACAGATGGGATTTTTCAAGTTTTTTAAGAGAGAAGAGAAAAAAGAGGAGCAGCAGCAAAGCCTTGATAAGGGTTTAGAGAAAACTCGCACAGGTTTCTTCGATAAGTTGACGCGTGCCGTGGCAGGTAAGTCTACTATTGATGACGAGGTGCTTGACAACCTTGAGGAGACACTGATGGCTTCCGATGTAGGAGTAGATACTACTCTTGATATTGTTGAGAGGGTGCAGCAGAGAGTGAAGCGCGATAAGTATGTAAAGACTTCTGAGCTTAATGCCTTGCTGCGTGATGAGATAGCCCAGATGCTGCAAGACAGTACTGACCCTACGGCCACGGAGTTCCTGGCACAGGACAAGCGCCCCTATGTCATTATGGTGGTCGGCGTAAACGGCGTAGGCAAGACCACCACTATCGGCAAGCTGGCCCACATGTATAAGCAAGAGGGGCTCAAGGTGGTGCTCGGTGCGGCCGACACCTTCCGTGCCGCCGCCATTGAGCAGCTTGAGGCTTGGGCCAAGCGTGTGGACGTGCCGGTGATTAAGCAGCAGATGGGCAGCGACCCTGCGTCTGTGGCTTACGACACACTGCAACATGCCATACACGAAGGGGCCGACGTGGTTATTATCGACACTGCCGGTCGCTTGCACAATAAGGTGAGCTTAATGAACGAACTTTCTAAGATTAAGAAAGTTATGGGTAAGCTGTTAGACTACGCCCCCAACGATGTTATGCTTGTCCTTGACGGCTCGACAGGGCAGAATGCCTTTGAGCAGGCCAAGCAGTTCTCGCTGGCCACGGAGATCAGTTCGCTGGCCATTACCAAGCTGGACGGCACTGCCCGCGGCGGCGTAGTGATAGGCATCAGTCACCAGATGCAGATTCCCGTGAAATACATCGGCGTTGGCGAAGGCATTGACGACCTCATGCCTTTCGACAAGAAAGATTTTGTGGATAGCCTCTTCAAAGCCTGAAAAACTCTTTTCTATTTGAAATTTGAAATTTATACCAAGTCCGGACTTGGCTAAATTGTGAAATCGTAAATTATCAAATTGTGAAATGATAAAGGTTTTCGAACTTTACAACTAACACTCAAACGCTACTTTCAATCTCTAAATGTCAGTTGTTGACTTGATAACGATGGGATGCTCCAAGAATCTGGTTGATTCCGAGCGACTGCTCTACAGGCTTAGGGCAGCGGGATTCCGTGTGTATCATAATCCGCAGCGCATACACCGCGATGTGGCTATTGTCAACACCTGTGGCTTCATCAACGATGCCAAGGAAGAGAGTATCGACATGATACTGCAACTGGCTGCGCTCAAGGAGCAAGGTCGGCTTAACAAGTTGCTGGTGATGGGGTGCCTGTCCGAGAGGTTCTACAAGGAACTCAATAAGGAGATTCCCGGTGTGGACAAATACTATGGCAAGTTTAACTGGAGACTGATGGTCAGCGACCTTATGCAGGAGAAGGGTCTGGCTCCGTGTACTATGCCTGACGATGCCCGCATTATCACTACTCCCCATCATTACGCTTATATAAAAATATCCGAGGGATGTGACCGCCACTGTGCCTATTGCGCCATTCCCCTCATCACCGGCCGCCATAAGAGCCGTCCTATGGAGGATATCTTGAGCGAGGTGCAGAATCTGGTGGCAAGCGGTACCCGCGAGTTTCAGATAATAGCCCAGGAGCTAACCTATTACGGCCTTGATCTCTACGGCGAGCGCAAGATTGCCGAGCTGGTGGAGCGTATGGCAGAGATAAAGGGAGTGAAGTGGATCAGGCTTCACTATGCCTATCCCAACGGCTTTCCTTTTGACCTGCTGCGCGTGATGCGAGAGCATGATAATGTGTGCAAGTACCTGGACATCGCTCTGCAGCACTCCAGTGATGCCGTACTGCAGCGGATGCACCGCAATATTTCGGCCGCCGAGCAGCGCGAGCTTATCGACACTATCCGCCGTGAGGTGCCGGGCATAGCACTGCGCACCACTTTCATGGTTGGCTATCCAGGCGAGACAGACGAGGATTTTCGGGACCTTATAGACTTTGTCAGGCATGCCCGCTTTGAGCGCATGGGTGCCTTTGCCTACAGCGAGGAGGAGGGCACTAAGGCTGCCGAGAGTTATCCCGATGATGTGCCTGAGCAGCTGAAGCAGCAACGCCTTGAAGAACTGATGGCCGTGCAGCAGGAGATATCGGAAGAGATTGCTGCCGCCAGGGTAGGGCAGGTGCTTCCTGTAATGATTGACGGCCGTGAGGGCGACTACTATGTCGGTCGTACCGAGTACGACTCGCCCGAGGTGGACGGCGTGGTGTATATAAATACTCTTGATGGCCGTCGCCTGCGCAGGGGCTGTATATATAATGTGGAGATAACCGACTCCAACGAGTTTGATCTCTACGGTGAGTTAGTATAAGACAATTAAAGATAAGAGAGTATGAACAACAAGGAATTTATTGCAGATGTGGCAGGCAAGATTGCCGTTGCTCCATCGCAGTGCCAGAAGATGGTGAACGAGCTGTCCGACACGCTGGCCAGTGCACTAGAGCTAGACAATGAGGTCGTGGTGGCTGGATTGGGCACTTTTGAGACCAAGCAGAAGAAAGAGCGTGTGATGGTCAATCCCTCCACGGGCAAGAAAATGCTCGTGCCACCCAAGATTGTGATAAATTTCAAGATGTCTTCCACTTACAAGAGCAAGATAAACTAGTACGGCCATGGCAAAAGGAAAGATTACACTCCAGATGCTGTCAGAGATGATGGCCAACAACAACGGTCGCAGCAAGTCGGCGGCTGAGTTGTTTGTCAGGACATTCTTCACCACTCTGAAGGATGCCTTGCAGACTGATAATATAGTCAAGATTAAGGGCTTCGGCACTTTCAAGCTTGTGGTGGTCAGTGCGCGCGAGAGCGTCAACGTCAACAATGGCGAGCGTGTGAATATTGCCGGCTATAACAAGATAACCTTTACCCCCGACAAGGTTCTCAAGGACCGTATCAATCGTCCATTCGCCAATTTTGACACCATGGTGCTGGAGGACGATGATGTACGCCTGATAGAGGGTGCCCCCTCCGCAGAGGACGAGGCCGTAGAGCCGGAGGAGACTGTGGCTGTGGCTGCTGCCCTTGCAGATATCCCGGAGCCAAAGGAGAAACTGCCGAAGGAAGAGGTTGCAGCGGAGCCGGTTGAGACAGCAAAGGAAGAAGAAATACCTGTCATCACCGAATCCAAGCCAGAACCTAAGCCGGAACCCAAGCCGGAATCCAAGCCGGAACCCAAGCCTGAGCCCGAACCAGTACCCCAACCGGAACCCAAGGAGGAAGCACCTAAGCCTGAACTGAAGGCAGACTCCAATAGCGGCAAACGCAGCAAGACCATGTACATTGTGCTGCTTATCATCGCGCTGCTTGCTGTGGGAGCATTCCTGCTTATTCCGCGACATGGTGGCAGCGAGGAACCGAAGGTAGATGCTAACCGCGAACAGGCAGTTCAGGATAGCATTGCTCAGGCGGCTGCCGCTAAGGCTGAGCAGGATTCCCTGGCTCAGTTGAGGCTGGATGCTGAGAAGTATGAGCAGGTGGAGGACGGTGAATTTGTCATAACCGGTGTGCAGACATGCCGCAAGGTAAGGGGCGGACTGACTCTCCAGCGTATGTGTCGTCGCATATACGGCACCGACGAGTATGTGCCCTACATCCTCAAGCTGAACAAGATGAAATCTCCCAGCGAGGCATGGGAAGGCAGAATCATCCAGTTCCCGAATCTCGTGGAGAAAGTGAAACTATATCCTAATAAGCAATAACCCGATTACTTTAAACTTTTAAACACAATAATTACCTATGGCAAAGAAAAGTGCATTGCAGATTGCAAGAGCTGCCTACAGCCCCAAGCTTCCGCTCGGACTGCAGGGAAACGTAAGCATTAAAGAGGGCGAGCCCACCCAGAGCGTGGCCGACCAGGCAGAAGTGAAGAAATTGTTCCCCAATACCTATGGCCTCCCGTTGGTGGAGTTCGTGCCCGGTGAGCAGAAGACCTATGCTCCGATGAATGTCGGCGTAATCCTCTCCGGCGGCCAGGCTCCTGGCGGTCATAACGTTATCAGCGGTATCTTTGACGGCATCAAGCGCCTCAATCCCGCCAACAAGCTCTACGGTTTCCTCCTTGGCCCCGGCGGCCTCGTTGACCACAAGTATATGGAGATTACTGCCGACATCGTTGACGAGTATCGCAACACCGGCGGCTTCGACATGATTGGTTCCGGCCGTACCAAGCTGGAGCAGGAGGAGCAGTTTGAGAGCGGCATCCAGATTTTGCGCGAGCTTGGCATCAAGGCCCTCGTCATCATTGGCGGCGACGACTCCAACACCAATGCCTGCGTGCTGGCTGAGTACTATGCAGCCAAGAACTACGGCGTGCAGGTAATCGGTTGCCCCAAGACCATCGACGGCGACCTCAAGAACGATCAGATTGAGACATCCTTCGGCTTCGACACCGCCTGCAAGACCTACTCAGAGGTTATCGGCAACATTCAGCGCGATGCCAACTCTGCTAAGAAGTATTGGCATTTCATCAAACTCATGGGTCGCTCGGCCAGCCATATTGCCCTGGAGTGCGCCCTTGAGGTGCAGCCCAATATCTGTCTCATCTCCGAGGAGATTCAGGAGAAGGGCCAGTCGCTCGACGATATCGTGACCTACATTGCTGAGGCCGTGGCCGAGCGTGCCAAGGACGGCAACAACTTCGGCACCGTTCTCATTCCCGAGGGACTCATCGAGTTTATCCCCGCCGTTAAGCGCCTCATTGCCGAGCTCAACGATGTCCTCTCGTCAGAGGCCTATCTCAAGGCACAGCCCGAGGACAATGTAGCTTGGCTGCTCAATGGCAACCTCTCCGCAGAGAATGCTGCCACCCTCGCATCGCTGCCCGCTTCCTTTGCTGCCCAGCTTACCGGCGAGCGCGATCCTCACGGCAACGTGCAGGTTTCCCTTATCGAGACCGAGAAGCTGCTCTCGTCGATGGTTGCTGCCAAGCTCGCAGAGTGGAAGGCTGCCGGCAAATTTAATGGCAAGTTCTCCGCACTCCATCACTTCTTCGGCTACGAGGGCCGCTGCGCAGCTCCGTCCAATTTCGATGCCGACTATTGCTACTCCCTCGGTGTGAGTGCCTCACAGCTCATCGCCAACGGCAAGACCGGCTACATGGCTATCGTAAAGAACACTACCAAGCCCGCAGCCGAGTGGGTGGCTGGCGGTGTGCCCATCACCATGATGCTCAACATGGAGAAGCGCAACGGCCAGATGAAGCCCGTTATCCGCAAGGCCCTCGTGGACCTCGACGGTGCGCCTTTCAAGGCCTTCGCTGCACAGCGTGACGAGTGGAAGAAGCAGACGGCCTACGTCTATCCTGGCCCCATCCAGTACTTTGGTCCTTCCGAGGTCTGCGACAAGACCACCGAGACCCTGCGCTACGAGCATCAGTAGGCAAAGACGCACGTGTGTTGCGGGAGCCTGACATGGTTTGTCGCGAGCTTCCGCAATGTAATTGCGTAGAAAAGAAAACAAATTCTGAGAATAAAAGTTTTAATTCTGAGAACACACGAACTAAGAGTCCACATACATTATGATACGTACTATCCTATTCATACTACTGATTTTGATGTTCTTTATGCTTGTCTTCTCCTGAATCGAGTATTTAATTCTGAGAATAATAATTTTAAACGCGAGGAGCCGGCTGGCTCCTCGCGTTTAGTTTTCGGCTTGACGCGATTAAATTTTGTAAGCTCGCGTTTAGTTTTCGCCTGCTCGCGTTTAGATTTCGGCTTCCTACATTTATTTTTCGCTTTCTTGTGTATATTCTTGGTCTGCTGCCTAACCTTTTGTTTCCCGGTGCGGATAAAGAACATAATCACAGGCTTAGCGCCTGTGATTATGTGTCTGTTGAGCGGTAAACGGGGCTCGAACCCGCGACCCTTAGCTTGGGAAGCTAATGCTCTGCCAACTGAGCTACTACCGCAGTAGTGTTTTGTTCCGCAAAATTACAAAGAAATTGGGAATCGGCAAAGAAAATTCGAAAATTGAGAATTGAATGGTTATAGGTTATCGGTTAGGAATTAGAAATTAGGAATTAGGAATTGCCAGGTTCGTAAACTAAAACGTGCCGCTCGCTCATGACTATTGTTCTTTATCTCCTTCAATCTCTAAAATTATTGAAAATTGAGATGAATGTCTTTTTCCTCTCCGATGCTTAAATCTCCAGTTCCTTGAGTTTGTCGCTGAGGTTGAGGCTGAAATATATCCGGTATAGCGGTGCCTGCCAGCGCTCTTTGTCTTTGGGGCGTGCCTTGCGGAATTTCTCCAGGTGGGGCATAGCCTCGGTAAACATGCGGTTGACTTCCTTCTTGCTGTTCTTATATTTCTTTGACGTGGGGTCGGGGGTGATGGTGGCGTCGTAGTCGAGTCCTTTGTTATACCAGCAGAGGCCCAGGTAGTAATTGGCCTCTATGTTGTCGGGGTCTATGCTCAGCAGGCGGTTGGTGTTGCTGATGCATGGGTCGTAGGCCTTCATGTTGAAGAGGACGATGGTCTGGGCATAGAGGTAGAGGGTGGAGGTGGAGTCGGTACGCAGCAGGCTGTCGTTGAGCTCGTAGGCGGCCTTGTAGTCGTACACAGAGTTATAGTAGTCGGTGAGGCGGGAGAAGAAGAACTCTGTTGCTGCCGGACTCTTGAGTATTCCTTCCTTCAGCTTGGCTACGTATTGGGCAGTGTCGTGCAGCTGCTCGTAGGAGAGGGCTTCGTATTGCAGCACATAGTTGATGTTGGCCGTGTCGGCCTCGGCAAGCTCGTGGTACTTAAACACGTCCCTGTACTGCTTGCTCTCGTAGCATGCCGTCATGCTCCAGAAGGCTGCTCGTGCCATCTTGGCCATAGTGGTGTTGGTGCTGCCGCTTAGCATGGGTGCGTCTGCGCCATTGATAAACATTGAGAACATTCGGTCGGCTGCGGCCCACTGCTTATTCTTGACGAAGAATACTCCGCCGTTGTATAGGTTCTGGTAGTAGGGCATAAGTTCTGCCACGCCCTTTTTCCTCTTGGCCGTTGCCGCGGACGGGTCGGATGCCATCAGCAGGCTGTCGCGCTTGAGGGTGTATTCCACTATCTTGCTGCCGGTATTGAAGAATGCCGTGGTGTCGTACTTCTGGTTGAGGTAGAGCTTCATGTTCTCTGCATCGTTGGCCTTGGTCTCAAGGGCTATGGCCAGGTCGTAGAGCTTGGGGTCGGTGTTGATGGTGCTGTCGGTCAGGCACTTGGCTATCTGTTCGCGTCCCTTGGCGTAGTTGGATGTCTTGATATATTCCTTCAGATTCTTATATTCCTTGCGCACGGCTGATGAGCCGCTGATGCTTATCAGCAGCAAGGACAATGCGTATATAATTGCTTGGCGTTTCAATTTTCTGGGTCTCAATTATTTCTTTTTACTTTCCTACCGAGGTGTCTTCTATCTTCTGTATGTTTCCCGTTATGGGGCTGAACCATATGTGGCATGTGGCTCTGCGGTTGAAGAGGTCGTCGGTGAGGTATTCCTCATGTCCAAACTGTGCGATGGGCATCTGGCTCTTGAGCAGGGTGTTGCCCATGAAGCTAATCTCCATCTCGGCCTGTGAGGGCACGTTGTAGTAAACCACGCGGTCAATGAGTCGCTTGTCGGTAATCTCTGTGCGGCCTGCCGGCACGGTGTTCTTGTTGAGCACGCTGATGTATATGGGCTCACCGCTGAGGTTGTCCTTATCTACCAGTCCGTGCTGGTCGGAGAATCGGGCAATTACTTCCTTGTCTTTCGTTAGGGAGGGGACATAAGTGAGCACCCATGTCTTTGTCTCGGTGTCGGCGTAGCCCTTAAAGAGTTGCATCAGTGCGTGCTCCTGCTCGTCCAGCTTCTGCAGCATCAGCTTGAGCTGCTCGCCGTCCTTGGGCATATAGTCAGCCTCGCCTTTGGTCAGTTCGCTGCGGCTCTCGCGGATGTTGTATATCTCGGCGGCGGTCAGCTCGGCCATCTTCAGTTCGCTGCCTGCGGAGAGTATCTCCTCGCTGAAGAAGTCGCGGCTGTTAACCTTGCCGCTGACCGATGTGTTGACCTCCTCCAGTTTCGCAGCCTTGGGTTGCTCGGCCTGGGCGTTGATGGAGAGCAGTATTCCGTCGTCGGTCAGCGAGCAGAGTGGGGCAGAGGTGTTCTTTTTGAGCACCACTATGTGAGCCTTGGCAGTGTCGGGTTCTCCGCAGGCCACCATCTGAATCTTGTCAATCTTCCACTGCGTCTGTTCCTGCTGCACGGCATCGTTGAGACGAAGCATGCGCTTGGCATAATTGTGGAAATCGCCGGGGTGGACGGTGGTGCGAGTGGCTGTTACGGCAATCTTCAGCGCTGTCTGTGGCAGGTAATAGACTACCCCGTCGGTGGTTACGCCCGGGCGGTAGGGCAGGACAGTGGTCTGTGCATGAAGAGAGCCTACCCCCAGCCCCTCCCAAAGGGAAGGGAGCAAGAATGAAAGAATGAAAGAAACGAATACCTTTTTCATATAATGTTTAATGTTCCGTGTTCAGCGTTTTAAACGCCAGCGGCAGGTGTGCGGTAATGTCGGAGGCTGTCATGGCCCATTGCGTAAGCTGCTCGGCGGCTATGTCGCCGGCCTTTCCGTGGAGCCATACTCCTAGGCGGCTGGCCTGTTCGGGTCCGTAGCCCTGGGCTAGCAGCGAGAGGATGATGCCCGTCAGCACATCGCCGCTTCCTGCGGTGGCCATGCCGCTATTGCCGGTGGTGTTGATGAACAGTGTGCCTTGCGGCGTGCAGACAGTGGTGCGGTGTCCCTTTATTATTATATATAAGGAGTGTTTCACGGCGCACTCGCTGGCGGCTTCTGCGGGCTCCATGTCCTGCAGCCCTATTGCGGCGGCCAGTCGGCGCCACTCGCCCAGGTGAGGTGTGATTATTGTGCCCTTTGGCGGCAGCGTGGGCCAGTTGTCGAGCCCCGCAAGGTAGTTCAGGGCGTCGGCATCCATCACCAGTCTGCCGGGCTGAGCCTTGAGCACCTCCTGCATCATGGTCAGGCAGTGCTTTCCCTGCCCGAGTCCCGGGCCAATGGCTATGGCGTCGTATCCTTCGAGGTTTGCAGGCATCTGGGTAGTCACCACGGCCTCGGGCACTGCCACTTGCAGTATTGGCCTGTTGATCTCTGCGCTGCAAACCGAGAGCTTGCCCATACCGCTGCGCAGTGCAGCCCGTGCACCGAGAACGGCGGCTCCGGCCATGCCTTCACAGCCAGCCACCAGCAACCCGTGGCCGAAGGTGCCCTTATGTCCTTCGGGGTTGCGTGGCATCAGCAGCGACTTGGCTGCAGAGTCAGTTGTCAGGACGGTTTCTGCCTGTTTCATGCTGCGAAGTTAGCGAAAAAAAGTGAAAGTGAATGTGATTAGTGAAAGTGAATGCATTTTGTTAACAATAAATAATACATCCACTTAGACTTTTCACATTCACTTTCACAAATCAGGTGTGTTGGGTGCTTACTCAAACACCAGTTCTTCCTTCTTGCTCTTGTGTGTGATATGTATTACGCCATCGGAGTTTTTGGTGTTATTCTCGTCCAGTATATAGTCGCTGATGCCGTCCTCCACATAGGTTTGGATGGCGCGTTTCAGCGGACGGGCGCCATACTTCTTGTCGTAGGACTTGTCAATCAGGAACTCCTTGGCCTTCTTGTCTATCTCCAGCGTGTAGCCTAGGGCTGCCAGTCGCAGGTTGAGCTTGCCGAGTTCATTGTCGATAATCTTGCCAATGGCCTCGCGGCTGAGCTGGTCAAAGAGTATGATGTCGTCGATTCGGTTGATAAACTCAGGTGCAAACTGCTTGTTGAGTTCCTTCATTATGATGCGCTCGGCGTAGGCCTTCATATCCTCGGCACTCTGCGAGCTGAAACCTATGGCGTTGCCGAAGTCCTGCAGGTTGCGTGAGCCGACGTTGGAGGTGAGTATGATGATGGTGTTGCGGAAATCTACCGTCACTCCGTTGCTGTCGGTCAGTCGGCCTTCGTCCATCACCTGCAGCAGCAGGTTAAACACGTCCTTGTTGGCCTTCTCTATCTCGTCGAGCAGCACGATGGAGTATGGGCGGCGCCTTACTTTCTCCGTCAGCTGGCCGCCTTCCTCATAGCCCACGTAGCCCGGAGGAGCGCCCACCAGTCGGCTGGTGGTAAACTTCTCCATATATTCGCTCATGTCAATGCGTATGAGGGCCTCCTCGGTGCCAAACATATACTCGGCCAGTTTCTTAGCCAGGAAGGTCTTGCCCACGCCTGTCGGCCCCAGGAACATAAATGTGCCGATGGGCTTGTTGGGGTCGCGCAGTCCGATGCGGTTGCGGGTGATGGCCTTGATGAGTTTCTCTATGGCCTTGTCCTGCGCTATAATGGTGTGCGACAGGTCGGTCTTAAGTTCGCGCAGCTTGATGTTTTCGGCTTGAGCCATCTTGTGTACGGGCACTCCGCTCATGATGCTCACCACCTGCTCCACGTCCTTTTCATCTACTACTGAGGGGTTCTCCTTGAGGCTGAGCAGCCATTCGGTTTTCTTTTGTGTGAATGTGGCCTTGAGCTGGTTGAGCTGCTGGCGCAGCTTGGTGGCCTCGCTGAAGTTTTTCTGTTCGGCCATGTGCATCTGCTCGGTGTGTATTTGGTCTATCTCTTTCTCCATATCTTTGAGCTCGACGGGCATCTCTATGTCAAAGAGGTGCTTGCGCGAGCCTGCCTCGTCCAGGGCGTCGATAGCCTTGTCGGGCAGTTTGCGGTCAGAGATGTAGCGCTCCGTCAGCTTGACGCAGGCCTCCAGGGCCTTGTCGGAGTATTTCACGTTGTGGTGCTCCTCGTAGTTGCCCTTGATATTGTTGAGAATCTCCAGGGTGTCCTCCATGCTGGTGGGGTTAATCATCACCTTTTGGAATCGGCGCTCCAGAGCACCGTCCTTCTCTATTGACTTGCGGTATTCGTCCACCGTGGTGGCGCCTATGCACTGCAGCTGTCCCCTCGACAGGGCGGGCTTGAGCATGTTGGCGGCATCCATGGTGCCTGCGGCAGAGCCGGCACCTACTATGGTGTGAATCTCGTCGATGAAGAGTATTACCTCGGGGTGCTCCCTCAGCTCCTTCATGATGCCCTGCAGGCGTTCCTCAAATTGGCCCCTGTATTTGGTGCCGGCCACTACGCCCGGCATGTCAAGGGCAATTAGGCGCTTGTCAAGCAGAGTTACGGGTACTTCGTTTTTCACTATGCGCTGGGCCAGGCCCTCTACTATAGCCGTCTTGCCCACGCCGGCCTCACCGATGAGCACGGGGTTATTCTTCTTGCGGCGGCACAGTATCTGGGCCACGCGTTCAATCTCGTTCTTGCGGCCCACCACGGGGTCCAGCTTGCCCTTGAGGGCGAGAGCCGTGAAGTCTGTACCAAACTTGGTGAGAAACTGCAGGGGCTTCCTTCCAGCCTTGCCCTTGGCCTTCTTTCCGTTGGCGGTGGCATATTCCTCGGCGTAGGATAGCTCGTCCTCTTCGTCGTCATCGTCATTGGTCTCGTAGTCGTCGGCGGTGTGCGATGTGTTCTCAAAGCGCAGCTCGTTGGAGCTCCAGCTGTCCGACGTTTCCTGATCGGGCATGTTGTCGTCCTCGGCACCGCCTTCCACGTGGTATAGCTCGCGCAGGTGGTCGCGCAGCTGTTCGTAGCTGAGGCCTGCCTCGTTAAGGGTCTTGGCCACAAAGGTGCCGCGTCCCCTCAGCAGGGCCAGCAGCAGATGGGTGGACATCACCTTGTTGCAGTTGACTACCGAGGCTTCCGTCATGCTGTTTTGCAGGGCAGCCCCAGCCACGGAGTCGAGCGAGATGGCGCCGTTGGGCATGTCGAAGGGCAGCATCTCCATCTTGTCGTAGGTCTTTATCTTGTTGTGCATCAGCACACGCAGCGCCTCCACGTCCTTGAAGTGGCGGCACAGTATCTCGTAGGAGTCGTTGTTAGGCTCGCGCAGCATTCCCAGTATGAAGTGCTCAGCTCTGATGAGCTTGTCGCCGGTGCGCATGGCCTCGGCGCGGCTATTTATCAGCACACGCTTGAATTCAGCGGAATAAAGTTTGTTCATTTCGTTTAGATAGAATGGTGTGTGTGTTATATTTTTTAATCAACCTTTCCCCCCATAATGCAAGAACTATGCCAACCTGCCGAGCCGCACGTTAAAAAATGGTAGTAATATACCTGCTGTTATCAATCCAATACCCGGTGTGCTTTCAAAAGTTATAACAAAAACTAAAGGAGCCGCGAGAGCGAAGCGGCAAATTTATCGAAGTCCCGGCTGGGGATTAATCTCACACAGATTTCACAGATCTCACAGATTTTTTTCGTTTTCGTTATCGTTTTCGTTAACCTATCCGTTCAATCGGAATAATCCGTGGTTAATAAACACAGAACGCACGGATCTGACGGATTTTCGTTATCGTTATCGTTTTCGTTAACCTATCCGTTCAATCCGAATAATCCGTGGTTAATGATATATTACAACGGGCAGGCTCTCTGCTGTGGGAAAGCCTGCCCGCTATATGCAGCTGCAAGATGTGGCTGCTTACTTCTTTCCGTGTACCTCGTTGGAAACGGAGAGTTTCTTGCGACCTTTAGCGCGGCGCATTGCGAGCACTCGGCGACCGTTCTTGGTGGACATGCGCTGACGGAAACCGTGCTTGTTATTGCGCTTTCTGTTGTGGGGTTGAAATGTTCTTTTCATTTTTGTATGTCTTTTTTCAGTTATTTACTTGATTTGCGGCTGCGAAGTTAAGCATTTTTTTGTTAATGGCCGTTATCGTGAGGCAAAAAATGTGGTGCTATGTGTTTTTTTTGTGTAAAGATGTTGTTTTTAGCTGTCAATCGGGGGTGTTGTAAGATATTTTTTGTAACTTCGCGCCAATAACCGTCAACCAATAACTGTCAGTTATTTGAGATAAAGCCGGGTCCGGCAACTGTCGAACTATTTTAACAAAACAATAAATTATTATTATGATTAAGTCACAGGACATTAAGAAAGGTACCTGCATCCGCCTGGATGGCAAGCTGTACTTCTGTATCGACTTCCTGCACGTTAAGCCAGGAAAAGGTAACACTATCATGCGCACCACCCTCAAGGATGTGGTCAGCGGTAATGTGCTTGAGCGCCGCTTTAATATCGGTGAGGCTCTGGAGGATGTGCGCGTGGAGCGCCGCCCCTTCCAGTTCAGCTATGCTGAGGGCGATGAGCTGCATTTCCTCAACCAGGAGACTTGGGATGACGTGGTGATTGCCCGCGACATGATTACCGGTGTTGACTATATGAAGGAGTCTGACATTGTTGACGTGGTCAGTGATGCCGACACCGAGACTATCCTGTATGCCGAGATGCCGGTCAAGACGGTGCTGAAGATTACCTATACCGAGCCGGGCGAGAAGGGTAACACTGCCACCAACGCCACCAAGCCGGCCACCGTGGAGACCGGTGCCACCGTGCGCGTGCCTCTGTTTATTAATGAGGGCGAGCTTATAGAGGTGGACACCCGCGACGGCTCATACGTTAACCGCGCAAAGTAATAATCCTATAATAAAAGAAATTTGCATCTCTGCTTAACGGCAGGGATTGAAAATTTCTTTTGTTTATTCTATCATTTTAGTCATGAAACTTAACGGACGACGCGAAAGCTCTAATGTCGATGACCGCCGCGGCATGAGTGGCATGCAAAAGGCTGGCATCGGCGGACTGGGCGGCATACTGATTGCCGTGGTTATGATGCTGCTGAGCGGCGGCGATCTGGGCAGCCTTATCTCTTCGGTTGACCTGGGCAGCCTCACCAGCGGAGCGCAGGAGCAGACCGCCCCGCAGCGTGAGTTTACTCCGGAGGAACAGGAGCTGGCAAAATTCTCACGCCAGATCCTGGCCGGAACGGAGGACGTATGGACAGAGGTGTTTAAGCAGATGGGCAAGACCTATACACCGCCCAAGATGGTGCTCTACACCGGCAGCGTGCAGACACGCTGCGGCAACGGCATGTCGAGCATGGGCCCCTTCTACTGTTCGGGTGACCAGTGCCTCTACATTGACTTGTCATTCTTTACCTCGATGAAGCGGCAGCTGGGTGCTGACGGCGACTTTGCCTACGCCTATGTGATTGCCCATGAGGTGGGCCACCACGTGGAGTACCTGCTCGGCACCCTTGGACAGGCCCATCAGCAGATGAGCAAGATGAACAAGACTGACGCCAACCGCATCAGTGTGCGTCTGGAGCTGCTGGCCGACTTCTACGCCGGTGTTTGGGCTCACCATGACAACAAGATGTTTGGCTCGCTGGAGGACGGTGACCTGGAGGAGGCCATTCGTTGCGCTGAGGTGATTGGCGACAACTATCTGCAGGAGAAGGCGCAGGGCTACTCACAGCCCGAAACCTTTACCCACGGCACCTCGGCACAGCGCATGAAGTGGCTTAAGCTGGGTCTCAGCACTGGTGACATGAGACGCGGCAACACCTTCCAGCTGAGTGATAGCCAGTTGTAGGGAGACAGGAGCCCCCTCTCTCTGACTCCTTCCTCAGAGGGGAGGACTCTGACGCCAGGGCTCCCTCCCTTGAGTGGAGGACTGAGGAGAGGCTTAACTTCTAAAAATTGTCAATTATCAATTAAACAAGAACGCGCATGGTGTCAACTGACGCGGAGCAGGAAGTCCTGAGGGGCAGTCAAAATACTAATACCGACAGCGAAGGCAAAAATCCTGCCAAGAAGAAATATCCGCTGTGGAAGAATGTGCTGGCAATGATGATAGTCTTGGCTGTCTTCATTGCCTGTGCGTATTGGGCCAGCGTCATTTATACCCGCCACGGCGATGAGGTGGAGGTGCCCAACCTGAATGGTCTTACTGTCAAGCAGGCCATGGAGCGACTGGATGCCCTGGAACTGTATGGCGAGATACGCGACTCCATATACAACCGCGACATTGCCCCGGGCCTGGTGTGCGGGCAGACTATCAATGCCGGCAACAAGGTGAAGATAGGCCGCACCATCGGACTGACAGTCAACTCCGACCATGCTCCTACGTTGGTGCTGCCAGATGTGGCGGACAATATGTCCTATCGCGAGGCAACAGCTAAACTGCGCTCTATGGGTTTCACATTGGGTGAGCCGGAGTTTATTGACGGCGAGAAGGACTGGGTTTACTCAGTAAGGTATAAGGGCTGCAATGTGTCGGTGGGTACCCGAATCGACATCAACGAGCCCATACGTCTGGTTGTCGGCAACGGTCACTATATGATAGATGAACTGGAGTTTGAGGAAACCTACGGTGACACCATCGGTGCCATAGCTGGAGACATACTGGAGATATTCTAGGAGTTAGGAGGTAGGAGTTAGGAATTAGAAAGATGACAGGACAAGAACAAGACATATTGGCTAAAAACCCTATGGAATCAGAGGATTATGGTTGTTCAAGTCTATCTGAAAGTCCTGACATCCTTGACAACTCCGAAAACGCGGAGGTCTCTGAGCTCTTTGAGCACTTCCGTGTGGTTGCCGACAAGGGACAGAGTCTGCTAAGGGTGGACAAGTTTCTCATTGAACACCTTCAGGACGTGTCGCGCAACCGCATACAGAAGGCTGCCGAGGCAGGTTTCATCCATGTCAACGGTAAGCCTGTAAAGAGCAACTATAAGGTTAAACCCCTCGACACAGTGAGCGTGATGCTTGACCGTCCGCGCTATGAGACTACCATTGAGCCGGAGGATATCCCGCTGGACGTGGTGTATGAGGACGATGACCTGCTTGTGGTAAACAAGCCTGCCGGCCTGGTGGTGCACCCCGGATGCGGCAACTATACCGGCACGCTGGTTAATGCTCTGGCCTGGCACCTGAAGGATGACAGCGATTTTGACGCCAACGACCCCGAGGTGGGACTCGTACACCGAATAGACAAAGACACCAGCGGACTGCTGGTCATTGCCAAGACGGCCATTGCCAAGACTAGGCTGGGAGTGCAGTTTTTCAACAAAACGACATCGCGCCTATATAATGCCCTGGTGTGGGGCGACTTCGACGAGATGACTGGCCGCATAGAGGGCAACATAGGACGTGATCCCAAGGACAGACTTAAGATGGCTGTTTTTGACCCGCAGTCAGATCAAGGCAAGAATGCCGTGACCCACTGGAGAGTGTTGCGCCGCTATGGCTTTGTCACACTGGTGGAGTGTCGCTTGGAAACAGGGCGTACGCACCAGATAAGGGCGCACATGAAGCATATAGGCCACCCGCTCTTCAACGACGAGCGCTATGGTGGTGACCAGATATTAAGAGGAACGCGCGAGAGCAGTTATATGCAGTTTGTGAAACGCTGCTTTGAAGCATGCCCCAGACAGGCACTTCACGCCAAGACACTGGGGTTTGAGCATCCCACAACCAGAAAACAGATGCATTTCGACTCGCCGTGGGCACCAGACTTCCAGCAGCTGATAGACCTGTGGGAGGAATTTGTCAAACAGAATTAAGATGCCCTTTCCTTCTCCCAATAATAGGCTGAAAAGGGGTTGAGATGAAGTTACAACATATATAAACATTTACGATATCTAATAATATATTGATGAAAAAGATAATAGCAATAGTAGCCGGTGGCGATAGCTCAGAGCACGATGTGTCGATACGCAGTGCTCAAGGTATATACTCGTTTATCGATAAAGATGTTTACGACTGCTATATAGTGGAGCTCACTGGCCTCAAGTGGGAGGCCTTGCTGCCTGACGGCACCCGTGTTGCCGTTGACCGCAATGATTTCTCCTTCATTAGCGGCGGTACAAAGATAAAGCCTGATTTTGCCTATATAACCATACATGGAACACCTGGCGAAAATGGCATACTGCAAGGCTATTTTGACCTTATTCGTATGCCATACTCTACCAGCGGCGTGCTGGTGGAAGCTCTGACCTTCAACAAGTTTGCACTCAACAATTTTCTGCGTTCCTTTGGCGTGACCGTGGCTGAGAGCATACTTATCCGCAAGGGTCAGGAGCAGTTGGTTAGCGATGAGGATATTATTGACAAGGTTGGACTGCCGTGCTTCGTGAAGCCGGCAGATGACGGCAGTAGCTTTGGCGTAACCAAGGTGAAGAAGACAGAAGAGCTGCGCCCTGCACTCAAGGTGGCCTTTGCTGAGGATAATGACGTGATGGTGGAGTCGTTTATTGACGGAACCGAAATAACATGCGGCTGCTATAAGACCAAGAAGGGCAGCTATGTGTTTCCCATAACCGAGGTGGTGACAACCCAGGAATTCTTTGATTACGATGCCAAATACAATGGCAAGGTAGATGAGATTACCCCTGCACGCATAGACCCCTCCACAGCTGACCGCGTAAGCAAACTGACTTCAGCTATATATGACATACTGGGATGCCGTGGCATTATCCGTGTGGACTACATCCTTACCGGGGCCCGGGGCAAGGAGACTATCAACATGCTTGAAGTCAACACCACCCCCGGCATGACAGCCACCAGCTTTATTCCTCAGCAGATACGTGCTGCCGGACGCGAGCCCGGCGAGGTGATAGCCGAGATAATAGAAGACTCTTTTAACGCATAGATAATAATGACAGATATTTATAAAGATATACGCCCATATACAGCCGAAGAGCTCCCCGCAGTGATAGAGGAGTTGATTGCCGATTCTCAATTTCGCGAGGTGATAGGCATGGTCTTTCCGCAGATGCCATTTGACGTCTTTGCTGCCAAAGCGAGGAGCTGCCAAACATCGCTTGATTTTCAGAAAGCATTCTGCTATCCGTTTCTCAAGCAGCTTGCAGCAGACAAGAGCAGCGGTATGAGCATGGACAGCAGCGCTGTCGATAAGACGGGCAACTATACCTTTATCAGCAATCATCGTGACATAGTGCTTGACAGCGCCTTCCTAAGTGTGCTGCTGCTTGACAACGGATTCAGCAACACCACGGAGATCGCCATTGGCGACAATCTGCTTATCTATCCCTGGATAGAGAAACTGGTGCGTGTTAATAAGTCGTTTATTGTTCATCGCGGCTTGACAATCCGTCAGCAACTGGCCTCCAGCATTCAGATAAGTGGCTATATGCATTATGCCATACAGCAGAAGAAAGAGAACATCTGGATAGCACAGCGACAGGGTAGGGCCAAGGATTCCAACGATATTACCCAGCGCAGCGTGATCAAGATGTTTGGCATGGGTGGAGAGGGCTCGCTTATTGAGCGCCTGCAGCAGCTAAATCTTGTGCCCACAGCTATCAGCTATGAATATGATCCATGCGATTATCTCAAGGCAAAGGAGATGCAGCAGAAGCGTGACAACCCTGACCATCAGAAAGCTCCCAACGATGATCTCATAAATATGCGTACGGGTATCTTCGGTTGGAAGGGCGAGGTGCACTATAAGGCGGCTCCTTGTCTTAACACATGGTTATCCACCATAGACCCCAATACGCCGAACAATGATATCTTCCTGCTGCTGCGTGATAAGATAAATGAAGAGATTCACCGCAATTACAAGCTTTTCCCAAGCAACTTTATTGCGGCCTATATGCTTGGCGATGAGGGTGGTGATAAGAATGTGAAT
This sequence comes from uncultured Bacteroidales bacterium, assembly GCA_902788275.1. Taxonomy (GTDB): domain Bacteria; phylum Bacteroidota; class Bacteroidia; order Bacteroidales; family Bacteroidaceae; genus UBA6382. Next base: position 24,487 of record CADAJV010000022.1, on the reverse strand, counting down.
CTGCTTGAGATAAAAGAGCATTTCACCTCAGATCAGTGTGCAGCCTTTGAGAAATATCTTGATGAGCGTATTGCCTTGGTGGACTTAGACAATCCAGATGCCGATTATCTTCGTCATGAGATATTGCTAATGTATGCTAATCCCCTCTATAATTACTATAAGGCTACAGGTGAGAATTAGGCTTACGATATTGCTGTTTGTCACGGCTGCAGTAGTGCTATGCTCCTGCTCTGATGATGACTCATGGGCACCGGCTTATGTTACCGATTTCGCCGACATCCGTACCGATGGTAGCGGGACGGCGGTATCTATGATATTAGACGACGGTACAATATATGGGTGGTCAGAGGCTGGGACCAATGGGGAATTGAATATCAAATATCAAATCTCAGACTCCAAAGGATTAAAGCCAGACACCGTCTATAGGGCCATATGTCTTTATACCCTACAAGAGAAAGCAGCAACCCTTCACAGCTTTTCACTGGCGTTTGCTCCTGAGCCCCAGAGTGATGTTGATGATATGAAGATGGCCTCCTGCACCATACAGTCGATATGGCGCGGCGGTGCCTATATCAACGCCCGAATGCTTGTGCAGGGTAAGGACCAGTCACACATCGTGGCTTTTATTGACAAGGGAATAGAAGAGAAAGAGGACGGATACAAGCAGTTGATACTATATTTGTATCACGATCAGAATGGTGATGCAGAGGCATTTACGCGCACAGTTTATCTTTCTTGTCCGCTGCGCGGATATGCAGATGATTTGGTGGCAGGGCGTGACTCTGTTGCCTTTGTCGTAAATCAAGAGGGAAAAGGCCTCACCACCTTTATGCTTCCCTATTGAGGTTTGCGACGGGAGACACCAAGACTTTCTCTATTGTTTCGGCACTGCGGCCATGAAGTCAAGCGGTTCTGTTCCGGTGTTGATTAAGCTGTGGGAATGTCCCTCGGGACAGTAGTTGCACTGACCTGCATGAACAGGGATTGAAGAGCCGTCGTCAATCAGAGTACCCTCGCCGCTCAGGATAAAGATAAACTCGCAACTGCCTTCGTGGGTGTGTAGTCCGATGCTTGCTCCGGGAATCAGGCGTGCCTTCATGACGCGAGTGGTACCGTCCCAGTACATTTTTGCTTCCATGTGTTTCTCACCGCCCTTGAAGTTTTCAAGCACTGTGGTTGGCATTGTGTTGAAATCGATAATCATTGTGGAATGTTTTCTTTGTATTGGTTGCTAATAAGGTCTTCTGTCTCTGCAATGGCTTCGCTGTGTCCATTGAGCGCAGCAAATGGGGAGAACTGTGCAGCGCGTTCGCCGATGGGCATTTGCGGATGATGGTCAGATACGTGATGTGGCAGGTTGATTATGTCGCTATAGTCTGTGTCCATGGAGTTAGGAATTAATATTTAATCAATAATCTATGCTTTGTGACCGCCTATTTGGCGGTTTCGGTCGCGAGCTGTGGCACTTTTATTAAAACTGATGCCACTGAGTATGGAGTTCTTGCCAAATTGCTTTTGTATATCAAGCATGGCTTGCTGTAGCTTATCTTCTTTCTCTTCTTTGTGTGTAATCTTCTCTGCACCTTGTATGATGTCAGTATTGTCGTCAAAGAGATCAAGCTGGACTATGTTATTATTGTGGTCTTGCTGACAAACCACGTTGCCAGCTACCACGGTGAGACGGCGTATGAGCAGGGTGGGGTTGACTACTTTGTCAAAGAGGCAGACTGTGCTCGTGGCAATAGTTTTTGCCAGTGCAGTGGGTGGAGAGAGAGGCATGGTGCCTCCGTCGCTTTTGGGCACGCTGCGCCCGTAGTGATCAATTTTTATCTTTCCTTGGTATTTTCTCTTGGCATCGGTTTGCCGCAGACTTTCCACGTCATAGCCAATATAGAGGTTTATCTTGTTTGCCAACAGGCCTTTGGCTGTCAGCTCAAGAGCAATTCCCCTGGCCATTTCTTCAACAACAATCCTGGCATCGTCGGCATTATAGGGTTCTGTCAGCACCTGGCCATGACTGAGTGAATGGGTATCAGAACGGTAGGCCTTGATGGCTGACATAGTGCAGGGCTCCCATCCCCAAGCGTGGTCGATGATAAGTTCTGCGTTCACACCAAACAATTTGTATAGCAGATCTTCGTCAATCAGTGACAGACGGGCTATCTTTCCCATTGTATCAATGCCGTATGGGCTGAGCCTGTTGGCTATGCCGCGCCCCACTCGCCAGAAATCAGTGATAGGGCGGTGGTCCCATAGCAAACGGCGGTAACTCATCTCGTCAAGCTCTGCTATGCGGACACCATCCTTGTCGGCAGGTATGTGCTTTGCAACAATGTCCATTGCAACCTTGCACAGATACAGATTTGAGCCAATGCCTGCTGTGGCAGTGATGCCCGTGGTGGCGAGCACATCGCGGATGATTTTCATTGCTAGCTCATGGGCAGTTAGTTTATATAGTTTCAGGTATTCGGTTACATCCATTAGCACCTCGTCTATGCTGTAAACGTGGATGTCTTCAGGAGCAACATATTTGAGATATATACTATGTACGCGCGTACTATATTCTATGTATAGTGCCATGCGTGGCAGAGCCACTAGGTAGTCAATAGCCCAGTCGGGGTGTTGTTCCAGCTCAAGTGCATCGGTAGAGCTGTTGGGCTGTCTGTTGTTGGGCAGCGGTCTGAGCTTGTTTACCTCGCTGACTTTCTGCACTACCTCAAAGAGTCGTGGCCTGCCGCCGATGCCATGAGCCTTAAGCGAGGGCGTAACAGCCAGACATATTGTCTTGTCCGTGCGGCTTTTGTCGGCAACCACCAGATTAGTGGTTAGCGGATTGAGCCCCCTTTCTACACACTCTACAGAGGCATAGAAACTCTTAAGGTCAATGGCCATATATGTGCGCTGTGACTCATTCATGGTGCAAATATACGGCTTTTTTGCTACGTTATGAAAAAAAAGCATTAACTTCGCCGATTGAATGATAATAGTTACCAATATGAAAAAGTTTTTTTATATGATGGCGATGCTTACTGCTGCGGTGATTATTGCAGCTTGTGGCAACGGAAAGGCTGCAGAGCCTAATGTCAATGCTGCTGACAGCGACAGCACTGTGACAAATACTGCAGAGGCCAGACCGGTGGTGCTGTTTGATTCTGTAGTTTATTCTAATTCCAATCAATGGTTGGAGTATAATGTTTACCTTGTCTATCCCAAGGACGGCTCTGATGAGATTGTCAGGAGTATGCGCAAGGTTATCCTCTCTAACTTTGGAATGAAGAATCCCACTGGCGAGGAAGATTTTGCACAAGTCTTGAGAAAAGATTTTGAGTCGCATTCTGAAGAGGCCCAGTCGGAGCTGGGGGAACTCTTTGAGGATGTGGAGTTTGATGATGATTCAAGGCCTCGCTATGGTTATAATGATGAAATAAGGCTGGAATACGAAAGTACCGAATATGCTACATTCTATAGCTGTGGTGATGACTATAGGGCCGGTGCCCATGGTATGCCTTGGCAATATCGCTTCAGCGTTGACCTCAATACTGGCAAGCAAATAAAGTGGGCAGATATCTTTAAGCCCGGCTATAAGGCTAAATTAAAGCCTATCATCAAGAAGGCCCTGTTCAGTCAGTATTTTGATAACAACGAAGACCTTATTGACCATTTTGATTTGCCGGGCGCTGAGCCTGCACTGACAGCTGATGGCGTGTGGTTTGGCTATGGTGCGTATGAGATTGCAGCCTATGCAGCCGGTATGCCTGAATGTGTGGTGGGCTACGACAAATTGCAGGACCTACTTACTGACTATGTAAAAATGATAATAAAGAAATAAACGATTATTTGATATGAGAGATCCCGAAGTAATCACACTTAACGGTGCTACATTTAAGCGATTGATAAGTGCTAAAGAGATTGAGGACAAGGTCGGAGTGTTAGCTAAGCAGATTAGGTCTGATATGGGTAATGCAGAGATTCCTGTGTTTCTGTGCGTGCTTAAGGGCGCTTTTGTCTTTGCTGCTGATCTGGTAAGGAACTATGAAGGACTATGCGAGCTACAGTTCCTGCGCATGTCTTCTTACAGTGGCGCCAACACCACGGGTAAGGTGACGCTGTATCCAGGCCTTGACGGTGAGAAACTCAAGGGACGCCGCGTGGTGGTTGTGGAGGATATAGTGGATACTGGTCTCAGCATGAATTACCTGCTTAAGGATCTCCGCCAGTATAATCCGCGTACTCTGGAACTGGCAGCCATGTTTACCAAGCCTAGTCGCCTATGCCATGATGTAAAGGTGGACTACAGCTGCTTTGATATTCCAGATGCCTTTATCGTTGGCTATGGTCTCGATTATGATGGATTGTATCGCAACTTACCAGCAATTTATGTAAAAGAATAGATTATGAAGAACATTATTATATTTGGTGCTCCTGGCAGTGGCAAGGGCACCTATAGTGACGAGATCGTTAAGCGTTATGGTATGAGCCATATTTCTACTGGCGATGTGCTGCGTGGCGAAATCAAGAATGGCACCGAGCTCGGCAAGATTGCCCAGGGCTACATTGACAAAGGACAACTGATACCAGACGAATTAATGATAAATATCCTGGCCAAGGTTTATGATGCCCAGCCGCAGGGCAAAGGTGTTATCTTTGATGGTTTTCCCCGTACTATTGCACAGGCAGAGGCCCTGAAGAAAATGCTTGCTGAGCGTGGTCACGACATGGGCATGATGGTAGAACTTATTGTGGAGGAGGATGTCCTGATGGCGCGCCTTCTTAATCGCGCTATAGAGCAGGGCCGTGCTGACGACAATGAGACAACTATCAAGGCACGCTTTGATGTTTATCATAAGCAGACTGCTCCTCTGGCAGAGTGGTTTGAGAAGGAGGGCATCCGCCACTCTTTCCTTTGGTGTGAGAATCCCAGCAAGGAAGCTATGCTAGAGGCTATTTTCAAGGCTATTGATGCCGAAAATGAGCTTAACTAACTTGTAATCTATTAACTTTCAGCATCTCTGTGGAGAGTAATTTCGTTGATTACGTGAAGATTCTTTGTCGCTCCGGCAAGGGTGGCAGAGGGTCTATGCACCTGCATCGTGCCAAGTATCAGCCCAATGGTGGTCCTGATGGTGGTAATGGTGGCAGGGGAGGTCATATATTCCTGCGAGGTAACCACAACTATTGGACCTTGCTGCATTTGCGCTACGAGCGTCATGTCTTTGCCGGCAATGGTGGCAATGGCGGCGATTGCTGTTCCACCGGTGCCCAGGGAGAGGATAAATATATTGAGGTGCCGCTTGGCACCGTGGCTTATAATGGCGATACGGGGGAGTATATTTGTGATGTAGTAGAGCATGGCCAAGAGGTGATGCTGCTTAAGGGCGGTCGTGGCGGCTTGGGTAACAAGGAATTTGCCACCGCTACCAATAAAGCCCCACGCTATGCGCAGCCTGGTGAGCCTATGCAGGAGATGAATGTAATATTACAGCTCAAACTGCTGGCCGATGTAGGTCTTGTAGGATTTCCCAATGCCGGCAAGAGCACACTGCTCAGTAATGTTTCCTCTGCAAGGCCCAAAATCGCAAATTACCCTTTTACGACTCTGGAACCTTCTCTAGGTATCGTGCCTTATTTGGAAGGAAAGTCTTTTGTTATGGCCGATATTCCAGGCATAATAGAAGGAGCGAGTGAGGGTAAGGGCATTGGCTTACGATTTCTTCGTCACATTGAGCGTAATTCATTGCTGTTGTTTCTTGTTGACTGCGAAACTGACAGTATTCGCAAGTCCTATGAAGTTCTTCTCAATGAGCTCCGCAAGTTTAATCCGGAGATCTTAGACAAACATCGCATATTGGCTGTGACCAAATGTGACCTTATTGACGAGGAACTGATTGAAATGCTTCGCCAGGACTTGCCCGAAGATATTCCTACAGTATTTATATCTGCCCCCACCCAGATGGGCATACCCGAACTGAAGAATATTATTTGGCGAGAATTGAACAGCGAAAGCAATAAAATCAAAGGTAGTGTTGGTGATAACGACTCCCTTGTTCATCGTGATATGGATCTACGTACTATTAGTGCTGATTTTGCAGGTTGGGAAGATGATGATCTGCCCAGTCCTGATGAAGAGGAAGACGATGAACCGGATGATGATATCATCTATATAGAGTGATGTTTGCTAATGCTGCCAATTGATAGTTTCCTACAATATCCCACAGATGAAATAATCTGCGCTTTCTCTACCAAGCGCAGTAGAATGGGTGTAAGTAAAGAAAACTATTCTAGTCTGAATATTAATCCTTTTTGCGGTGATGAGCCGGCTGCAGTGGCAGAAAACACGACATTGCTGGCTAATGCGTTATCTTTGCCGCAAAGTCGCATAGTTTTACCGCGACAAGTGCATACAGACAAGCTGGCTTTTATAGACAATGATTTCCTTTCTAAAAACGAGGACAATCGTAAGAACCTGCTTGACGGCGTGGACGCTGTGGCTACTGGATTGTGCAATGTTTGTGTGGGGGTGTCAACTGCTGACTGTGTGCCTGTCTTGCTCTATGATAAAGACCACACGTTTGTTGCCGCCGTTCATGCGGGGTGGAGGGGAACTGTAATGCGTATTGCTCAGACAACCATTGTCAAGTTATGTGCTATGTTTAATTGTCGCCCTGAAAATGTGATGGCGGTGATAGGTCCGTCAATTAGTATGGAGGCATTTGAAGTCGGTGATGAGGTATATGAAACCTTTGCTGACAATGGTTTTCAGATGGAGGGCATAAGCCGTATGATAGGAGGCCGCTGGCACATAGATTTATGGGAGTCAAACCGAAGGCAGCTTATAGAAGCAGGAGTGTATGACGATAATATCCATGTGGCAGGCATTTGCACCTTCCGTAATTACCAGAATTTCTTCTCTGCCAGACGACTGACTATTAATTCGGGCAGAATTTATTCAGGAATTTTCAAGAAACTTCTGTAGCTCATCTATGGAGGCAAAGACGCCGTCAAATAGTTTATACATAAGTTCCGGCTCTTGCTTGACGGGTGAGAGTACATAGACAGGTAGTCCTTTGCCTGCAAACCATCCTGCCTCGGTGTGGGCTGAGCGTCCGCAAGGCAATACAAGCACACAGGCATCGCAGGCCTTCATGGCTTCATAGTCTAAGCGAAAACCTTCCTCGGCTATAGGGTGGGAGAGGGCGTTGCGGTATTCTTCCACGCTCCATTCCAGCCACCGGGGACTGATGCTGTCCCAGTGAAATCCGTCGCTACGCCCTTCTGGATGGCGAAAGTCATAGACATCAAGGCCGATGTTCTTTATCATCTCCACTACTTGTGGCTGAAACTCATTGCGCCAGCTACTGGCAACATATATTCTTTTCATAATCTTCGAGTTTTGGTTTGTTAGCAGAATATCCCTGCCGCATCATCATTTTTTTTGCAGCAGGGATATTCTTTGATGTGATATGTTGTTTATTCTTTGCTTATGTTATTTCCATAAGTCTAAGGTTACAACATTTCGTGTTCTTCCTTCATGTCAATCTCTTCGCCTGCCTTGTCAACAAATTTATATTGCAGCATAGCGAGGCTTTGGTCGGGTAGAATTTTTAGGTTTAGACCATATCTCATTCTCCAACGCTGTTTGAGAGACAGTAATCCTTGGTTGATGTAGGCGTACACATAGGGGTGTACGTAGAGGCGCAGCTTGGTGTGTCTCAACTCGGTTACCAAAATCTTAATTTTTCTTTCCAATGTGTCTGTGAAGAGCAGACTTGATTTGATGTGGCCAGTGCCGAAGCATGATGGGCATTCTTCCTCCACCACAACGTCCATGGCAGGACGCACCCTTTGGCGGGTAATTTGCATTAGGCCGAATTTGCTGAGTGGCAGGATGTTGTGTCGCGAGCGGTCTTGCTTCATGATTTCCATCATGTGTTTATAGAGTTGGTCGCGATGCTCGGCTTCGGCCATGTCAATGAAGTCGATAATAATGATGCCGCCTATATCGCGCAGCCTTAGCTGGCGTGCAATTTCGTCAGCAGCACCAATGTTTACGTCAAAGGCACCCAACTCCTGCGATTCTGAGTTTTTGGAGCGGTTGCCACTATTTACGTCAATAACGTGGAGGGCTTCTGTGTGCTCAATCACAAGGTATGCCCCGCGTTTGAAGGTTACAGTCTTGCCAAAGGCTGACTTGATTTGCTTTGTAACGGCAAATTTGTCGAAGATGGGGATGTCGCCTTCGTAAAGCTTAACAATATTTTCCTTTTCAGGGGCAATAACCTTTAGGTAGTCTCTTACTTCTTCGTATGTGCTGGGGTCATTTACATGGATGGCCTCATAGGATGGGTTGAAGAGGTCACGAAGCAAGCCCACTGATCGGCTTGTCTCCTCATAGACCAAGGCAGGTAGGTGGGTGCTTTTTTGTACGGCAGCCACTGTTGCCTCCCATCGTTTAAGGAGCACTTTAAGTTCTTGATCTAATTCGGCAACTCGTTTTCCTTCTGCCACAGTGCGCACAATCACTCCAAAATTCTGTGGAAGTATGCTGGAGATTATTTGCTTTAGACGGTTGCGCTCAGTGGACGATTTGATTTTGCCGGAGACAGAAACCTTATTTTCAAAGGGTAGGAGTATCAGCAATCGCCCAGCGAAGTTTATTTCGCAGTTAAGCCTCGGCCCTTTGGTGGAGATGGGCTCTTTAGCAATCTGTACCAGCACTTCATCTCCCACCTTGAGCACATCTTGTATGGCACCGTCTTTGCCTAGAATGGGCTGACGATTGGTCTTGCTGATGTTAAGGGGTCGTTTGCGGTTGCCGGTAACCTGCTTCAGATATTTCTGGAAAGAATAGTAGTTTGGTCCCAGGTCAAGAAAATGCAAGAATGCGTCACGCTCATGGCCAACATCAACAAAGCAGGCGTTGAGCCCGGGCATCAGTTTCTTAACTTTTGCCACGTACATGTTGCCTGCGGAATAAGACTGCTGTTGCTGCTCCTTCTGAAACTCCATGAGTTTGCCGTCTTCGAGCAGAGCAATGCTAATCTCTTCCTTTTGTGTGTCGATAACTAGTTCGCTTGTCATTCTATGTGTTTTCTGATTCTTTACAGAAAGTCAGGGAGTGTTTAGATTACATCGTTTCAAACAAAGAGCAAACTTTGAAGTACTGAAATAGTGTGTGTACGTGCAAAGTTTGCTCTTTGTCCTTTGCAAGGCAAAGTGTTGTGTGCTTACTTGTTCTTATGTCTGTTCTTTCTCAGTCTTTTTTTGCGCTTGTGTGTAGACATCTTATGTCTTTTCTTCTTTTTTCCGTTTGGCATAGCTTTGTTTTTTTAATGTTATTATTATGTTCTTATAGTCTTACTTCTTAGCGGCGGCTATTGCTGCGCTGAATGTCTTAGCGGGCTTGAAAGCCGGAATGTTATGCTCAGGCACAATCAGGCTGACGTTCTTGGAAATGTTACGTGCAGTCTTGGTAGCTCTCTTCTTGAGTATAAAGCTGCCGAAACCACGCAGGTAAACGTTCTCGCCACCTATCATGTTGTCCTTGACGGTTTCCATAAAGGCTTCTACTGCTACCATGGTGGTAGCTTTGTCAATGCCTGTCTTGCTTGCAATTTCTGCTACGAGATCTGCTTTTGTCATTATAAGGAAGTTTTTTGATTGTTAAAATGATATGTTTTACTTGATTCGGGGTGCAAAGATAATCTTTTATTTTGTATTTCAGAGAATTATCTCTGCTTTTCTTCTTTTAAGCGTGATTTTTGCAGCGAAGATGTTCACTGCAGGTGCCATATTATTGTTTAGACTTGATAATCATATAGTATATTCCGTATATCACGGCTGCAAAAATAACAATCGTAATAAGCGTAATCAGAATGTCTGTGAGAGTATGTAAGACTTTCTTCTTCATCTCAGATGCCGGATTTATAATATATTATTATTTGTCTTTAGGCTGCAAAGGTAGTAATTATTTGTTAATCAGCAAAGATTATTCGTCAAGTATTGCGTATTTTTTTCTTTTTTTGTTCGATTTTATGCTTTCAGTAATTTGCAAATCTGATTTTCGTCAGTTTTGGGTAGCATATTTTTGAGGTTTTTCAGCAGATGTTCATATGATTGTTCAGGTGTTCGGCTACACTGGCAGAGCTCATGCCCGTAGCGTTGTTCGGGTGTGGTGAGCAGGGCCCATCCCCAGCCATATTCGTTGCCATGTTTATCGCGTGGATACACAAAGTCTTCAGTAACAATGCGACAGGCCATTTGCAGTCTGGTTACATAGCCGTCAAACAGACTGCGCATCTTGGGACCGGTAAATCCGCATGCTTTGCGCAGGTCGCGCGTAATCATGCTGCCTCGTTCTTTTAATGTGGCTAGGATTATTTCTTCCACCGACCCTTCTTTTATCTCAGGGCTGCTGTTGCGTCGGTAGTTGCATAGGTCTGGCCACCATTCAAGGCTTACAAACCCCGCTTTCTTGGCAAAGAATTTGCCGTATGCGCATATGCCGCTGGCAATGATAGGGCCTTTCCACTTCCACAACGGCCAGTCCCATCCTCCATCGGGAAAGGTTACATAGCGGCAATCGTCATCAACAATGCTTTCAGCATCAAATCCGCTGATGCCACTGTCCAGCAGCGGCAGAAGACCGATTTGCTTGATGAGCTCGGTCAGTCCTGCGGCGGAGTCTATAATGTCATGTGTGAAAATGTTGTTCATGGTATGCGTGAGTATCGGGGGAGGCAAAATTACTAAAATTTGGCCGTAAGACAAAATTTGGCAGGGCGAATTCTGCTTTGTACTTCGCGCGAACACTATTAATTATTATTGGTGTCCGGGGAAAGTTAGTATCATACGCCCTCCCCCCTTCGGGGTACTCCCTCTATCTTAGAGGGAGAGTAAAGTCAGTCATACCTATTTGTCTCATGTCCAACGGCTTGCAGACTCCCCCTCTAAGATAGAGGGGGTGGCCCATAGGCAAGAAAGTAAGCTCTAATATACTATAACATTCGGAAGGTCACATGTATAAAGGCTTCTATGAGGTTTATAGATTTTTCCCCGGACACCAATAATTAATTATAAAAAAGTGTGCGTCTTTGGTGCTAAGATTGCGATACGTTTTGCCTTTGTCATTTTAATTTATTAAATTTGCACTCACAAATTTCACTAAAAACTAATCAACATGAAAGTCCTTTTAATCAATGGCAGTGCTCGTCGCCAGGGCAACACCTTCCTTGCACTCAGTGAGGCGGCAAAGCAACTGGAGAAACATGGTATAGAAACAGAGATTGTTCAGATTGGCACTAAGCCGGTGCGTGGATGCATAGCTTGCGGCCAGTGTAAGGCCAAGTCGCTGGGACGCTGCGTGTTTGATGATGATGTCTGCAATCGAATATCCGAAAAACTTGATGATGTCGATGGATTGATTGTAGGATCGCCAGTCTATTATGGTCAGCCTAACGGCAGTGTGCTCTCATTAGTTCAGCGCATGTTCTTCTCTGCTGGCGAAAAGGTGCAGAACAAGCCTGCTGCAGCCGTTTGCGTATGTCGCCGAGGTGGTGCCACGGCAGCATTCCAGACTATGAATATGCCATTCCAGATGATGAATATGCCCGTGGTTACTTCGCAGTATTGGAATATTGTCTATGGCCGCGAGGAAGGACAGGCATCCCTTGATACAGAGGGTATGCAGACCATGCGTACTATGGCTGACAACATGGCATGGTTGCTCAAAAAGATTCATGCCGACGGCACTCCCGTTTACCCTGAGCGTGAGCCGTGGGCACCTATGCATTTCATCCGATAATATGAAACTCTCGAACTTTCTAATGCTGCAGGCATCGCGAGAAATTGCTTTTTCGAGCAATGTTCTCTAGAGAACCTGAGCAGCGCTGTCGCGAAGCGGAGCACGAAAAGCAGAGGTGAGAGCGAAGCGGCAACTTTCGAACTTTCGAACTTTCGAACTATTAAACCCTTAAACCCTTAAACCCTTAAACCCTTAAACCCCTAACTTCCATGCCTTACATTCGTATCAAAGCCTATCCTAAGGATGAGGCCATCAAGCAAAAAGTTGCCGAGGCCATCAACAAAGTATTTCTTGACAATTGGGGATGCGCCCCCGAGGCAATAAGCATATCCTTTGAGGAGGTTGCTCCCGAGCGGTGGGAGCAGCAGGTGGAGCACGGCGAGGTTGAGCCGCTCCGCGATAAGATGTTTATACTCCATGGCGAGAAGACGTACTGACAATAAGCCCTGCAAAGTTATACTTCGCAGGGCTTTTCTTGCGGAAGGAGAGGGATTCGAACCCCCGGTGCCTCTCAGCACGCCGGTTTTCAAGACCGGTGTAATCGACCACTCTACCATCCTTCCTGGTATTTTCGGGCGCAAAAGTAATACATTTTTCTAAAAATACAAGCAAAACTCGCCATTTTTTGGTCTTTGTCGCATAATTTTCTTTGCCATTGGAAATCTTTTCGGTAATTTTGCGCACTCAAAAACCAGTGCACGCATACCTGTCGCGCGTAAAGAATGTAAAGATTTCTATGATCTACCCCAAAAATTTCGAGTCAAAGATAGGCTTTAGCGAGATACGCACCCTGCTCAGGGGGCGTTGTCTGTCGGCTATGGGGGCAGACGAGGTCGCAAAGATGACATTCAGCAGCGATGTGGCAGAGGTAAATCGCATGCTTGCCACGGTTAAGGAGTTTCGCTCCATCATGGATGGTGATGCTGATTTCCCTATACAGAATATCACTGACATGAGGGCATCCTTATTGCGATTGCAGATAAAGGGCACCTATATTGACGAGCAGGATCTTTTTGCCTTACGCAACACGGTTGACACTCTCAGTGCCATTTCTGAGTTCTTATTAGAAAAGGAGGAGCCTCGATCCCCAGCCTATAATAAGGCAAATGCTGAGACAGAATCACAGGCTCCTTACAAATACCCGTTGTTAGGCAGAATGGCCAGTCAGGTCAAGGTTTTCCCTCGCTTTATTATACAGGTTGACAGCATATTAAATAGTTTTGGTAAGGTGAAGGACGATGCCTCGCCTGAGCTTGCCAGAATACGCCAGTCTCTGGTTGGCGCCAGGCGCAGCGTCAGCATCTCACTGCGCAATGTGCTCAACAAGGCCCAGGAGAGCGGCTATGTGGACAAGGACATCACTCCCACCTATCGCGACGGACGTCTTGTTATCCCCGTCAAGCCTGAGATGAAGCGCAAGATTCGCGGCATAGTACATGATGAGTCTGCTACTGGTAAGACGGTCTTTGTGGAGCCGACAGAAGTGGTGGAGGCCAACAATCGCATCCGCACACTGGAGGCCGAGGAGCAGCGTGCCATTATCCTGATTCTGCAAGCTATGACGGAGATTCTCCGTCCGCAGATTCCCGATATGCTTGAGGCACTCAATTTCCTTGGTAAGATTGATTTTATCAGAGCCAAGGCAGTGCTGGCTGACAAGATGGATGCCGTTGAACCCATGCTCAGCCCATTTCCCGCCATCGACTGGGTGATGGCGCGCCACCCGCTTTTGGAGACCTCACTGCGCAAGCAGGGCCGTGAGATTGTGCCGCTTGATATCAATCTTACCAACACTAACAGGCTCTTGCTTATATCCGGTCCTAATGCCGGTGGCAAGTCGGTATGCCTGAAGACTGTGGCATTGCTTCAGTATATGATGCAATGCGGTCTCTCGGTGCCCATGCGCCCTAACTCCAAGGCAGGTCTCTTTGAGAGCATCTTCATTGACATTGGTGACGAACAGAGCATTGATGACGACCTCAGCACCTATTCCAGCCATTTGCTCAATATGAAGAACATGATGAAGCTCTGTTCTTCGCGCAGCCTGATACTTATCGATGAGTTTGGTGGCGGCACAGAGCCGCAGATAGGTGCAGCCATAGCCCAGGCCATGCTTGATGTCTTTGTGGGCAAGTCCACTTATGGCATCATCACCACTCATTACCAGAGCCTCAAGCATTATGCCAGCAATCACGAGGGCATCATCAATGGCGCAATGCTCTACGACCGCAACGAGATGCGTCCTCTCTTTGTCCTTCAGACAGGTAATCCCGGCAGTTCCTTTGCCATTGAGATAGCACGCAACATTGGTCTGCCTCAACAGGTAATAGAGAAAGCCTCTGTCATTGTTGGCGAGGATTATATCAGAAGCGACAAATACCTGCAGGACATTGTGCGTGACAAGCGCTATTGGGAAAACAAACGCCTTGCCGTTCATCAGAAGGAGCGCACCCTCCAGCAGATGATTGACAGCTATGAGGAGCGCCTCAAGTCGCTCGACAAGGAGCGCCGTGCCCTCATCGACGAGGCCAAGGAAAAGGCAGAGACACTTTTTGCCAAGAGCAATGCCGTCATAGAGAACACTATCCGCTCCATCCGCGAGGCTCAGGCAGAGAAGGAGGAGACGCGCCGCCTTCGCAAGGAGCTTGATGATTTCAAGGAGCAGGTGCTTGACGACAGTCCTGACAACGACGATGCCATCAACCGTAAGATGGATCAGATACGCCGCCGCCGCGAGCGTCGTGAGGAGCGACGCAAGATTCGCGCCGTAGCCACCCCCGATGGCGCAACATCCAGCAAAACCGTTGCCAGCGATTCGCCTAAATCGCCGACACTCTCTTTGGGCGACTTTGTAAAGGTCAAGGGTAGCACCTCTGTTGGCAAGATTGTTAAGCTTGGCACCAAGGAGGCCGTCGTTCAGGCCGGCATGATTAAGCTTAACGTCAGCATTGACAGTCTGGAGCGCACCGATGCTCCTAAAGCGGCTGAAGCAGACAGCAATGTTAACTTCATTGGTCGCACCACACGGGAGCAGATGCACGAGAAACGCCTCAACTTCAAGCCCGATATAGATGTGCGAGGAATGAGCGGCCGCGAGGCCATCGAAGCCATAACCTATTTCGTGGAAGATGCCATTCAGTGCGGAGCCACGCGCCTTAGCATCCTCCATGGCACAGGCACCGGCTATCTCCGCACAATCATCCGCCAGTATCTGCGTACTGTTCCTGCCGTGGCCTCATATCACGACGAGCATATCCAGTTTGGCGGTGCAGGCATCACCATCGTAGAAATGGATTATTAAGGAAACATTAGTTCCCATAATTCCCATAAAATTCCCATAATTCCCACAAAAATGAACCTAAAAATTGCAGTACTTGCCGGCGACGGCATAGGTCCTGAGATATCCGAGCAGGGAGTCAGCGTACTCACTGCCGTAGCAGAGAAGTTCGGCCATCAGGTCAGCTATAAGTCGGCCCTCTGTGGCGCAGCCGCCATCGATGCTGTTGGTGACCCTTTCCCAGAGGAGACTTTTAATATCTGTCAGGAGGCTGACGCAGTGCTCTTCTCTGCCGTAGGTGACCCCAAGTTTGACAACAATCCTTCTGCCAAGGTGCGCCCCGAGCAGGGGTTGCTGGCTATGCGCAAGAAACTGGGCCTCTTTGCCAACATTCGTCCTGTGCAGACCTTCGACTGCCTAATCCATAAATCACCGCTAAAGGATGAGCTCGTCCGCGGTGCCGACTTCATCTGCATCCGTGAGCTGACTGGTGGCATGTATTTCGGTGAGAAACGCGAGGGCGATGATATGGCTTACGATACCAATAAATATACCCGTCCCGAGGTAGAGCGCATTCTCAAGGTTGGCTATGAGTATGCCATGCGCCGCCGCAAGCACCTCACCGTGGTTGACAAGGCTAATGTGCTGGCTTCCTCACGACTCTGGCGTAAGGTGGCTCAGGAGATGGCGCCGCAATATCCCGAGGTGCAGACCGACTTCATGTATGTGGACAATGCCTCCATGCGCATGATTCAGGAGCCGCGCTTCTTCGACGTGATGGTTACCGAGAATACTTTCGGAGACATCCTCACTGACGAGGGGTCCTGCATCAGTGGCTCCATGGGACTGCTGCCTTCGGCCTCCACAGGCACCGGCACACCTGTCTTCGAGCCCATCCACGGCTCATGGCCGCAGGCCAAGGGCCTCAATATCGCCAATCCGTTGGCACAGATACTCTCCGTGGCCATGCTTCTGGAGTACTTCGACCTCAAGGAGGAGGGTGCCCTCGTGCGCGAGGCCGTTGACGCTTCCCTTGAGGCCAATGTCCGCACTCCCGAGATTCAGGTGGAGGGCGGTGCCAAGTATGGCACCCGCGAAGTAGGGCAGTGGATTGCCGACTACATCCGCAGGAAGTGATAATCTAAAGTATTCATCCATTCCCATCCATTCCCATTTATTCCCATAATTCCCATTAACTCCCATCCTTTCCCATTTCCTCCTCACCATGCCTGCTCCCGTCAATGCCTTCCTCTCCCCGAAAGGTGACTACAAAAACCTCATTGCCTTTCAGAAGTCGGAGTGCATATACGACATCACTTTCTACTTTATTGAGCATTATCTGCCCAAGATAGGAGATAGGACCGTTGATCAGATGAAGCAAGCCGCACGTTCCGGTAAGCAAAATATTGCAGAAGGTAACGAAACGGGTACGACTTCTATGGAAGCCTGTATTAAATTGGTAAATGTGGCAAAGGCAAGCCTTAAGGAGTTGCAAGAGGATTATGAGGACTACCTACGTAACCATGGCAATCGGATTTGGGATGTCAATAGTCTGCAGTGCCGCAACGCCAGGGCTTGGTGTAAGGAACATTCTAAGCCTGCCGATTATGTGCGTGTATGCGAGCAACGTGATGATATAACGCTTGCCAATATTGCGTTGGTGCTGATACACCAAACAGACTATTTGCTACATAGGCTGTTGGAGAAGTTCAAGGCTGATTTCCTGGAGCATGGCGGAATCAAGGAGCAGATGTCGCAAGCACGGCGCAACTGGCGTGAGGAACACGGATTGGGGTATATGAATGGGAATTATAGTAAACCTGTGAACTATGGGAATAATGGCCCTGCTAATGGAGCCCCGCAATCCGCGGCGAATACAGACAAATAATTATTGCTGTCCGCTAAAAGTTAGAATCATACGCCCCGGTCGTTTCCCTGATATAACTTGCGTCAGTACGTAGCAGAATGGCGTGTCACCTGACACGCCATTCTGCTACGAGTCGTTCTGCCTTTAAGATTGTGGCAAGACGGCTCTCCCTCTAAGATAGAGGGAGTACCCCGAAGGGGGGAGGGCGTATGAGAGTTACTTCAAGAAAGACGGGGGCGTATGAGGGTAACTTTTATTTGCGTTGTCAAGAAGTTAAGCCGACAGGCAAAGTTGCTGATAAAATTTCTGGCAATTTCTTTCAGCGTCCATTTTGGAATGTTTCACGCGTACATTATTTATAATATATTTGATTTTGCCATCAGTTCGTTTTGGGGAAAGAGCAGGAGAATGTTGCAGAATACGTCCTATAAATTTAGCCCTAAATGCATATAGAATAAATAAAGTTGGACTATATTGCGATTTTCTACATTCAAATTGTTGTAAAATAAAAAAGATTTTCTTAATTTTGCATTGTTCTTTTGCCGTAGCTCGCCAGTGGGTGGGTAAAATCGGGACGAGAATCTATATATAGAAAGGCGTACTTGCGCTTTGTTCTTGACACCTGAGAATCTAGCAGTTCAAAACAGTAGTCAAAAGACGATGCGACAATGACGTCCATTAGGTATGTCATAAACTATACCTTATATCGTCATAGGTATAGGTGCACATATCGGCGTGGGCTTCGGCGTTGCTTATCTTGACTACTTAAGCAATGCTAGAGCTTTCAGGTGTGGGATGAGCAACAGGACAGACTCCCACGCTCTTTTTGTATATGTGACGACAAAAAAAACTTTCTTTCTGTTGGGGAGTACAGAAAATAACACCTAACACATTTTTATTATGAAACTGAAAGGTATTATTTTGACCGCCTGCATTACATTGATGTTGGCAAGCTGTGGCAGTAAAAAGGTTTTTCTCATTACACTGTCTGGTGAAAATCTTACTGCGCTCACAAAGGTTACAGACAGCGAAGAGCCCTGTATCTCCCCTTATGGCGGCGACAATGGTAAAGATCTTTTCTTTGCTGTAAGGGAGAACAAAGAGTATTACAACATCTACAAGAAGGAAAATGCTTTCTCTGCCTCTATGAGTCAGAAAACAAGCGGCAAGAACTACAACTATTCTCCCGCATATAATGCAGCAACCGACCGTTTTGCCTTCCGCTGCCAACTCGAGGGTGCTGCCACTTCAGACATTTATGCTATGGATAACAGCCAGGGTAAGGCTCTTTCACAAATTACCGAATCAAGCGATGCCTATGAAGATAATCCATGCTTCAGCACAGATGGAAAATATCTCGTGTATGACAAGACCATGAATAGTTACTACAAGGTTCAGTCTGGAACTGGCTTAGCTTCATTATTCGGAGGTAGTTCTTATTCTATCGTAATGGTTAGTCGTGGTGAAATATGGATGAGGAACCTTCAGACTGGTGAGAACACTTTGTTGGGTGATGGCGTACAGCCTGCTTTCTCTCCTGATGGTAAAAAGATTGTCTATGTCAAGTATTCTGCAGATGCAAAAAGTTGCAGCATTTGGACAATGAATATTGACGGCAGCAATCCTACACAGGTAACAGATGCAAAGAAAGGTTATGCCTTCCATCCTCGCTTTAGCCCTGACGGAAAGAAGATTGTTTTCGACTGCTACAAAAACGACAAGAAGGATAACGATATCTACGTCATAGATGCAGATGGTAATAACCTCAGCCAGATTACCATCAACAAATCATATGATGGACAGCCGTATTGGACAACAGATGGATATCTTTATTTTGTAAGTGATCGAGGTGGCAAGGCTGGCAATCGTCAGATATGGCGTTGTAAACTTTAATCCTTGGAATCCACAGAAACTATGAGGACAAAAATCATTTTCTTACTGACGTTGATTATAGCATCATCACTCTCTGCTGATGCTCAAAGATCACGCAGGAGAAATGCACGCAAAGCTCCGGCCCACAATACCATCAAGGCAAATATTCCTCAAGAAAGCACAACGGTTCAAGAATCGAAAAATATAATCCCTGAAATCAGTTCTGCAATAACATACTCGCTTAATGATGTTAAGTTCACAATGGTTCCCGTTAAGGGGGGCAGCTATGCAATGGGAGCGACTCCCGAACAGCAAAAGAGTTTAACAGACGAACAACCTGCTCACAAAGTTGTTATCAACGATTTCCTAATTGGACAGACAGAGGTGACACAAGCCTTGTGGGGAGTTGTGATGGGTGATAGTAAAGAAAGCTATTTCAATGGTTACGATTTACCCGTTGAGCAAGTAAGCTGGAATGATTGCCAACTGTTTATACAGAAAATGAATCAAGCTTTCGAGGGCAAGACATATGGTAGAAAATTCCGTTTGCCAACAGAAGCAGAGTGGGAATATGCAGCAAGAGGTGGAAATAAAACAAAAAACACTATTTATAGTGGCAGCGACAATGCTGAGGATGTTGCATGGTTCTTCTCTAATAGCAACTTTTCCACTCATCCCGTTGGAAGCAAAAAGCCAAACGAACTGAATCTGTATGATATGAGTGGCAATGTCGCGGAGTGGTGTCAAGATTGGTATTCAAGTACGTATTATGACGAAACGCCGTCAACAAATCCATCTGGTCCAAACGCAGGATCAGGCAGAGTCGTTCGTGGCGGAGCGTGGGGGCGCAACAGCGCATCTCTAAGAGTAAGCGCTCGCAGTTCAAGCGCACCTGATTCTCGTCAGAACTTTATTGGAATACGCTTAGTTCTCTCAGAGTAAGTTTTAATGAATCAAGGAAGTGGCGACTGTGAGAAGTCGCCACTTCTATGGTTCGCATAGATTTACAACGCGTATAATGCTGCATGGCCGTTTATATCCTAAAGACACATTATATGTTGCTTATTGTCGCGGCAATAAACTTTAAAAGGAGTAAAGAAAAGGTCTTTTGTGTTTTTCTTGAACAATGATTAAATCGTTTAAAAATTAAAAACCAAACAAAAATGAAATTGAAACAAATATTGCCATATAATATTCGTCGCATGATTCCAATGTTGGGATTGGGCGCATTGTCCATGATGCCAATGGCATCGTGTTCCGATGATGATGAACCACACGATATCGAATTAACATTTATGAATGGTGTTTTGCCCAATGGTAATTGGGGATACGATAATTCCGCGATACAAATTGATAAAATCCGTAAACATTTGGCGGACCCACACATTCGCAATATCTATCTGAAAGTATCCGAAAAAAATGATTATACACCAGATACAAAAAAGGATATAAATTTCATGAAATGGAGCTTTGAACAAATAATTAATTTGGCGCCGGACTGTATATTCGGTCGTGGTGATTTTCATTTTGCGCCGGGTGTTGCGGACCCCGCGGACAGCATTTGGTTTGTCACCCACGGTTGGACGGTGAATCAAACCCCGGTTATAAAGGTTCGATAAACAATTCGGTCTTACCGAATTGTTTTATTGCACCAATATTACCAAAATGACACATTATCATGAATAATTTGTTTAATTCGTGAAATTAGTAGTTTCTTAATGTCCCGCAGAAATAGCAGAAATCGTGGAAAATTCTATAATTCTCTAATTCTTGACAGATATTTCTGTTATTTCCTTTGTTTCTGCGGGACTTAATTGTCCACCCCGGGAGGTGTCTTCGCTATTTCTTTACTTTTTCGGAAAAACTAACGCTGACCTTAGAAATCCTAACGCGGACTTAAGAAAATCTAACGGCGACTTTAGAAATTTTAACGTGGAGATAAAATCAACAAACGTGGACTTAAGAACGGGAAACGCGGACTTAAGAGCGGGGAATGTTGACGAAAATGGATGTAAAACGCTTTGCAAACTTACAAAGTCCGCGTTAAAAGCGCGCAGTTATGCAAAAACAATGGAGAAAACTTTGTCAGTTTCAAGAAAATTACTACTTTTGCGCGCCGATTATTATCAAGAAGGGTCCCGAATGGTAGGGGCTCTGAGAGAAACATTAGAAACGCTCTGAGCCGTCGGCGGGCTTTTGGCCGAGCCTCCGGCAAAGCGACGAGCACATTAGTTAACAAATCAGCATGCTGACAGCATCCGTCATGGAGCGCGGCAGCGTGCGGACAAAAAACCAACAAACAAGTGAACACTTTAAGTTACAAGACCATCTCTGCCAACAAAGAGACAGTGCAGAAGGAATGGGTTGTAGTGGACGCTACCGATCAGATTCTCGGTCGTCTGGGCTCAAAGGTTGCAAAACTTTTGCGCGGAAAGTACAAGCCGAATTTCACTCCCCACGTGGACTGCGGCGACAATGTAATCGTAATCAATGCCGACAAGGTTAAGCTCACCGGCAAGAAGTGGACCGACAGGATCTACTATCACTACACCGGTTACCCCGGCGGCCAGAGGGAGAACACCCCTGCCAGCATCATGGCTAAGCCCAATGGTGCCGACCGCCTGGTGAGGAGAGTTGTTAAGGGCATGCTGCCTAAGAACAAGCTGGGCGCTCAGATTCTGGGCAACCTCTATGTCTATGCAGGCAGTGAGCACAAGCATGAGGCTCAGCAGCCGAAGGCTATTGATATTAACCAGTATAAATAATTCAACACCATGGAAGTTATCAACGCATTAGGCCGTCGCAAGAGCGCCGTTGCCCGTGTATATGTTACCGCCGGTACTGGTAAGATTACTATCAACAAGAGAGACCTCACTGAGTACTTCCCCTCCGCAATCCTGCAGTATGTTGTTAAGCAGCCGCTGGAGACCCTGGAGGTGGCAGACAAGTATGACATCAGCCTTAACATCTTCGGCGGTGGCTTCACCGGTCAGTCGCAGGCTGCCCGCCTGGCTATTGCCCGCGCACTGGTGAAGATCAATGCTGACGACAAGAGCGCACTGCGCAAGCAGGGCTTCATGACTCGCGACAGCCGCGAGGTGGAGCGCAAGAAGCCGGGTCGTCCCAAGGCACGCCGCAGGTTCCAGTTCAGCAAGCGTTAATATCTATACCTTATTTATATATATATTATACGCTCGCAAGAGAGAGAACCACAGTTTAGTATCTAAACCGCCCAGACCCGGAGAGGTGTTTGACGATCAGATAATCCTGACTTTTAACGACAACAGATTGTCAAATCGTGGAATGGTAAAATCGTCAAATCAATTTGCCGGCTACCCGTGCGGTTGGGTTAAATCAGAAAACCAAAAAAGAAAGTAAACAAATTCAAATTATTATGGCAAGAACAAATTTTGATCAGTTATTGGAAGCAGGTTGCCACTTTGGCCACATGAAGAGAAAGTGGAATCCTGCCATGGCTCCCTATATCTTTATGGAGCGCAACGGTATTCACATCATCGACCTCCACAAGACGGTTGCCAAGATTGACGAGGCTGCTGAGGCTATGAAGCAGATTGCCCGCTCAGGCAGGAGAATCCTCTTCGTTTCCACCAAGAAGCAGACCAAGGACATCATCGCCGAGAAGGCTGCCTCCGTTGGCATGCCTTTCGTCAACGAGCGCTGGCCGGGCGGTATGCTCACCAACTTCTCTACCATCCGCAAGGCTGTGAAGAAGATGGCTACCATCGACAAGATGATTGAGGACGGCACCTTTGCCAACCTCTCCAAGCGCGAGCTGCTGCAGGTTACCCGTCAGAGGGCTAAGCTGGAGAAGAACCTCGGCTCTATCGCCGACCTTACCCGTCTGCCCTCCGCACTGTTTGTTGTTGACGTGATGAAGGAGGATATCGCCGTTCATGAGGCCAACCGTCTGGGCATCCCCGTGTTTGGCATCGTTGATACCAACTCTGATCCCCGCAATATCGACTTCGTAATTCCCGCCAACGATGATGCTACCAAGAGCGTAGAGGTTATCCTCAATGCTGTTTGTGCTGCCATCGCCGAGGGTCTGGAGGAGCGCAAGGTCGAGAAGGCTGACGCTGAGGCCGCTGAGGCTCAGGCCGAGGCTGAGGCTGCTGAGGCCGCTGAGGCAAAGCCCCGCCGCCGCCGTACTCGCACCCGCGTAGAGACTCCTGCCGCCGAGGAGGCTGAGGCTGCTGAGGCCGCACCTGCTGCCGAAGAAGCTGCTCCCGCCGCTGAGGAAGCTGCCCCCGCCGCTGAGGAAGCTGCCCCCGCTGCTGAGTAATTTTTCAAATTCTAATTTTCAAATTCTAAATTAAATAATTATGGCAGTAACAATTGCTGATATTCAGAAGCTTCGTAAGCTCACCGGTGCCGGTATGAGCGACTGCAAGAAGGCTCTGGAGGAAACAAACAATGATATTGATGCCGCCGTTGAGGTCATCCGCGCTAAGGGTAAGGCTGTAGCCGCCAAGCGTTCCGACCGCGAGGCATCAGAGGGCTGCGTGCTCTGCAAGGCCGTTCCCGGTTTCGCCGCCACTATCGCCCTCAAGTGTGAGACCGACTTTGTGGCTAACAATGCCGACTTCATCAAGCTGACCCAGGATATCCTCGACCTTGCTGTTGAGAATAAGTGCAAGACCCTCGACGAGGTGAAGGCTCTGCCCATGGGTAATGGCGATGTTGCTCAGGCCGTGGTTGACCGCAGCGGTATCACCGGTGAGAAGATGGAGCTCGATGGTTACAAGGTAATCGAGGGCGACAATGTCTCCGTTTACAACCACCAGGGTAAGAATATGCTCTGCACCATGGTGCAGATGTCCACCCCCGTTGGCGAGGCCGTTGGCCATCAGGTAGCCATGCAGGTGGCAGCCATGAATCCCGTGTCCATCTCTGAGGCTGATGTGCCTGAGAGCGTTAAGGAGAACGAGATGAAGGTGGCTGTTGAGAAGACCATCGAGGAGCAGGTAGAGAAGGCCGTTCAGAACGCTCTGAAGAAGGCTGGCTACAACCTCTACATCGCTGAGAACGAGGAGCACATTGCCGAGGGTATTGCCAAGGGTAACATCACCGAGGCTCAGGCTGACGACATCCGTCGCATCAAGACCGAGACCGCTGCTCAGAAGCAGGCCACCATGCCTCAGGAGATGGTTCAGAAGATTGCTCAGGGCCGCATGAACAAGTTCTATAAGGAGAATTGCCTCCTCAACCAGGACTACATCATGGACGGTACCAAGACTGTCAGCGCCTTCATCAAGGAGGCCGACAAGGACTGCACCGTTTTGGCTTTCACCCGCTTTACCCTCCGCGCAGAATAAGAGAAGACACCGTTTTCTCAAAACAATATCCTTTTTACAGTGGCTCGCGTTACCAGTTAACGCGAGCCACTGATTTTTTTTGTCCTAAGGCATACACTGAAAGAAATTACCAGAAATTTTTCAGAAATTTATGGTAATTTCTTCGCGAAGGCTCTGTCAGTGGTCGGCGAAGCCGGTCTGACAAACAAAGAGCCTGAGAGCGTGGCGGCAAAGAAAAATAGATTTTTCAGAAATTTATTATTGGTGTCCGGGGAAAGTTAGTATCATACGCCCTCCCCCCTTCGGGGTACTCCCTCGCTTTGCGAGGGAATCCATTTCTAATTCCCCAGAGGGGA
>CADAJV010000021.1 GCA_902788275.1 uncultured Bacteroidales bacterium | reverse complement strand
CGGCCCGCGCCTAAAGAGGCCCAGCCTCTTTCAAGACGGCGCGACCACCGACGAAATCTTCGCGAAGGCTTCGCCTTTGATTTCCACAGGACAAAATTACCCTGCATATTAAATCGTCTGTTTTTCAATCCTTTAAGCGAAATAATGCAGGAATGTATGCAAAAAATACTTTATTTTTTTATGGGCAATGACACAGATGTTGGCACAGAGAGAGCATGACTATTTCGCAGAGACTGCAATCTGTGCCAACTGCTATATTGTTGCCAAAAGTTTTATTTCCATGACATAAGGATGAGGGAGCATGGCCAATTGCTGCGGTGGGTGCATGTAAATACAATCGGGTGTATGGCTTGAGACAAGAGAGCTCGTTAATACAATAATAAATGTAAGAGTGTGGATTTTTCGGGAGGTTATGCGGCTTGTTTGCGGCTATTTTAGTAATTTCGCATCCAAATACACAAGCTATGAAGATACTGACAAAAATCTTAATGTTTGCCTGCGTGCTGCCTGCCATGGCTCAGGTTAAGGTGGGCGTATTTCTTCCCTTCAAGTCGGGCGGTGCAGTGGGGCAGAGTGCGGTGGAATATTACCGTGGTCTGTTGATGGCTGTCGATTCGCTCAGTCAGGGCGGTCAGCAGTTTGCTGTAACAGCGGCCCACAGCGGCCAGACGGCTCAGGATATGCAGGCTTTGCTCAGTGAGAGCCAGAATGGGGTGTTTGACATAATTTTTGCCCCGTCTAATCAGGAGCAGCTGAAGGTGGTCAACGAATATTCCCGACGTAACGGCACCAAGGTGGCAGTGCCCTTTGGCGGTGCCTATGATGAATTTATCTCTAACCCCGCGTTCTACGCGCTGCGTGTCACTCAGACTGACTTTACACTATCGGCCTATCAACTGATTATCAGTGCCCTAAAAGGAAAGACGCTTTATGTTGTGTCGTGTAACGGAGGTACACAGATATGTCCTATAGCCAACTATGTTAGCAAGTATGTGAAGGATGCCAAGCTGCTGGAGTGGCCCAAGCAGGAGAAGAAGATTGTGCAGCTTATGGCTGATGAGAGCGCAGTGCTCATACCCAGCATGTATGATGAGCAGACACAGGCTACCATGCATTCGTTGGCTGCCAAGAGCAGTGGCGTGAAGGCTGCCGTGGTAGGTTATCCTGCATGGTATGACCGCGTGCAGACAGAGGCCGACCGCAAGGCCCTCTGTCAGATGAACGCCTATGTTATCCAACAGTATTTCCCCCGTACGGCACTGCCGAGGGTAAAGAAGTTTGCGGCTATGTATAAGGATAATTTTGATCGCGACCTGCCTAATGAGCGTTTCTCCTTCCCTCTGTGGGGCTTTGATACGGGCTACTATATGCTCAAGGGTTTCAGCCGCTATAAGATAGAGTTCTACGACCAGCAGGTCTATGCAGCGCCACTGCAGAGCGTATTCCGATTCCGTCCGCGCACCACTCTGTCGGGTCTTATCAACACTGCCGTGCTGATGGTACACTATAAGCCCGACGGCATGCAGGAGCTGGTGGAGATGAGCGAATAGACTATTACTGACAATGAATAAGAGAATATTTTTTCTTTCTTTTGCTATATGCATTGCCCTGCTGGGTAAGGCTCAGATAGGCGAGCCGCGCAATGTGCTTAGCCTCGGTGCCAATGGCGGCGTGGCTATCAACAGTGTGGACTTTGATCCCACAATCAAGCAGAAGATGCACGTGGGGCCTTCACTGGGTCTGTCGCTGAAATATGTCAGCGAGAAATATTTCACTACCTACTGTGCCCTCTACGCAGAACTTAACTATACACAACTCGGTTGGAAGGAAGACATACGCGATGACCGCGGCCAGTCGCTCAATGATACCTACAGTCGTAATGTTAGCTACCTACAGTTGCCAGTCTTTGCGCGTCTGGCGTGGGGCAAGGAGCAGAAGGGCCTGCAGTTTTTCTTCCAAGCCGGTCCGCAGATAGGCTTATGCATAGGCGACAGTTCTAAGCGCAGCAGCCAGTGGACTACCGATGAGCATGGCACGCCTCTGCGTCCCAACAACGTGGTGGCGCAGTATGACCTTGACATTGAGCGCAAGTTTGATTACGGTATAGCCGGCGGCCTTGGACTGGAGTATAATTCACCTGTAGGTCACTTCATTCTTGAGGGCCGCTACTACTATGGCCTTGCCGATATGTTTGGCAACAGCAAGAAGGACCCTTTTGCGCGGTCTGCTAATGGTACTATCCACGTGAAGTTGGCCTACCTGATGGACCTGAAATGAAGACACTTACTCTTTACCAACTTAACAGCTTGGTGAGGGAGCTTGTTGAGAACTCTTTTACCGACAGCTATTGGGTTACTGCAGAACTGAGCGAGGTGCGTGTGGCTGGTCGTGGCCACTGTTATTTGGAGTTGGTGGAGCAGGGCGAGCGTGGTGCTGCGCCCAAGGCCAAGGCACGTGCCGTAATCTATGCTAACCTCTTTCCCATGCTCAAGCTGACCTTTGAGGAGGCTACCGGGCAGGTATTTTGCGCCGGGCTTAAGGTGCAATTGGAGGTCAGCATCAGTTTCCATGAAGCTTATGGCTATTCCCTTGTCGTCAGAGATATAGACCCCACCTACACCCTTGGTGCCATGGAGCAGCTGCGCAGGCAGATACTACTTAAGTTGGAGCAGGAGGGAGTGATGGAGATGAATAAGTCACTGGTGCTGCCACGTCCATTGCAGCGCATAGCTGTCATTTCTTCGGCTACGGCCGCAGGCTATGGCGACTTTTGCAATCAGCTTGACGGCAATGTTCAAGGATATGCCTTCCGTCATCAGTTGTTTCCTGCCCTGATGCAGGGCGAGGGCACGGCGCGCTCTGTCATCAGTGCCCTCGATACCATTGCCGGCGAGGCTGACAGGTGGGATGCTGTGGTAATTATTCGTGGCGGCGGTGCCGTCAGTGACCTTGCCGGTTTTGAGAATTACAACCTGGCTGCCTGCTGCGCCCAATTTCCGCTGCCTATCATAGTGGGTATCGGTCACGATCGCGACACTACGGTGCTGGATTTTGTGGCTAACATCAGCCTGAAGACCCCTACGGCAGTGGCAGCGTTTCTCATTGACCGTATGGACGAGGAGGCTAGCCTTTTGCGCAATTATGAGCGCATTGGTCAGATGGCAGTCTGTTTACTTGATTCCCATCGCAGCCATGTTCAGCAGTTGGAGTTAGGTGTGCGCTCTGCACTGCGTCAGTATATGCAGACGCTACACTACAGACTAGACACCTTTGAGCGAGCCATTGTCCACTACGACCCTGTCAATATTCTGCGTCTTGGCTACAGCATCACTCGCCTCAATGGTAAGACTGTATCTTCTGCTTCTGCCCTGACTGACGGCGATGTGCTTGTAACGCAGCTTGCAGACGGCATCGCTACGAGTGTGGTTGAGAAACGGGAAGTAAACAAGGAGTTAACTAGACGAAGGTAAACGATTTTGCAACTAATAAGAAATATGAAAAAGGACATTACATATACACAGGCAGTCAACCGTCTCAGCGAGATAATGCAGCAGATGGAGAGCGGTACCCTTGATGTTGACGCCCTTACCGACACACTCAAGGAGGCACGCGAACTTCTTGCCTTCTGTAAGGAGAAGCTGCGCACCGTTGATCAGAGTATTAAGGAGATAACGGATTCTGCTCCTGCGCAGGGTTAGGGAAATAATTCTTACGCTAAAATTTGGCGTTGTTAAACGAAATACGTAATTTTGCACCCCGAAAGATGGAGTAACTTCCGCTTTCACCATTCGGAAAGTAGCGCAGTTGGTAGCGCACTACGTTCGGGACGTAGGGGTCGGGCGTTCGAGTCGCCTCTTTCCGACAAAGGAAGTCCTTCGACTGGAGGACTTTTCTTATTTAGGGCCGAAGGTTTCTGAGCGAAATGTCGCCTCTTTCCGACAAAGGAAGTCCTTCGACTGGAGGACTTTTCTTATTTAGGGCCGAAGGTTTCTGAGCAAAAGTCGAAGACTTCGCGAGAGCCTCGTCAGTGGTCGCGCATGGCGCGGTCTGACATAAAAGAGGCTCGAGAGCGAAGCGGCAAATGTCGCCTCTTTCCGACAAAGGAAGCAGCGATTGCTGTTTTTTCTTGTTTAGAAGACCACAAGTCTATGTTATTAATGTTCCTTTTGCCATAACAATGAAGATTCTTATCGTGGGGGCAACCTCGGGAATAGGTAGGGCCCTGTTTGAGCTATATGTGTCGCAAGGACATGATGTTGCTGTTGTAGGGCGCAGGCAAAATCTGCTGAACGAAATGCGACAGCAGTACTCGCAAAGTAAAATATATACCTACTGTGCTGATGTAACCGATATCGAGTCAACGCCCGTATGGCTTAATCAGGCTTGGCAAGACATGGAAGGCGTAGATATTGCCGTGGTCAGTGCCGGAGTGGGCGAACTTAATCCTCAGTTGGAGTTTGCGAGGGAGCTTCCTACGCTCAACACCAATGTTGTCGGATGGACTTGTCTTGTTGATGAGGTGTTTAATCGTTTTGTGGAGCAGGGCAAGGGTCACCTTGCCGTAATAAGCTCCGTGGGAGGTCAGCGCGGCGAGCCCAGTGCGCCAGCCTATACTGCTACCAAGGCCTTTCAGATGAACTACGCCGAGGCTCTCCGTAAGAAGGCTCGCAAAAGCAAACTGCCAATATATGTTACTGACATCCGTCCCGGATTTGTTGATACTAAGATGGCGCAGGGAGTAGGCCTTTTCTGGGTTATGCCCACCGACAAGGTTGCCCGTCAGATTGCCTGCGCCATCAGGCGACGGCGCTCGGTGGCTGTGGTAACAAAAAGGTGGCGCCCAATCCACTTTGTCTGGCGCCATCTTCCCCATTTTGTTTACGATAGGTTATAGAAAGAGAAACCAACTTATCAAAGTTTCTTCTGCTTGGGAAAATTAAGAATTATTGCAGCTACTGCAGCCAGGCCCAGCAGGAAGGGGTAGAAGAGCCATGGTATGATGGCCGTGGCGGGAATGGCGGCCAGGGCGCTGGCAATGAGCAGCTGGGCGCCATAGGGCAGGATGCCCTGCACGAAGCATGAGAATGTATCAAGAATAGAGGCAGCCTTGCGCGGGTCAACGCCAAAACGCGAGGCAATGTCGCGTGCTATGGTGCCCACTGACAGAATGGCTACGGTATTGTTGGCTGTGCAGCAGTTGACCAGGCTCACCAGCATGGCGATGCTTGCCTCAGCACCGCGGCGGCCGTTGACTCGGGCGGTGAGTCGCTGTATTATCCAGTCGATGCCGCCGCCGTGGCGTATGACTGCCAGTAGTCCGCCGGCCAGCAGTGCCACGAGGATGGTTTCGGTCATGCCGCCAATGCCGTCAGACATGGCGCCAAACCAGCCGTCCAGTCCGTAGCTGGCGTCGCAGAGGCCGATAATGCCTGTCAGGACAATGCCCAGGGCAAGCACGGCCAGCACGTTGACACCGACAATGGCGGTGATGAGCACCACGAGGTAGGGCAGCACCTTGAGGATGTCCACCTGGCCAGCCTCAATGGGACTGACGGCACTGCCCCGGCCTATACATATATATATTATAAAGGTGATGATGGCTGCGGGCAGGGCAATGATGAAATTAGTGCGAAATTTGTCGCTCATGCGGCAGCCCTGTGTCTTGGTGGCTACCACTGTCGTGTCGCTGATAAAGGATAGGTTGTCGCCAAAGAATGCTCCGCCTACTGTGGCAGCTACCATCACGGATAGGTCGAGGCCTGTCTTGGCCGCCAGTCCGTTAACTATGGGTATGAGGGCAGCAATGGTGCCCACGGAGGTGCCGATGCTCAGCGAGACGAGGCAAGCGGCGGCAAAGATGCCGGGGAGCAGCATGCTCTCGGGCAGTATGCTGAGGGTGAGGTTGACGGTGGCGTCAACGGCTCCCATGGCCTTGGCTGAGGCGGCGAAGGCTCCGGCCAGGACAAAAATCCACACCATGAGCATCAGGTCGCTGTCGCCAGCTCCCTTAGAGAAGACAGCTATGCGCTTGTTTAGTTTAAGCCCGCGCATGGTCAGCAGCGCGTAGGTCGAGGTAAAGATAAAGACAATTGTGGGCGGCACCTTGTAGAAGTCGTGGAAATATAGGCTGAGGCCCACCATCAGGATGATGAGTACCAGCATTGGGCTGAGGGCCAGCAGGCCTTTGCGGTGGCTGACGGATACCATAATATATTCGTATATGGAAGAAAAAATATTTGCGACTGCGAAGTTAGTAATTCTGCGCCAATAAAAACAGGGAAAGCAGACTGCAATCAGCCTGCTTTCCACAAATATACCATTATTGTGCTATTTGTCAGCCAATGAAGAGGTTCATCACGTAGCGTGCAATGAACAGTATGGCGAGCACCCAGAGCATACCAGAAATCTTATTGAATTTGCCGCAGATGGCGTTGATTACCACATAGCTGATCATACCAATCATGATACCGTCGCTGATGCTGTAGGCCAGCGGCATGAGTATCAGTGTGAGGAATGCGGGGATGGCCTCTGAGTAATCGCCCCACTCGATGTTCTTGATGGGAGCCATCATGAACACACCCACAACAACGAGCACGGGGCCTGTGGCTGCGGACGGGATGGCCAGGAACAGCGGTGCGAAGAACATGGCCAGCACGAAGCATACCACGATGGCGAAAGAGGTGAGGCCGGTGCGACCGCCTTCGGCTACACCCGATGCGCTCTCTATGTAGGTGGTGGTGGTGCTAGTGCCTAGGCATGCGCCTGCGGTGGTGGCAACAGCATCGGCCATGAAGATTTTGTCAAGACGGTCAACGTTGCCCTTCTTGTCAACCATGCCGGCCTTGACGGAAACGCCTACTACGGTGCCGATGGTGTCGAACATGTCAATGAAGAGGAAGGTGAACACGATTATCAGCATGTCGGGCGTGAATATTTTGTGCCACTCAAACTGGCAGAAGATGGGCGCAATCGATGGAGGAGTGTCAACCACACCGTTGAACTGCGTGATGCCCATGGGGATGCCGATGAGCGTGGTAACGATGATGCCGATGAGCATTCCGCCCTTCACATTGAGGACTACGAGCACGCTGGTCAGCACCAGACCGATGGTGGCCAGAATCACTGGCATCTGCGAATAGTCGCCAAGGGTTACGGAGGTGGCATCGCTGCTAACGATGATGCCGGCACTCTTGAGACCGATGAAGGCAATGTAGAGACCGATGCCTACGCCAATGGCATTCTTCAGTGTGCTGGGTATTGACTTCACTATGGCGGTACGCACGTTGGTCAGGGTGAGTAGAATGAAAAGGATACCCTCAATAAGGATGGCCGTAAGTGCGAACTGCCAGTTGTAGCCCATGCCGAGGCACACGGTGAAGACGAAGAAGGCGTTGAGGCCCATGCCTGGCGCAAGGCCGAAGGGCTTCTTGGCATATACCGACATAACCAGCGTACCGATGATGGCAGCCAGCGCGGTGGCGGTGAACACGGCGTTGGTATCCATGCCCTGCCCGGCGAGGTTGCTGAAGATGGCGGGGTTGACGGCCAGGATGTAGGCCATCGTAAGGAATGTTGTGATACCGGCCATAATCTCAGTTTTTACCGAGTGCTTGCCGGGAACGAAACCAAATAATCTGTAAAGCATGGTTTGTTGTTTTAATTGAGGATGAGAAATCTGAATTGAAAATTGAGAATGAGAATTGAAAATTGAGATTAAGTGAGATTCCGTTTGAGCCTCCGACTTGGTTAATCCTCAATTTTCAATTCTCAATTTCAGAATAAGAGTATTAGAAGTTCCACTTCAGGGCAATGGTCGGGTTAACGAAGCAGGTCTTGCCGTCATAGTTGTTAACCACGAAGTTGTTTGAGAATTCCCACTCGGTGCCAAGGCTGAGGTTGAGGCCGTCAACGAGGGTGTTGAAGTTATACCACAGCTGGGGCTCGGTAAGGAATACCAGCTGGCCGTGGCCGTTGGCCTTCTGACCGCGCCACAGGTCGGCGAAGCCGCTGAAGGTGAGGGCCTTGTTGCAGAAGGTGGTGCTCCATACGCCGGTGAGCTGGAAGCTGGAGTAGGCCTTGTTGTCGTAGGCATCCTTGAAGTACTGCTTATACATAAGCTGTGCAGACCATGTGGTGCTGAAGTCGGCATTGTGGCCGTTGATGGCGGGACCGATGAGGGCTGCCTGCTGATAGATGGAGCCCCATGTGGTGCGGCGACCTACGCAAAATCCGCCGTCATATTCTATGTGGGCTGCCAGGCTCAGGTTCTCAGTAGGCTTAGCAACGGTAAACTCGCGGCTGATCTCGGTGTAGGCACCCTGTATGCCGCGGCTGTAGAAGTCGAGGTCAACGAAGTAGAACCATGAGCCCCACTTGTCAGCGGAGAATGTCTCGTAGGTCAGGGTCATGCGGGGGCGGCTGCCGTTGTCGGCGTTGAGGGCCTTGTTCATGTCGCGACCGAAGTCGTAGTGCAACTGCACGTTTTGTGCCTGTACAGTAACCATGGTAGCCAGCATAGCGGCTGCAATAAAGAATAATTTCTTCATAACTAAATAAGTTTAAAGGTTAAAGTAATTAGTGTTTGTTGTTTGTTGGTTGTCTATTCTGCCTACAAAGTTAAAAATGTTTACTAAATCCAAAAAATATTACACCTTTTTTTTTCATTTTCGTTAGTTGTTGCTGCTGAAATGAAGAAAAAAGGTGTAATTATGTGGTTATTTCATTACAACTTTCTTGCTCGTGCCGTTGCTTAGCCTGACTATGTGCAGACCTTTGAGGTTGGATGCCTGAGGCTGTAGGGTTGATATTTTGCGGCCCTGCAGGTCGTAGATGGATTGAGTGTCAGGCATGGGGTGTTGGGCATTGCCATCAGGTGCGGAGGCCGACTGGCCGTTGCTGATGTTGTTTATTCCGAGTGGGTCATCATCGTCGGGGTCGGGCATCATGTCTTTATATAGATGGAATATCTGCTGCACTTGGTCGGGATAGTTGGTGGTGATGAGGTCCACGCCCATGTTGCAGAAGCGCACCATGGTGGCCTTGTCGTCGATGGTAAAGGCGTCAATCAGCAGGCCCAGTTCCTCAGCCTCGCTGATCCAGGTGGGGTTGTTGAGGAAGGAGGTGTAGTTGAAGTCGAGGGCCTGCAGGTCGTTTTTCCTGATGTCGGCCGGTGTCATGGAGGTCAGCGACTGGGTGAAGGCGGTGGGGTCGGCGGCGCGCACGTATCTCAGTGCGCTCACTCCGAAGGAGATATACTGCACTCTGTCCTGCATGCCGGCCTCCCTGACGGCCTGCACCACTGAGTTGGCCAGGCGCAGGGTGTCGGTGTTGGCGTTGACTTTGAGCTCAATCACCAGCTTGGTGGGCGAGTCGGGGTATTCGTTCTTCATGATGCTGAAGAAGTCGCTGAGCAGTGGCAGTTTCTCGCCGTTGCTGAGCGTCTTGTCCTTCACCTGGGCGTAGGTGCTCTGATTGATAACCGTGCCGCCGAAGGAGAAGTCGTGGTTGACGAATATGTAGCCGTCGGTCGTTTGGTGCACGTCAATCTCGCAGCCGTAGAATCCTGCCTCGAAGGCGTTGCGGATGGCGGCGCGTGAGTTCTGGCTGGTGCCGTTGCCCTTGGTGTACCATCCGCGGTGTGCTACGGGCTGTGCCGGCTTGGGCATCTTGTCGGTTTTGGTCAGGGTGGCGGTACCCAGAATCTGGGTGATGGCTCCGCGTGTGAGGCATACGGTGTAGGTGCCGGTGGCCATGTCCTGCGGCAGGGCTATGCGCCCGCCACGTTCGGTCAGGCTCAGGGTGTCGTCGGCTACCGGCGTGTCGCCGCTGTAGAGGCTCAACCTGTCGCTGCGGCTGAGCCCGGTGCTATGCACGGGGAAGTAGCAACCCTCGGCAAAGAGGAACCCATCGGGCAGCAGGTAGTCATGCAGCAGCACCAGTCCGTCGAGGGACTGCCGCAGCTGCTTCTCCAGCTCCAGCAGGCTGGTGCCGCTCATCGTTTCGTCCTCCACGGCGCTCTCACACTCAGCCAGCAGGGCGAGGTAGCTGCTTGCCTCATCCGTCGGGTCGGCGTCCTGGGCAATGCTGATGGTGGCCTTGGCCTTGTCGATGGCCTCACGCAGCGCCTTGCGCTCGGTGCGGTTGATGAGGTCGCTGTAGATGAGGCCCACCTGCTCGGTGGTGAGCACCTGGTCGTAGATCTTGCAGCTTACTATGTCCCATGAGCCGCTGGCGTTGGCAGCGTTGGCAGCCGAGGGATCGCCACCGATGCCAAACCAGTGGTAGATGTCGTTGCTGCTGAGGTTGAGGTTGCCCTGTGCGGCCACCTCGTTCTTCAGCTCGCCGTTGACATAGATGCGTGCCTTGCCGGCAGCCTTGTCCCATACGCCCACCACGTGGTAGTATTCGCCCACCTCGGGCTGCACGCCGCTGGTGGCCCACTTGTAGCCGCCCACATAGGGCAGGAAGGTAATCTCGTTCTTGCCCTCCTTGGCGTTGGCCTTCTTGCAGATGAGGAAGCCCGTGCCGCCCTGCTGGTGGGAGGAGAACCATTTGGCCTCCTTGTCCTCCACGGCTATGCGCGAGCAGAACACCGTCTCCAGCGTGTGGCCGTCCTGCAGGGCCTTGAGCATGCGGCCATCGGTGCGGCTGGCGGCGTAGTCTACTTTGTAGAAAGCTGAGGTGCTGCCGCCGTAGGCATTGCTGAACTGAGCTACGTAGCGGCCGAAGCGGTCGTTGTAGGTGGTGCTGATGCTGCCGTTCTTAACCACGGCGTTGCCCATAGGCGATACATCGGCAACCGTGCCGCCAGAGCCAAACTGCACGTCCAGCACGTCGGCTACGGGCAGCAGGCTCTCCTCTGCCTCAAAGACATTCCACATATTGATGTGGGTGCCGCTGCCATACCACAGGTTGCCCTCGGCGGGCTTGCCGGCGTCGTTGCGCCAGGCGTAGGAGGCGGAGGTGTCGTAGATGGTCCAGGAGAGGTCGTCCCATCCGCGGGGAAATTTCTTCTGGTCGTTATAGTCTGTCCACGGGGTGGGGGAGGAGTCCTTGGTGAGGAAGGTGAACAGGGCAGCGTCCTCTCTGTCAGCCACTGTCTTGGCGGTGCCCGTGGCCTTGGGGCACGGGGCGATATAGTGGTTGGTCATTGCGTTGCGCAGGCGGTAGTGGGTGGCGTCGGCCTGCTCCATTATCCACACGGCCTGCTGGGTGAACCCCAGCTGCCAGTGGGCCTCGCCGGCGGCGGTCTCCTTGACATAGTATCCGTAGTTGGTAACGGTGGAGGCGGCTTCAATAACCACGGCTTTGCCGTCGGCGGCATCCGCAGGGGCGAGGCGGCTGCCCACCACATAGGCTGCATTGGCGGCAGCGGCCCAGCCTGCAAGGCATAAAAGGGTAAGAAAAATGCGTGTTGTCTTTTGCATGGTTTTGATGTTTGTTTCTGCATACAAAGTTACGAAAAAACTTTGAAATTATTGAGTAATTTCGCGAGAACTTTGTCATTGGTCGCGCCGTCTTGAAAGAGGCCGAGCCTCTTTAGGCACCACCAACTTCATCCAGTCACTCATCAACCCCAAGGGCGACCAACCCGACGATGCAGAGTAAAAATGTTACGAATGTTACGAATGTTACGCCTAAAAACGTAACGTTATCCTTATATTTTTATCTAAGAGCCTTGAAAATGTATTTAACTCCGTGGAAAAAGAAACTAACTCCGTGGAAAAAAAATCTAAGAGCCTGGAGCTTTCATTTTCAAGGCTCTTAGATTTCGTTTCAAGGCTCTTAGATTGCGTTTCAAGGCTCTTAGTTTTCGTTTCCTTGGGTTTAGTTTTGGCAATGATATAGCAGTTGGCATTAATATGGCAATAACTGTTATTTCATACGCCCCTGTCGGTCATAGTCACTTTCATACGCCCCCGGCAGTCATAGTTACTTTCATACGCCCCCGCCCTTTCAGGGCACCCCCTCTATCTTAGAGGGGGAGCTTGCAAGCCATTCTACAACAAGCTGTTCTGCATTTGATGGCAAGGAGACGGCTCCCCCTATAAGATAGAGGGGGTGGCAGCTTGCTGCCGGGGGCGTATGATACAAACTTAACAGTAACAGGTGCGTATGACCATTTCGCAGGTAGTGTTATCTGTGCCAACATCTATATTATTGCCTATTATTTTTATTATTATTATTACTTTCTTTTATTTTCTTTTGTATACTTTTCTTTTTTTTCTTTCTCTCGCTTTAAAAAAGTACCACCGATTTCATTAGCTCGTTAATTGGTTTTCTCTACACGACCAAACAAACCTTACACAAGAAGTGAAAAATCTTTCCTAAAAACCCGATGTCGTTACCAAAAAATTAGACAATGTTATTGCCAGATTAGTGCCAACATCCACATCACTGCCAAAAATAATCGCGTGGGGAAGGTCCGTCCCTGCGCGATTAGATTTGGGTGCCGCATTACCGAATTCAGTGTTTATTGTCTATATTTCATTTTGACGCTGCAAAGATGGTGATTGCTTTCTAGCAGTTAGCATATCTGCGAATTATTTCGTGTTTTCGTGCGAATTTTTTCTTGAGAATTCGAGAAGCGGGACAAAATAAATCGGCGGGCATTGCTGCTCGCCGATTTGTTGTTATGGTTATCTTTATACCACGCAAGCCCACCCGAACTTACGTACCAGTTCTTTCAGCAGTTTGCGGTCGCGGACGGGAATAGTTACAGCTACAGTTTCACGTTGGTCATCTCGTTCGGCGATGTTTGCCGTGTCAAGGTCATATTGTGTCTGCAGGTTCATCCAGATGTCAGCGGGGATGCCGAGAGACTTTTCCAAGGCTACTGCTACGCTGAGCGATATCGAACGTTTGCCATTGATAGTCTCGCTGAGCACCGAGGGCTTGATGCCTGTTTGCTCTGAGAGTTGTTTCTGTGTCATGCCACGTTCCTTTAGTTCATCCTTTATCATTTCCCCAGGGTGGGTGGCAACAAACGGGGTCAATGCTTTCTTACTCATAGTGTTTGGAAATTTCAAATATCAATGCATTTACAATTATCCCTTGTTCATTAGGTGAGCTGTGGAATAGCATACGGTATTGGTCGTTAATCCATACAGCATCTACTCCTCTGAGATCGCCTTTCTTCTTTTCGTAGTGTAGCGATTTTATGAAGAAGAGGTCTTCAAGGCGACGAGCTGCTTTCAGATAATTCACCACCTTGACGTACCGCTTGACAATGTCTTTTGGCAGTCGTTTGTATTGGTGGTCTTGCGTGGCTCCCTTGGTGTAGAGTTCCTCGAGTGCCGCATTACCGAATTCAATGTTCATTGTCTAAATTTCATTTTGACGCTGCAAAGGTAATAATTATTTCAGAATAATTAGCATATTTGCGAATTATTTCATGTTTTCGTGCGAATTTTTTCTTGAGAAGCAGGGAAGCGGGACAAAATAAATCGGCGGGCATTGCTGCTCGCCGATTTGTTGTTGTTATTAGAAGGAGGATTTTTACTCGCTCCAGTCCTCGGACTGCTTGCGTACATAGGTCCTGTAGCGGAGCTGGGCCATCTTTTGTGCCTCGCTGAAGAGTTCTTCGGCCTCGTCGGGATAGGCTTTCTTTACGCTGAGGTAGCGTACTTCGCCCATAAGGAAGTCGTGGAAGTTCTCCCAGTTGGGCTCCTTGGAGTCAAGGCTGAAGGGGTTCTTGCCTTCCTCGGCCAGAGCTGGGTTATAGCGCCAGAGGTGCCAGTAGCCGCACTCTACGGCCTTCTTCTCCTCTGCCTGGCTCTTGCCCATGCCGCCCTTGGCCTTGAGGCCGTGGTTGATACATGGTGCGTAGGCTATGACGAGTGAGGGTCCGTGCCATGCCTCGGCTTCGCGTATGGCCTTGAGGCACTGGGCGTGGTCGGCGCCCATGGCTATCTGGGCTACATAGACGTAGCCGTAGGTGGTGGCTATCATGCCGAGGTCTTTCTTGCGGATGCGCTTGCCCCGGGCGGCGAACTGTGCGATGGCACCGAGGGGCGTGGCCTTGGAGGCCTGGCCGCCGGTGTTGGAGTAAACCTCGGTGTCGAGTACCAGGATGTTGACGTCTTCGCCGCTGGCGATGACGTGGTCAAGGCCGCCGTAGCCTATGTCATATGAGGCGCCGTCGCCGCCGATGATCCACTGTGAGCGCTTGGCCAGGTGGGCCTTGCCTTCGAGCAGCTGGCTCTCCAGCGCGCAGCCGCGGCACGGGCAGATGGGGCTGCCTGCTGCCTTGGCGTCCTTGGCTTCCTGCAGTTTCTGGGCTGCTACCTCGGCACCGTAGAGCTCTATGCCTTTGCCCTGCCAGAACTCTATGGCTCCGTCGATGGGCAGTATGGCTTTCTCCAGCGCTGCTACAAACTCGTCGGTTGCCTTGCGGTTGGCGGCGGAGTCGTTATAGGTGTCGAGCCACTTCTGGGTGGCCTCGCGCATCCAGTCGAAGGCGGTGGTCTTTACCAGCTCCTCTGCCTTCTCGCGCAGGATGCCGCGCATCTTCTTGTGGCCCAGGTGCATGCCGAGTCCGAACTCGCAGAAGTCCTCGAACAGGGAGTTGTTGAAGCACGGGCCCTGGCCCTTCTCGTTGGTGGTGTAGGGCGTGGAGGGTATGGATGCTGAGTAGATGCTGGAGCAGCCGGTGGCGTTGGCTACCATCTGGCGGTCGCCAAAGAGCTGCGAGATGAGCTTGACGTAGGGTGTCTCGCCGCAGCCGGAGCATGCGCCTGAGAACTCAAAGAGGGGCTTGGCGAACTGTGAGTTCTTGACATTGCTGCTGACATCAACGAGGTTCTGCTTGGAGGGCACCTTGACGAGTTTGTCCCAGTCGGCAGCCATTTTCTTCATATCGGCAGCATCGGGGTTGAACGGAACCATGGTGAGTGCCTTGCCCAGCTTGGGATTGCCCGGGCAGATGTCGGCGCAGTTACCGCATCCGAGGCAGTCGAGCACTGAGGGCTCGATGACGAAGTGCATGCCCTTCATGGCTGCGGGGGCGCGCATCTCGAGGGTGTCGAGGCCGTCGAAGCCGGCAAGCTCGTCATCAGTCAGTACGAACGGACGGATGGCAGCATGAGGACAGATGTAGGCGCACTGATTGCACTGGATACAGTTGTCCTTGTTCCACATGGGTACGAAAGCTTCAACACCGCGCTTCTCGTAGGCAGCAGTGCCGACCTCCCAGGAACCGTCAACAGTGGCGTGCTTAACGAAGGCGCTAACGGGAAGCAGGTCGCCGGCCTGAGCATTGATGGGGCGCACCAATTCCTTAACGAATGCAGGAGCATTGTCAGCCTTAGGCTCGTCGTCGGGCAGGTTGGCCCATTCGGGCTTCACGGTCAGCTGCTGGTACTCGCCACCGCGGTCGATGGCAGCGTAGTTCTTGTCAACTACATCCTGACCCTTGGCACCGTAAGACTTCAGGGCAGCAGCCTTCATCTTCTCTACAGCCAGCTCTACGGGTATGACGCCGGTGATGCGGAAGAAGGCTGACTGCAGAATGGTGTTGGTGCGGTTGCCCAGACCAATCTCCTGTGCTATCTTGGTAGCGTTGATGGTATAGACGGTGATGTTGTTTTGTGCGAAGTAGCGCTTTACCTTGTTGGGCATGAACTTTTCCAGTTCATCGGCGTCAAAGATGGTGTTGAGCAGGAACTGGCCGTTCTTCTGCAGGCCACGGGTCACATCGTACATGTGGAGGTAGGCCTGCACATGGCATGCCACGAAGTTAGGCGTGGTGACCAGGTAGGTGGAGCGGATGGGGGTGTCGCCGAAGCGCAGGTGGGAGCAGGTGAAGCCTCCGGACTTCTTGGAGTCGTAGGAGAAGTAGGCCTGGCAATACTTGTCGGTATTGTCGCCGATAATCTTCACGCTGTTCTTGTTGGCACCCACGGTGCCGTCGGCGCCGAGGCCGTAGAACTTGGCCTGGAACATACCCTCGCCACCCAGGGCTATCTCCTCCACTGCGGGCAGTGAGGTGAAGGTCACGTCGTCAACGATGCCTATGGTGAAGTGGTTCTTAGGCTCGGGCATTGCCAGATTGTTGAACACGCTGATGATCTGGGCAGGGGTGGTGTCGTGGGAGCCGAGTCCGTATCGGCCGCCAACGATGATGGGGCGGTTCTCAACCTCAAAGAAGGCATCCTTGACATCAAGGTAGAGGGGCTCGCCGTTGGCGCCGGGCTCTTTGGTGCGGTCGAGCACGGCAATGCGCTTGACGCTCTTGGGCACTGCCTGCAGCAGATGCTTGACTGAGAAGGGACGATAGAGGTGGACGCTGATCATGCCTACCTTCTGGCCCTGTGCGTTGAGATAGTCGATGGCCTCGCGGGCTGCGTCGGTGGCGCTGCCCATGAGGATAATCATGCGGTCGGCATCGGGGGCTCCATAGTAGGAGAAGAGGTGATACTCGCGGCCGGTAATCTTGGAGAGTTCGCCCAGATATTTCTCAACCACTTCGGGCACTGCATCATAGTAGGGGTTGCAGGCCTCGCGGTGGGTGAAAAATGTCTCGGGATTCTCGGCGGTGCCACGTGTGACAGGACGCTCGGGCGACATGGCGCGGTCACGGAAGCGCTTGATAAACTCTTCCCTGACGAGGGGACGGATGTCCTCCTGGTCGAGGAGCTCAATCTTGTGATACTCATGGGAGGTGCGGAATCCGTCGAAGAAGTTGACGAACGGCACGCAGGTCTCCAGCGAGGCCAGGTGGGCGGCGGCGGTCATGTCCATAACCTCCTGCACGGAGCCCTCGCAGAGCATGGCGAAGCCGGTCTGGCGGCAGGCCATCACGTCCTGGTGGTCGCCAAAGATACAGAGCGAGTGGCTGGCCAGGGTGCGGGCGCTGACATCAAAGACGCAGGGTATGAGCTCGCCGGCAATCTTATACATATTGGGTATCATGAGCAGCAGGCCCTGGGAGGCAGTGAACGTGGTGGTCAGCGCACCGGCCTGGAGCGCACCGTGAACGGCACCGGCTGCACCGGCTTCTGACTGCATTTCCTGCACACTGACGGTTTGACCCCATAGGTTCTTGCGGCCGCGGGCGGCCCACTCGTCAACATGCTCCGCCATGGGCGAAGAGGGGGTGATGGGGTAGATAGCTGCTACCTCGGAGAACATATAGCTTATGTGAGCTGCTGCCTCATTGCCATCACAGGTGATGAATTTCTTTTCTTTTGCCATATTTATCAGTTGTGTTAAGTGTTTGCTGTGAAAGTTAGAAAGTTAGAAAGCCGAAGACTTCGCGAGCGGCTCGCCAGTGGTCGCGCCATGACGCGGGCTGGCTTAAGAGAGCCGCGAGAGCGTAGCGGCAAAGTTTGAGAGTTGTCCTGTTAACTTCTTGTTTTGTTAATATAGGAACCCGAAGAGCCAGATGGGTATGTCGCCATCGCGTGACACCTCAGTATTATAGCGTGTGTAGTAGATGTTGCTGTCTTTAATGCGCTTCTTGGCATTTTTGTCGCAGACGTAGATGCGCTTGTCGTCATCAATGATGAAGAGCCCTGGCTTGCGTGTCTCCACCTTGTGGTGGCGCCAGATGCTGTTGGTGAAGAATGTCTCCATGACCTCCTGGTCGGAGGGTGCTCCGCTCAGTATGGCGTAGAGCAGGTTGGTGTTGTGGGTGAGCACTCTGGCCGGTTTCTTGGGTCCCTCGGCGTTGCTGTTCTTATATATCTGGTGGATAAGGCGTGCCTCCTCCAGGTTGTTCATATAGTTCATCACGGTGGCACGCGAGGTGTTTATCTCCTTGGCCAGGTTGCTGACGTTGGGTGACTCGCTGCCTCCCAACACAAGCAGGTAGAGCAACTTCTTGAGGCGGCTGACGTATTTCACGTCAATCTGCTTGGTGAAGAGCACGTCAACCTCTATCATGGCGTTGATAGATTTGAGCAGATTCTCCGTGAAGTTGTGCTTCTCAATGTAGAAGGGGTAGTAGCCGTGGTGCAGATAGCTCTGCAGGAATATCCAGGGCCTGACCTTCATGAGGATGCTCTTCTGCACCTCCTCGGTGTGCTCAAGAATGTCGTCAAGCGTTACGCGCTGGATGTCAAAGCCTGCCTGCATGTTGATATACTCGCGGAAAGAGAATCCGTGAAGCACATAGAAGTGGGCCAATTTGGAGAGTTCGTCGTTCTCTGTGCCAGGCTCCTCCACGGTGGTAGTGGCAAAGATGATTTGCAGCAGGGGCAGTGTGTGGTAGCATTCGCATAGCTCCTCGCGCCATCCGCTTTGCTTAAACAGCTGGTCAACGATGAGCACCCTGCCTCCTCGCCTCACAAACTCCTGGGCAAAGTCCACCAGGCCGCGGCCTCTGAAGTAGAAACTGTTCATGTTGATATACAGGCAGCGACCTACGGAGAGGCTGTAGTTCTTCTTAGCGTATTGCAGCAGGAATGTGGTTTTACCCACTCCGCGTGGCCCCTTAATTCCGATTAGACGATATTTCCAGTCAATATCGTTCATCAGCGGACGCGTCATCGACAGATCGGTATGATCTAGCAAGTAAGTGTGGCGTTGAAAAAAACTTTCCATATCGGCTATTTTTAGGTTTTATGCGCAAAAATAACGATAATTTCTGAATTTTATAGTTTACTAACGTGGAAAATGCGCTAAAAAGGACTAATTTTGTCGTCGTGGATGTACATTTTCTAAATTTTTCACATGATTTGGCCCTTGGGCGCAATGTGGCCAACTATACTCCGCCACCCAATGTGCAGCAGATGGAGCGCGACCTTGCCCCACTGGCGGAGTTGTTGCCGCAAACAGACCTCAGCTATGGTGAATATGCTCCCGTGTGGGGATGGAATGTGAGCTTTGTCAATCGTTTGCGGGCTGCTGGGTATAGCCATCTACCTACGGATGCCCAGCTGGCCGAGATACGCCGTCTGTCTTCGCGCCTTACTGCGGTGGAGATGCTACCTGCCATTAGGCGATGTCTGCCGCAGGGGCTCACCGTGGGCCGGAGCTGCTTTGTCAGTGAGAATCTGGCATCTGCCTGTCAGGGCTGGATGACTGGTGTTAAGCGGTCAATCCTGAAAGCCCCCTATTCTGGCAGCGGCCGCGGACTGCGGCTAGTGGAAAGCAGCATGTTGGCGGCTCCCGACACAATGTCCCCAAACCTCAAGGCATGGATAAGCCGTTGTCTGCGTGAGCAGGGCGGCGTGGTGGTGGAGCCTTATTATAATAAGGTGGCAGATTTTGCTTTGGAGTTTGTGGTCACCCCTTCTGGGGTGGAGTACCTGGGTCTGTCTGTGTTTGTAACTAACGGCAACAATGTTTATTCTTTCAACTATATAGCTCCCCAGCCCTATTTATGGCAAAAGATTGAGAAACTTGTTCCTGCCCTTGATAGGAGGCAGCTCATTACCGCTGTTGGTGACGAACTGCAGGCACGGTTAGCGGGCCATTACCTCGGTCCTGTGGGCGTTGACATGATGGTGGTGGATGACTCTCACGCCCTGGCTGTTCATCCCTGCGTGGAGGTTAATGTCAGGCGCACTATGGGTGAGCTGTCGCTGCATCTGTTGCCGCTGATGGCTGATGGTGCCGAGGGGCGTTTCCGCCTTCTGTTTAACAAGAGCAATGCTGCCCTGCGTAGGGAGATATCGGCCATGTTGCAGCCTCGTTATGATGAACGGGGTGGCCTGGTTGGCGGCACACGCCTCCTTACCCCTGTTGCTGACGACACCAGTTATGTTGCTATGCTTGAGGCTTAGCGTGGCCCTGCCGGACTCTGTAAATCAGCAATGACAGCAGTATAGCGAATATCGCCAGGCTGAACGGCATGGGCATGCTGGCCATGGCAACATATAGAAATGCTGCGCTGATAGTGTATGCAATCATGCCGGATACGAGCCTGCCAAACGTTGTCTTGCTGTTGAGGTC
The DNA here is from genome assembly GCA_902788275.1 of uncultured Bacteroidales bacterium. Classification (GTDB taxonomy): domain Bacteria; phylum Bacteroidota; class Bacteroidia; order Bacteroidales; family Bacteroidaceae; genus UBA6382. The sequence continues at coordinate 13,757 of CADAJV010000021.1, read as the reverse complement.
AAAAAAATTGGCTACCCATAGCAGGATGCTCAGCCAGATGAAGCTCAGATATATGGCTAGCAGGTGAGGTTGCCCCAGCGGATTGAGCGTGGGGTGAAAATAGTATTCCTGCCACAGATGGGGGGTGATACTCTGCATCAGCGAGTAGAGCAGGCCGGCGGTGGCGGAGCACAGCATGAATGCCGCAGGATAGCCGGAAACGTTGGTTTCTTCGTAGCCACCTTTTTTCGCCCCAGTTCCTACTCCTCGCTTAAGCCAGGCCGTTGCTATCCATCCGGCGAACAGTATGCTGATGATGAGCAAGATAGTCAGCCAGTGGGCCTTGCTCTTAAAGATGAGGTGTGAGATAGGGTCAACGGGTGCTGCCTTAGTCAGCAACTCAGTCTCGCTCACCCAGCCGAGGGGTATGCCGTCGGAGCCGATGCGCAGCCAGATGCTGTCTGATGCCAATGTGTCTGGTCCCTGCAAGCGGTAAATCTCAGTGATAACAAAATCTTCATTCTTTAGCAGCGTGGCAGAGTCGGGAGCGTAGTCCAGGTTCTGCTGTACTCCTTCGGGCAGGCTGTGCAGTTGCATGGAGTCGGCCTCCATAATAAAATTGTAGCCCACATTATAATGATGGGTGGCCGAGAAGGCAATGGAGTCTCTCTGGCTTTGTGTCAGAATCCAGTGGCTCCTGTTCTCCTTGTGTTGCAAACTGCACGATGCCAGCATGGCCAGCAGTGCAACGACCGTAATGATGACGTGAGGTAAATGGCAGCAGGTGGTATTTTTCATAGTCAGAACTTGGTTAGCAGTTATTTCAGTACACGCATCTCACAGTTTTTGCAGTCGAACTCCAGCTCAAACCGCCGTCCGTCGGGCAGGGCCAGATAGAGGGGGCCCTCGCTCCTCATGCCTTTATGCATAGCCTCCTTACCTTTTCTTTTGCTGCACATGCCGAGCGTGTATCTGATGCAGTGGCGGCAGGTCATGATGGCGGTGTGCCCCTTGGGTTCCTTAATCTCAAATGCGGGCTCAATGGCGGCAGCTCCCTGGCTCTCGTAGAATTGCCGTGCCATTTTGTTGGCTACATTCTCGGTGAAGGGCAGACTCATGCCCGGCAGACTCTCGCCCCGCCTCTTCCTGCAAGGAATGGGATGATGTAGGGCCTGCACGTGGAGAGTCTTTTCCACTTTTTCTATCAGTTGCCTGCGCCACTGGCTAAGCAGCGAGGCGGGAATGAAGTATTCTTTGTCCAGGTCGAGGCTGACGCTGCCTACCACATAAGTCGTGCCGCCAGTCTTGCGCAACTCGGCTTCTATGCGTTCACGCTGTGGCTTGAGAGCCGGCTGATGTTGGGCTTTTATATCGAGGGTAGCGCTGATCCTCCCTCCGGAGGGAGAGATGGAGGGGGCTTCGGCGCTGAGGCTAAATCCATCGGGAGTATCGGTCATATATATGTCGATGCTGATGGTCCTCGCCGGGGTGGGGTGTAGCATGGCAGCCTCAAAGGCGGCGTCATGGTTGCGGTAGAGTGGGGTCTTGGGTTCCAGGTCTGCCGGCATCTTGTGGGGATAGAGCCTGTTGTTGTCGGCACGGTTGACGCGGAAACCGTGCAGCGTGCCGTCGGGGGTAAAGTAGCTGATGCCGTCGCCGTTGTGAAAACAGCTTGTGCCGCCTACCAGGATGAAGCCGTTGCGTACCTCCTTCACCTGCCCCACAGGTTCACCCATGGCCTTGGGAGTGTTGATGGAGGCCACTTCTTCGGTGCGTCCGTGAAGGAAATAGTCTGTGAAGCCGCGGTTGAAGGTCTTGTCAATGTTAGGCTCAAATGCCACATGGCATTGCCCCACCGAGGCGCGACGGTAGTCCAGCGGTCTTCTCCTTATTATATTATTAAGCAGGCGGCTGTAGTAGGCTGTGGTGTTCTTGACATAGGCTATGTCCTTCAGTCTGCCTTCAATCTTGAGCGATTGTATGCCGGCATCGAGCATCTGCTCCAGGTTGCGGCTGCGGTTCATGTCCTTAAGCGAGAGCAGGTGCTTGTTGCTGACGATGGCGCGGCCCTTGGCGTCTTGCAGGTCAAAGGCTAGCCGACAGAACTGTGCGCATTCGCCGCGGTTGGCGCTGCGTCCGAAGCAATGCTGTGAGGCGTAGCAGCGGCCACTGTAGCTGACGCATAGGGCACCGTGAACAAAAGCCTCCAGTGTCATCTCCGGACATGCCTTGTGGATGGCGGCTATGTCTTTGAGTCCCAGCTCACGGGCCAGTACAGCCTGACTGAAGCCCCAGTCGCAGAGCTGCCTTACCTTGTCAGCGCTGCGTATGTCCATCTGGGTGCTGGCATGGAGGGGTAGGGGCAGGTCCATCAGCAGCAGAGCCGTGTCCTGCACTATCAGAGCATCGACGCCCACAGCGTGGAGCCTGTTGACGAGGGTGCGCACCTGTGTGAGCTCGCTGTCGTAGAGGATAGTGTTGACCGTAACATATACCCGGGCTCCGTAGTGGTGGGCATGGGTACAGAGCCGGGCAATATCTTCCATGGAGTTGCCGGCGGCATGGCGCGCACCGAAAGCCTCGGCGCCGATATAAACCGCATCGGCTCCGCAGTTGATAGCCTCAATGCCTATGTCTGCTGTGCGGGCAGGGGCCAATAGCTCTATCAATTTCACGATTTGACCATTTTACGATTTCACAATTTAGCCAAGTCCGGCTGGAACTCTCGACTAATGGTAATTGAAAATTGAGAATAGGAGTTTAGTTTACGGTTTACAGATTTGAAAACTGAGAATTAGGAGTTAATATGGGGAGTTAAAATTAGGAATTAAAACGTGCCGTTACTCATGACTATTGTCCTTTATCTCCTTCTATCTCCTTTTATCTCCTTCTATCTCCTTTTAACTCCTCTTATCTCCAAAATTATTAGGAATTAAACTTTTGAAATCTCGAATGCCGTAGGCATCGCGAACTGCTCATCGGCTGTCGGCGAAGCCGGTGCCGATATCAAAGAGCAGTGAGAGCGAAGCGGCAACTCTCGAACTTTCGAACTTTTAAATATTAGGATACATAGTGGTGCAGCCAGTTGTGGTAGAAGCGGCGGCCGGAGTCTTGCCAACTTACGTTGACACCCTTGGTGGGGTCATTGTCAACAAAGTAGTTGAGCGGCACGCTGATGGGCACGCCCTTGGCCATGTCGCGCTCATACTCAAAGCGCAGGCGTCCCTCGGCGTACTCCATGTGGCCGTTAGCAAAGATGTGGCGTCCGCTCCATGCTATGGCCAGCTCGGGGCCGGTATGCTCCTGGTCAATGAGCACGGTGAGCTCCTCATGCGCCTCCAGCTCGCTGCGCACCATGGTGATATGTCTGCTGATGGGTACCATCACCTCCAGGCTCAGACCCTCGGTCAGCGGGCAGTCGCTGCGCAGCCTTATGTGAGGATAGACGCCAAATAGTTTCTCGTCGGTCCAGTGTTTGTCGATTCCGAAGAAAATCTTGAGGGCAGCAAACGCTCCCCAGCAGATATTGAGGGTTGAGCGCACATGGGTCATTGTCCAGCGATAGACATCGTGCAGCTGTTGCCAGTAGGTTACCTCCTCATAGTCTAGGTGCTCCAGCGGTGCACCGGTGATAATCATGCCATCGTAGTGACAGCCGTCCTCCATTATCTCCGCTATGTCGGTGTAGTAGGCGTCCATATACTCCTGCGGAGTAGTCTTGTATCGTAGGCCGCTCATCTTGGCCAGGGTGACGGCAATGTCGAGGCCGGCGCCGTCCATCATGGTATAGTATTCCTCCTCGGCCTCCTGCTTCTGCGGCATGAGGTTGAGGATGACAAGCCTCAGCGCATCGGCGCCGGGCTTGTCATCGCTAATGCTCAGCCCCTGCGCTTGCAGGCGCCGGGCTGACGGGTGATTCTTGGGGAGGAAAATCATGACGGTCTTACCATATGTCCACTCTCTTGGCCTTGGGCACGAAGAGCGGGTCTTTCTTGCTGATCTTGAATGCCTTGTACCATGCGTCGATATGGGGCAGTGCGCCGTTTACCCTCCATTCGCCGAGGGAGTGGGGGTCGCGGGCAGTGAGGTCGCGGATAGCTTCCTCGGTGATGTTTTGTGCCCATACTCCGGCATAGGCAAGGAAGAAGCGCTGGTCGGCGGTAAAGCCGTTGGCCATGTCTGCCCCGGTCTTGCCGGCATCCTTCTGTGCCTTCTTAAACGCTGCATAAGCCACCTGCAGGCCGCCATGGTCGGCCAGGTTCTCGCCGAGGGTGAGCTCGCCGTTGGCCTTAAGGTCGGGCAGTACGCTGATGTTGGAGAAGAAGTCGGTCATCACCTGAGCGCGAGCCTTAAACTTGTTGCCGTCGCCCTCAGCCCACCAGTCGCGGAAGTTGCCTTCCTTGTCAAACTGGCGGCCCTGGTCGTCAAAACCGTGAGTCATCTCATGGCCTATGACCACGCCGATGGCGCCGTAGTTAAAGGCATCGTCAGCCTGCATGTCAAAGAAGGGGTACTGCAGTATGCCGGCGGGGAAGCAAATCTCGTTGGTAGTGGGGTTGTAGTAGGCGTTTACGGTCTGCGGAGTCATGTACCACTCGTCGCGGTCAACGGGTTTCTTGTATTTCTCTTCCACAGCCTTGCGGTTAGCCCACTCGCGTACGTTCTGCATTGACTCGTAGAGCGACTTAGCGGGATCAATCTCAAGCTTGGAGTAGTCTTTCCATTTGTTGGGATAGCCAATCTTGACATAGAAAGAGGAGAGCTTGTCCTTGGCGTAGGCCTTGGTCTCGGCACTCATCCATTTCTGGGCATCGATGCGCTCGGCCAGGGCAATCTGCAGGTTCTTCACCAACTGCTCCATGCGAGCCTTATTCTCGGCGGGGAAGTACTTTTCCACATATAGCTGTCCCACAGCCTCGCCCAGTATGGCGTTGACAGTCGATACGCTGCGCTTCCAGCGTGCTTGAGGCTCCTTCTGGCCCGACATGGTGCGGCTGTAAAAGTCAAAGTTCTGCATAAAGATATCATCGCCCAGCACACTGGTGTTGCCGTCGATGAGAGTCCACTGCATCCAGTCCTTGAGAGTCTGCAGGTCAGTCTCGTTGAGAATGGCTACAGCCTCCTTGATAGCCTCGGGCTGGCCTACGTCGAGTATGTCGAGGTCGTCAATATAGTTGAGATGGAAGTACTGGTCCCAGTCGTAGCCGCCAAACTGCTCCTTAAATTCGGTATACGTCATCTTGTGGTAGTTGGAGGCGGGGTCACGCAGTTCCACGCGGCTCTTGGATGCCTTGGCCATGCGTGTTTCAACGGCCATCACCGATTCCATCTTGCGAAGGGCGGTTAGCTCGTCGTCACCCAGCAGCTTAAACATCTTCACGATATGCAGTTTGAAGGCTTCGCGTATCTTGGTGAATGCGGGGTCGTCACTGAGGTAATACTCTTTCTGTCCCAGCGAGAGGCCGCTCTGGCCCAGGCTCACGATGTTGGTGGTGGAGTTCATCATGTCGGCATCGATGCCAGCGCCCCACAGCTCGCCGGCGCCTTTGTTGGAATTAAGCACCATCATGCGCTTTAGTTCGTCACGGTCTTTGAGGTCGGCGATAGCCTTGAGATCGGCCTTGATAGGGGCGATGCCCTCCTTGTTCTGACGAACGGAGTCCATCATCATGGCGTAAAGGTCGCCAATCTTCTGTGCCACGCTCCCCTTCTCGTGCTTCTCTTTAGAGAGTCCGAGAATGAGCTCCTTAATCTGTTCGCGGTTGGCTTCAGCTACGGCGTCGAAGGAACCGAAGCGTGAATACTCGGGCTTCAGGGGGTTGTTGTCAATCCATCCGCCGCAGGCATAGCGATAGAAGTCGGTGCCGGGATTGACGGACTTGTCCATGTTGCTGACATCCACCCCGTGGGGGTGGTTGAGGGTCTGTGCTGTGGCTGTAGTCATGGCAGCCGCCAGTGCAAGAGTCATAATGATTTTCATAAGATGTTGTTTTTATTTGAATTTAGGAATTTAGTTTACTGTTTTAAAAGTTTGAGAGTTAAAAGGTGCCGTTATTCATGACCATTGTCCTCTATCTCCTTCTATCTCCAAAAATGTTAATGTTGAAAATAGTGAAATTGTCAACAATTTTAGAGCTTTCGCACTTTCTCCAGCTCCTCCGAGGCGGTGGTCCATTCGTCCATGGCCTGATCCAGCTGTCGGCTGAAGGCCATGTGTTTCTCTATAAGGGTCATGTCGCCGGCACCCTCAATGGTACTCATGTGGCTTTCTATCATCTTGATGGCGGCCTCCAGCTCGCCAATGTGCTGCTCGGCCTCCTTCACCTGTTTCTCCAGCTTGTTTACATGCTTCTTCAGCTCCTTCTGCTGCTTATAGAGCTCCGAAGCCCCGAGGCCCCCCTCATCCCCTAAAGGGGAGGTCCCTGGCGCCAGAGTTCTTTCTCCTTTAGGGGGAGTTAGAGGGGGCCTCCTCTCCCCTTTAGGGGGTGAGGCGTGCCTCCCCAAATAGTCATATATTCCGCCCAGATGCTCGCGCACCCTGCCTCCGCCGAAGGCATAGACGCGGCTTACCAGTCCGTCGAGGAAGTCGCGGTCGTGGCTCACCACAATCACCGTGCCCTTGAAATTGAGCAGAGCCTCCTTAAGCACGTCCTTGGTGCGCATGTCCAGGTGGTTGGTCGGCTCATCAAGAATAAGAAAATTGACAGGCTGCAGCAGCAGCTTGAGCATCGCCAGTCGGCTGCGCTCGCCGCCACTGAGCACCTTGACCTTCTTGTCGCCGGCCTCGCCGCCAAACATAAAGGCACCCAGCAGTTCGCGTATCTTCAACCTTACGTCGCCGGTGGCCACGCGGTCTATGGTGTCATAGACACTAAGGCTCTCGTCCAGCAACTGAGCCTGATTCTGGGCATAGTAGCCTATCTGCACATTGTGGCCAATCTTGAGGAAGCCGTCGTAGGGTATCTCGTTCATTATACATTTCACCAGCGTTGACTTGCCCTCACCGTTGCGGCCCACAAAGGCCACCTTCTCGCCGCGGCGTATGGTTAGGTTGACATGACTCAGTACCCGGTGCTGGCCGTAGGCCTTGTTCACCTCGTTGCATATCACTGGGAAGTCGCCGCTGCGCATAGGCTCGTTGAAGCGCAGGTGGAGGGTGGCGGTGTCCACCTCGTCCACCTTGATAGGTACTATCTTCTCCAGCTGCTTGATGCGGCTCTGCACCTGCACCGCCTTGGTCGCCTGGTAGCGAAACCGCTCAATAAACGCCCTGGTGTCGGCAATCTCTTTCTGCTGGTTTTCGTAAGCGCGGAGCTGCTGTTCGCGACGTTCAGCTCTCAGTTTAACAAATTCGTCGTAACATACCTTATAGTCAATCAGTTGGCCGCAGCTAATCTCTAGCGTGCGCGAGCACACATTGTTGATGAATGCGCGGTCGTGGCTCACCAGCACCACTGAGCTCTTCGATTCTTTAATCAGGAAGTTCTCCAGCCAGCCGATGCTGTCAATGTCCAGATGATTAGTCGGCTCGTCCAGCAGCAGCACGTCGGGCCGCTGCAGCAGAATCTTGGCCAGCTCAATGCGCATACGCCAGCCGCCGCTGAACTCGCTGGTCGGCCTCTGGAAGTCAATCCGCTCAAAGCCCAGCCCCATCAGCGTGCGCTCCATGTCGGCGCGCCAGCTCTGGCTGCCGCCCATTAGCAGTTGCTCCTGCAGAGTAGTGCTCTGCTCAATCAGTCGGGCATAAGCCTCGCTTTCATAGTCTGTGCGTTCGGCCAGCTCGCCGTTGATGCGCTCCAGGCGCTGCTCCTTCTGGCGCAGCGAGGAGAAAGCCTTCTCCGTCTCCTCAATCAGCGTGCAACTGTCGCTTAGCTTCATAACCTGAGGCAGATAGCCCACCGTGCAGCCCTGCGGCATAGTCACGTGGCCCGCCGTGGGCTGCTGCAGCCCGGCAATAATCTTGAGCATCGTGCTCTTGCCGGCACCGTTCTTGCCCACCAGGCAGACGCGCTCCTTGTCGTTCACCACAAAGTTCACGCCCTCAAACAGAGGCTCAACGCTAAACTCTACCTTCAGATTCTCAACCGAAATCATCTATGATATGTTTACTTGTTTGAAATTAAAAATTGAATGAATGGTTATAGATGTCAAGTCCGGAAGTGGACGATAACGAACACGAATAGCACGAATTATACGAAAGTGTTAATTATATCGTGCAAAATTACGAAATAAATTTGAATTATGATAATTTGTGGCTAATTCATGGTAATTTATGTTTAAGAAAACGTCTGTTGATGGAATTAAACGAAGACATCTTCGGAATCCGTGCTCAAGAGGAACGACGAATTATGCGAAGAAACAGTTATTTTGCCACGCTCCCGCTCTATGCTTGCTTTAGAGTGAAAAAAGACTTGTCATTATGCCTTTCACACGTGTGAAGTGACTAGGGTATAGCATAAAAAAGCTGATGATTTTACCTTGTATGTTATTGGCATTGCAAAATTAGAGTGGAAAAAGGGTTCACCAGCATAAATCTGTGTGGAAAAAGTTAAGAAAACAAAGAAAACCATTGTCTGTGGTGCATACTCTGCGAGCAATGCACTGCGGCCGTCATGCCAAGGTCTGTTTAAGCAAGTTTAACCATACCTTTTTTGTCATCCACAGCCAGCCTTCGGCAGGGTAGCACAGGCAAGAAAAACCAAAATCACATTGGTCAAAAAAGCGTCGATTACGTATGCAGCGGGCTCTGTTTTTTTTAATCTGGCTGATTAGACGGGCCAAGTTATACCTTTCCGGCATAAAAAAGTATGGTTTTATTTGTTCTGAGCTTTATTTTTCCGTAACTTTGCGGCTATAAAAAATTAATAAGGTATGACGGACGACGAGTTGAAAAGTTCGAATGAGTTCGGCGAGGACCATGCTTCGTATAATCCGGATGAGCATCATGGCGACACTGAGTCGGTGCACCGGCTGGGCGGTATGTATCAGAACTGGTTTCTGGACTATGCCAGCTATGCCATCCTTGACCGCGCGGTGCCTCATCTGGGCGACGGCCTGAAGCCTGTGCAGCGCCGCCTGCTGCACTCGATGAAGCTGATGGATGACGGCCGGCTCAACAAGGTGGCTAACATTGTGGGCAACACAATGAAGTTTCACCCTCACGGCGATGCCTCGATCTACTCGGCACTGGTGACGCTGGGGCAGAAGAATCTGCTGATTGACTGCCAGGGCAACTGGGGTAATATCTTGACGGGCGACGGGGCGGCTGCCCCGCGATATATTGAGGCACGCCTGAGCAAGTTTGCCCTCGACACGGTGTTTAATGCCAAGACTACGGAGTGGAAACTGAGCTATGACGGCCGCAACAGGGAGCCTGTGGTGCTGCCGGTGAAGTTTCCGCTGCTGCTATGCCAGGGTGCCGACGGCATCGCCGTGGGTCTGAGCACTAAGATTCTGCCCCACAACTTCGTGGAGCTCTGCGACGCTGCGGTGAGCTATCTGAACGGCGAGGAGTTTCATCTGTATCCGGACTTCCAGACGGGCGGTAGCATTGACGTGAGCCATTATAACGACGGCCAGCGCGGCGGCAGTGTGAAGATTCGCGCCAAGATTGGCAAGGTGGACAACAAGACGCTGCATATCACGGAGATTCCCTTCGGCAAGACGGTGAAGGGCGTGATTGAGTCTATCATGAAGGCGGGCGAGAAGGGCAAGATCAAGATTAAGCATATCGACGATATGACCTCGGAGACGGTGAGCATTGTGGTGCACCTGCAGCCGGGGGTATCGCCCGACAAGTCTCTGGACGCCCTGTATGCCTTTACGGACTGCGAGGTGAGCATCTCGCCCAACTGCTGCGTGATTGACGATCGCACGCCTAAGTTTCTTGCGGTGAGCGATGTGCTGCGCCACAGCGTGGACCAGACGCGCGACCTGCTGAAGAGGGAGCTGCTCATTCACCGTGACGAGCTGATGGAGGAACTGCACTATGCCTCGCTGGAGAGTATCTTTATCAATGAGCGCATCTATAAGGATAAGGAGTATGAGAATGCCAAATCGACGGACGAGGCTTGCGAGCATATTGACGAGCGGCTGACCCCGTGGTACCCCAAGATGGTACGCGAGGTGACGAAGGACGACATACTACGCTTGCTGGAGATTAAGATGAAGCGCATTCTCCGCTTTAACAAGGATAAGGCGGAGGAGAATATTCTGCGCCTGCAGGCGGAGATACGCAGGGTGGACCGCGACCTCAAGAATATCAAGCAGGTGACTATCAACTGGTATCTCAACCTGAAGGAGAAATACGGGGCCTTGTATCCGCGCCACACGCAGGTGACTGCCTTTGACCAGATTGAGGCGGTCAAGGTGGCGGAGCAGAATCAGAAACTGTATGTAAACCGTGAGGAGGGCTTCATTGGCACTTCGCTAAAGAAGGATGAGCTGGTGGGTGCCTGCTCGGACCTGGACGATGTGATTATCTTCTACCGCGACGGCACTTACAAGGTGACCCGTGTGGCCGACAAGTTGTTTGTGGGAGAAACGGAGCGCTCGAAGGCAGAGGGCAGGAAGGCAGAGATTATGCATGTGGCTGTGTTTAAGAAAAACGATAAGCGCACCATCTATAATGTTATCTACCGCGACGGCAAGAAGGGGGCGTATATGATGAAGCGCTTCTTTGTTACCAGCATTACCCGCGACCGCGAGTATGACGTCACTCAGGGCACTGCCGGCAGCAAGGTGATTTATTTCACCAGCAATGCCAACGGCGAGGCGGAGGTGGTGCATATCACGCTGAAGCCCTCGGAGAAGATTAAGAAGCTGACTTTTGACATCAACTTTGCTGACCTGGCTATCAAGGGCCGTGTGTCGAAGGGCAACATTGTGACTAAGAACACTATCTATCGCATCAACCTGAAGAGCCACGGCGTGAGCACGCTGGGAGGGCGCGAGGTGTGGTTTGACAATGCGGTGCGCCGCCTCAACTATGACGAGCGCGGTCAGCTGCTGGGCGAGTTTGGCGGCACCGACCGCGTGCTGGTCATCCTCAAGAATGGCGAATACTACACCACCGATACTGACATCAATAATCACTATGAGGACAATATTGCCTATATCGGCAAGTATGATGGCAGCATGGTGTGGACCGCCGTATATAGCTGTGCTGACACTGACGGCCGCCCCTATATCAAGCGTTTCCAGCTGGAGTCCTCGGTCAAGCGGCAGAATTTCCTGAGCGATCAGGGCGATGCCCGGATGCTGCTGCTCACCAGCGAGGCTTATCCGCGTATCTGTATCACCTTTGGCGGCGGCAGCAATTTCCGCGAGCCGCAGGAGGTGGATGTTGACGAATTTATTGCCGTGAAGGGTGTCAAGGCTCGCGGCAAGCGCCTGACTAACTATGAAGTGGCCGCCATTGAGGAGCTGGAGCCGCTGAGGCAACCTGAGCCGACAGTGGACGAGGAGGGGGATACCGAAAACGAGGCCCCCTATCCCACTAAAGGGGAGAAGACTGATGACGAGGCCCCTGACGGAGGTGAGCCCGACGAAGATGAGTCCGAGCCCACAACCGAGAAGACCGATGACGAAATCCGCGATGAACTCAACGGCCAGCTAAGGCTGTTCTAACTATTAATTTTGGAGATAGAAGGAGATAAAAAGGAGATAGAGGACAATAGTCATGAGTAACGGCTTAACTCCTAAAATTCTCAATTATCAAATTCAAACCTTTTTTATTGACCCGATGAAGGCAAACGCATGGATAGTGGGCTTGCTGCTTCTGCCGCTGAGCGCGGCATTGGCGCAGCAGGGCAGGGAGAGCTCCACGATGTTTGGTGCCGGCATAGTCAGCCAATGGGACACCTATCTCTCCAACGAGCGATACCACGGCGGCGGCCTGACTGTTGCCTCGATGGTCAGCCGTCCTACTCACTGGATGGACAGGCGTCTATATGTGCAGCACCTCACTCAGGGCAACCTGGCTCTGGCCGAGCCGCGCTCTGATAAGCATAAGACTATCTCCGGATTCTTTCATTGGCAGGTGGCGTGGCAGTACCACTTCTTAAATGAAAAGGCTGAAGAATACGATGGGCCGTGGCAGCTGAACGCCGGTCTGGGTCTGCAGACCCGCCTAGGCTTTGTCTATAACACTCTGGGCGGCAACAACCCTACCTCTGCCAGGGCAGCCCTCAACATGATTGCCTCCGGCCAGGTGCGTCGTGGTTTTGAGCTGTGGCACAAGCCTTTCGTTGCCACCCTGCAGGCTGATGTGCCGTTGACCGGACTGATGTTCTCGCCCGACTATGGGCAGTCGTATTACGAGATTTTCTCCCTAGGCCACTACAGGCACAATGTCTGCGTGGTCAATCCCTTCCGCGCCTTCCAGGCCAATATGCTGCTCACCCTGGACTGTCGGCTCCGTGCCCGCACCTCGCTAAGGCTGGGCTACCAAGGTCAGTTTATGCAGTCGCGTGTCAATGGACTCAAGACTCAGGACTTGTATCACAACTTACTCATAGGATTTGTTCGCCACTGGTAGGAGGGACTAAGTAACCGGTTGTTAATATCACAATGAAAAAAGCCCTATACCTTATATATATTATATGTGCGCTGGCTGCCATGAACTCATGCGTCAGCGAGGAGGAGTTCAGCAATAGTCCGCAGGGCAACTTTGATGCCCTCTGGCAGATTGTTGACGAGCACTACTGCTTCTTTCCCGACAAGGCTGCCGAGTACGGCCTTGACTGGGACGAGTGCCGCTCGCGCTATGGGGCTATGCTGCTGCCCCAGATGACTGGTGAGCAGCTTTTTGAGGTGTGCGCCAAGATGCTTGATGAGCTCCGCGACGGTCATGTAAACCTCGCATCGCCTTTCAATACTGCCCGCTACTGGGACTGGCATGAGAATTTTCCAGTCAACTTCAGCGACTCGCTGCAGCGCGTATATCTCGGTACAGACTATCGTCTCACCTGCGGCATCAAGTATTGCATCCTGCCCGACAATGTGGGCTATATTTATGTGCCCTCCTTTGATGGGAGCGTGGGCAGTGGCAACCTTGATGCCATCTTCTCCTATTTGCGCCTGTGCGATGGACTGATAGTGGATGTGCGCAACAATGAGGGCGGACTGCTGACTATGGCTCAGGATCTCGCTGCCAGCTTTATCAATGAGAAGACCACCGTGGGCTATATTGCCCACAAGACGGGGGCGGGTCACAACTCCTTCTCCTCGCCTGAGGCCGTCAGGCTTGTGCCCTCAGAGGGCTTGCGCTGGCAGAAACCCGTTGCGGTGCTTACCAACCGCCGCACCTACAGCGCCGCCAATGCCTTTGTGGCCTATATGAAGGACCTCCCCAATGTTACTACCATTGGCGACCGTACTGGCGGCGGTGCCGGCTTGCCCTATAACAACGAGTTGCCCAACGGCTGGACCGTGCGCTTCTCCGCATGCCCCACCTATGATGTCAAGATGCAATCTACCGAGGGTGGCATTGCCCCGCAGTACCAGGTCAATCTCCTCGCTTCCGACTTTGCCCGAGGCGAGGACACCATCATTGAGTATGCCCGTAAATTGTTGAGAAAAAAATAGGCAACAATATAGCAGTTGGCACAGATTACAGTCTCTGCGAAATAGTCATGCTCTCTCTATGCCAACATCTGTGTCATTGCCTATAAAATATTAAAATGTTTTTTGCATACATTCCTGCATTGTTTCGGTTAAAGAGTTGGTTTCTTCGCAACCACCTTTTGCCGCTTCGCTCTCACCTCCGCTGTCCGCAC
>CADAJV010000020.1 GCA_902788275.1 uncultured Bacteroidales bacterium | reverse complement strand
AATCTAAGAGCCTCGAGCTGTCATTTTCAAGGCTCTTAGATTTGGTTTCGAGGCTCTTAGATTTTTTTTCAAGGCTTTTAGTTTTGATTTCCACAGGACAAAATCACCCTGCATATTAAACCATCTGTTTTTCAGCTCTTTAAACGAAACAATGCAGGAATGTATGCAATATAGGCAATGACACAGATGTTGGCACAGAGAGAGCATGACTATTTCGCAGAGACTATAATCTGTGCCAACTGCTATATTGTTGCCTAAAAAAATCCATCTACGATGTCCTAATTCCTAAATTTTTATTACCTTTGCCGACGAAAAGAGATAATAACGGTAGAACGTGAAAATAAAGGATGTCATTGCGACCCTTGAAAAATTCGCGCCTCTGCCCTTGCAGGAAGAGTACGATAATGCCGGCCTGCAGGTGGGTGTGACAGAAGCGGAGGTTTCAGGGGTCGTATTGTGTTTAGACGTAACGGAGGAGGTGCTGGCCGAAGCTGTAGAGAAAGGTTGCAACATGGTTGTAGCCCACCACCCGCTGCTCTTCCGCCCCCTGCGAAGGCTGGGCGACGCTTCCCAAGTGGAGCGATGTGTGCGCTATGCCGTAATACACGGCATAACTGTCTATGCTGCCCACACCAACCTCGACAACAGCCGGGAGGGCGTCAACTTTGAGATTGCCTCAAGGCTGGCACTGCATGACACAGCATTGCTGCAACAGAGCAGCAACGGCGGTGGCAGCGGCATCATCGGCACCCTGACACACCCCATGACGGCCGTGAATTTCGTTGCAAAGGTAAAGGATGTGTTCTCGGTGAAGTGCGCAATGTGCAATGACTTGCTGGAGCGTCCCATAAGCAGGGTTGCCCTCTGTGGCGGTGCCGGCGATTTCCTCCTGGCTGAGGCTGTGGACCAAGGGGCCGATGCGTTCATAACTGGCGAGGTTCACTATCACCAGTTCTTTGGCTTGGAACAAATAATACAGGTTATGGCTATAGGTCATTACCAAAGTGAGCAGTTTACGCCTTACCTGCTGCAGCGCATCATCAGCCGGGATTATCCAAGTGTTCCCACCTACATCACTAAGGTTAACACTAATCCAATATTATATTTGTAAATAAATATCACAACTCTTACTAATATGACAAAAGAAACAAAAAAAGTTACCTCTCCTACGGAGATGACCGTAGAACAAAAGCTGAAAAGCCTGTACAAGTACCAGACCGTGCTGTCAAAGATTGACGACATCCGCACCATCCGCGGCGAGCTGCCCCTGGAGGTGCAAGACCTGGAGGACGAGATTGAAGGCCTGGGCGCCCGCATCGCCCGACTGCAGGAGGACCTCAAGAATGTCAACTCTGACATCAATCGATGGAATGAGGATAAAATTCAGGCTCAAACCGCTATTGAGCGCTGCAAATCCCACCTTGACAATGTACGCAACAACCGCGAATATGATTCGCTGAGCAAGGAGATTGAATATCAGGAGCTGGAGATTCAACTGCGCGACAAGAAAATACGCGAGGCTAATGATTTTAAGAAAAACTGCGAATCATCTATCAAGGAGAACCTCGAGACAAGGGAAGAGCGTCAGGGCGACCTGGAGGCTAAGCGCTCGGAGCTAGAGGAGATTATTGCCGAGACAAGGGTGGAAGAAGACAACCTCCGCGACGAGGCCAAGATTCTGGAGTCAACCATTGATTATCGCCTGCTCACCTCTTTCAAGCGTATCCGCAAGAACAGCCACAATGGTCTTGGCATTGTTTATGTGCAGCGCGATGCCTGCGGCGGCTGCTTCAACAAGATTCCGCCCCAGCGTCAGCTGGATGTACGCATGCATAAGAAAATCATTGTCTGCGAATACTGCGGCCGCATACTCATTGATCCCGAGCTGGCCGGCGTACAGATTGAGAATACCGCTGAAGAAGAAAAGAAAACCACACGTCGCCGCCGTCAAACCAAGAAGGCAGAATAATGCTCACTATAAATAGTCAGACAAGAAAATGAGAAAACTGTTTGCCATTGCCATTATGGTCTTTATGGCCGCAGGCTTACATGCTGCCACCACTGACAACGACACTCTTAATACACAGAACGCTGTTAGTTTGAGTGTGCTGCCGACCAAGGACCTGACCAGGGTTCCTGTACAAGTGAGTCTGACCAACGCCGTGCCTTTTACCTGCCTGCAGTGCTATCTGACTGCGCCTGACTCGGCCGATATCTTTCTGCATGACGGTGACAGGAGTGTTGCCCACAGTCCATCCGAGAGATGGAATGCTAACCACCAAGCCGTTTTGGCATGGAACACCAAGAGATATCCCAACCAGCTGATGGTAATGGTAGTAAGCACTCGGAGCGAGGATTTCAAAGGAAACGACGGGCCCATCATCACCGTATATCTTGATGCCTCAAAACTGGATAACGGCGACCACATCCTCTGCATGACTAAGGCCAACGCGGTATGGACCGACAGGAAGAAGACCAAGACATATAACATGCCAGATGCCGAGGTTACCTTCCGCATCAAGCACGGCAAGGTGGTTGACATCAGATAGCATGACAAGAAAAAATCATAAAGAGAGGCTGGCGCCATCCTGTGCGTCAGCCTCTCT
This sequence comes from uncultured Bacteroidales bacterium, assembly GCA_902788275.1. Classification (GTDB taxonomy): domain Bacteria; phylum Bacteroidota; class Bacteroidia; order Bacteroidales; family Bacteroidaceae; genus UBA6382. The sequence goes on along the minus strand of CADAJV010000020.1, from coordinate 56,139 downwards.
TCGTTGTCTATAATATTTTGCTAATTAGCATTATCCGAGAGGTATTTGATTCTGACAAGACGAATCTCCTCCTTTGAGAAGTCGTCGCCAAGCTCATCCTTGGCCTTCTCGATATCATCGGTTTCAGCCTCATCAAAATAATCGTATATCTCGTTGATTTTATCCTCGTCGATAACGGCCTCTACAAAATAGTCGATGTTGATTTTTGTGCCCGAATAGACGATAGAGTCAATCTCGTCAAGCAGGTCGTCGAAGTCAATACGGTTAGCCTCAGCATAATCGTCCAAATCCACCTTTCGGTCGATGTTCTGAATGATATTGATCTTCAGTTTTGACTTGTTGGGCACAGTGCGGATACGGAAATCCTCGGGACGCTCTATTTCGTTGTCCTCACAATGACGCTTAATGAGATCAATGAACTCTTTACCATACTTCTTCACCTTGCCAGCCCCCACCCCGGGAATATTAAGCAACTCCTCACTGGTGATAGGATAAGTGGTAGCCATGGCCTCCAGCGACGGGTCTTGGAATATCACGTATGGCGGCTTGCCTTTCTCCTTGGCAACCTTGTTGCGAAGGTCAACGAGCATCTCAAAGAGCTCTTGGTCAAGGGCATTGCTTTCACTAAATCCCTCAGGGTCAACAGCATCACCCTCTTCGTCAAAATCGGTGTCAAGGGAGACAGTAAAATCAGTAGGCTTCTTAAAGAATTTCTTTCCCTTTGAGGTTATACGCAGGGCACCCTGATTTTCCTTATTCTTATCCAGATATTCTGCCAACAGCGCCTGACGCACTACTGACTGCCATAGGGTGCGTTCATCGCCTTCGCCTATTCCAAACAACTCAAGTTCATTGTGTTTATACTCCAGCACGGCATCCGTCTCATTGCCTAAAGCAATGTCTATGATGTGCTCCTCAGAGAAATTTTCCTTAACAGCCTGAATAATCTCTATAACATTACAAAGTTGGTCTTTTGCTTCCACTTTAGTCTTGGGGTGTTTACAATTATCACAATTATGGCAGTTCTCCTGAGTATAGTCCTCTCCAAAATAATGCAGCAACAACTTACGTCTGCATACGGATGACTCTGCATAAGCAGCAGTCTCACGGAGCAACTGTCGTCCTATATCTTGCTCACTGACAGGTTTGTCCTCCATAAATTTCTCAAGTTTGCGGAGGTCCTTATGAGAATAGAATGCAAGGCAGTAACCCTCACGGCCGTCACGGCCAGCCCGGCCGGTCTCCTGATAATAACCCTCAAGGCTCTTGGGTATATCAAAATGGATTACATACCTCACATCGGGTTTGTCTATACCCATGCCAAACGCAATAGTGGCCACTATCACCTTGATTCGTTCCATTAGGAAATCATCTTGAGTCTTAGAACGGTCTTGAGCCTCCATGCCAGCATGATAAGGTGCAGCCTTGATGCCATTAGCCTGCAGCACCTGGGCCAGGCGCTCCACCTCCTTGCGACTGAGGCAATAGATGATACCACTCTTACGTGGCCGCTCGGATATAAACTTTATAATATCCTTATCAATATTTTTAGTCTTGGGCCGCACCTCGTAATACAGGTTAGGACGATTGAAAGAACTCTTAAACTCGGTCGCCTCAAGGATTCCAAGGTTCTTCTTTATATCCAGCCTAACCTTATCAGTTGCCGTAGCCGTAAGCGCCATAATGGGCGGCCGCTTCTTGGTGGCCTGCAGTATATCATACAAATACGCCACCGTACTGCGCATAGCTTCCACCAAAGGCATGAGACTGTCATCACATTCTTCTTTCAGCAGACGTGCCAGCTTCTCCTGGGTTAGCTGGCCATCTGTTGCATCCTTCGGGGCAAATTGGACCGTAGCTTTGTCCCAAAGCATTTCAACAACATCGTCAACATCACTGTGCTTGGGTGTCTCCTCATCTTCGTCAGTATCAACACTGGCAAACTGAGGGAAAATAGCCTTTACCATCAGTTTGAAATCATCAAACGAGAAGCTGTCGTTTATCAAATTAGCCCTGATGTTTTTGTGGATAGACATAAACCTCTCCACTACATCTGAGGCTATACCGACCTTCTTCATCGTAATCATGTTAATAGCCGGCCGTATCTCACGATACTCGAAACGAAAATCGTGTCCCCACTCTGATATACAGTGCGCCTCATCTATAGCAAAGAAGGAAATATTTGCCTTACAGAAAAAATCGCTGTTGGCAGGCTTGGTGAGCGTCTCAGGAGCTACATACAGCATCTTGACCTTGCCTTCCAACACATCATTCTGCACGTCTATCAATTCCTGGCGAGACAAGGTCGAGTTCATAAAGTGAGCCAAGTGCTCCTCCTCCACCTGCATACGAATGGCATCAACCTGATTTTTCATTAGTGCTATGAGGGGAGAGATAACAATGGCTGTACCCTCCATCATCAGCGCAGGCAACTGATAACACAGCGACTTGCCGCCGCCCGTAGGCATCAGCACAAAAGTATCGTTGCCATCAAGCACATTCTGGATGACCTTCTCCTGGTCGCCCTTAAACTTGTCAAAACCGAAATAGTGCTTCAGACAATCGAATATTTTCTTGCTATTACTTGCCATATATTTTGTTCCCGAATATAATCACCAAATATTCCGCTAAACAAAATTATAACAACATTTCCGAACAACAAGTATTTTTCCCGAAAAAAAATATAATATCGGAAAAAAAAGTTCTAAATGACTTGATTAAACAATTATGAATGCCATAATTAAACAATTATGAATGCCATAAAGAGCAAAAAAACAGGAGCCCTTAGGCAGCCCCTGTCATTTGTAATGAAAGATTGATGTCAAAATGTTCTCTTGCATATTTTGCCGTCAGTCGGAAATGCTGTTTGCCAGATGAGGGGATTTCATATAACACATCACGCAGTATGCCTTCGACTATTGAGCGAAGTCCCCTTGCCCCAAGCTTATACTCCATGGCCTTATCCACTATATACTCCAAAGCTTCGGCGTCAATATCCATCTTCACGCCATCCATATCCATCATCTTCTGATATTGACGAATGATGGAGTTCTTTGGTTCAGTCAGTATGCGGCGCAAGGCTTCCCTGTCCAGAGGGTTGAGATAAGTGAGGATAGGCAGGCGGCCGATTATTTCAGGTATAAGACCAAAAGATTTCAGATCCTGCGGCAAAATATAACGCATCAGATTATCCTTGTCAATCTTCATGGTGTTCTGCACCGAGTTATAGCCAACCACATGGGTGTTTAGGCGCTGCGCAATCTTACGCTCTATGCCGTCAAATGCTCCGCCGCATATAAAGAGAATATTCTTGGTGTCCAGATGAATATAGTCCTGGTCAGGATGCTTGCGACCACCCTTTGGCGGAACATTCACCACCGACCCCTCCAGCAGTTTCAGCAGACCTTGCTGCACACCCTCTCCGCTCACGTCTCGAGTAATGGAGGGATTGTCCCCCTTGCGTGCAATCTTATCAATCTCATCAATAAACACTATACCACACTCCGCAGCCTTTTGGTCATAGTCGGCAGCCTGCAGCAAGCGAGTAAGGATACTCTCAATATCTTCGCCCACATAGCCGGCCTCGGTAAACACCGTTGCATCCACTATAGTAAAAGGAACCTTGATAAGGCGAGAAATAGTACGCGCAAGCAACGTCTTGCCCGTACCGGTAGAGCCGACCATAATGATGTTGCTCTTTTCAATCTCCACATCAACGTCAGCACTATCTTTCTGCGACAAGCGCTTATAGTGATTGTAAACAGCTACAGCCAAAGTTTTCTTGGCATCGTCCTGACCGATGACATACTCGTCAAGAAAAGCCTTAATCTCCTTGGGTTTAGGCACGTTTTTGAAGTCAGTGTTAAACCTGCCACTACCCTTAATGTGTCGTGACAAGCTCTCTGCCTCTATAACCTCCATGGCACTGCGTACACAGTCATCACAGATACAACTGTTGAGCCCCGAGATAAGCATCTTTACTTCGGACACATTACGTCCGCAGAAAGAGCACCTCTGTTTGTCGTTGCTTTTGTTAGGCATATTATAACTATTGCTTCTTCTCCAGGATGCGGTCCACCATCCCATAGTCCAATGCCTCCTGAGCCGTCATCCAGTGGTCGCGATCAGAGTCCGCCAACACCATCTCATAATCCTTATGGGCATGGTCGGCAATAATCTGGGTAAGCTCACGCTTCAATTTCTGGATCTCACGGGCAGTAATCTCAATGTCAGAAGCCTGGCCTTGCACACCGCCCAGAGGCTGGTGAATCATCACGCGGCTATGCGGCAAACTGGAACGCTTACCCTCTTTGCCGCTCACCAGCAGTACAGCGGCCATTGATGCAGCCATACCCGTGCAGATTGTAGCCACGTCGCTGTTAATAAACTGCATGGTGTCATATATACCCAGTCCTGCACTGACCGAACCGCCGGGACTGTTAATATAGATGGAAATATCCTTATCCGGGTCCACAGAGTCAAGATACAGCAACTGCGCCTGTAGCGTGTTGGCCGTATAGTCGTCAATCTGCGTACCGAGAAAAATAATACGGTCCATCATCAGGCGACTGAACACATCCATCTGCGTAACATTCAGTTGGCGCTCCTCCAGTATGTAGGGGTTAAGATACTGATTCTGACTCTTGACAACATCATCAAGCACCATCGAGTTAATGCCCAGATGGCCTGTAGCATATTTCTCAAAATCCGTCTTATACATATAAATACTAGATATAGTTAGAAAAAATCGTTTATCACCTCATTGCGTGATCCTATTCAAACATCTTGTTGAAGTCCGCAATCGAGATAGCCTTTTCCTTCAGCTTGACAACCTTCTTGGCAGCCTCAGTGATAGCAGCATCCATAGCATTGTTAGCAATATTCTCACGCTGCTTCTCATCCTTCAGACGTTCCTGGGCAAACTGCTCCAGCTGGCTGTCAGGGAAGTTAAAGATACCATACTGAGCCATCTGCATCTTGATTAAGCGCTTCGAGGCAGCCATCATGGCAGCATCATCAATCTTAACGTCAAGCGACTTGGCCAGTTCGTTGCGAACCATGCTCCAACGCAGGTCATCAAGATACTCATTGAAATGCTCCTCAATCTGCTTATGGCCATCCTCCGTCTTGGCATTCTGCAGCACCATCTTCTTCAGCAGGTCCTCAGCCAGCTCAATCTTGCCAGCCTTCTTCAAGGCTACATCTTTTAGGTCCAGCATAAACTTGTAGTCAGAATCCTGCGCATACTGAGCCTCTACATCTGCCTTGACCTTAGCCTTAAAATCAGCAGCAGTCTTTACGTTGCCATCAGGGTAAATCATCGTAAACAGCTGCTCGTTGAGCTCGCCCAACTCAAAATGGCTGATCGATTCAATGTGGAATGTAAACTTACCGTTGTGCTTCTCGGCCTCCTCCTTGTCAAGTTTAAGCAGCGATGCCATTTCAGCTACACGACCTTCATAAGCCTTGCTGGGGGTAAAGACAATATCTGCACCCTTCTTGGCACCCTTAAAGAGAGCCTTCTGCTTGTCATCAACAAAAAATCGCGGCATCAGCGAGGCATCCTTCACTTCAACAGGCTCAGCCATGGGGCCATTCTCCTTCAGCGTACCTTTCACGAGATCCTCCTCGCTGAACACATCGGCATCAACATTCTGGCCGTTCTGGCGACGGAAAGCATCAATCTGGCGCTGCACCGTCTCATCATCAACCTCAATGTTATAGTAGTCCACACCAGTGCGGCCGTCAAGCTTGATAGAAACCTCCGGAGCAAAAGCGAGGTCAAACTTAAAGACAAAGTCATCCTTTGCAGCCACGTCAGCAGCCTCATTGTCCTCACTCAGCATAGGCTCACCCAGCACACGCAATTTCTCGTCGCTTATATAGTTGTTCACGCTGTCAGCCAGGACTTTTTGCAGTTCCTCAGCCTTAACCTCAGTGCCATACATTTTCTGAATCAGACTCATCGGCACCATTCCCTTACGGAATCCAGGCATCTGAGCCCTCTGCTTCAGTTTCTTCAACGATGCAGTCAGCTTGTCCGCATAGTCATCCTTCACAATGTTTACAATCAACTTGCCGCTTACGGCACCTTCGTTCTTTTCAAGTGTAATGTTCATTATTATATAAATTATTATGTGGTTGCCTTTTGGGGAAAATATGTTGCGCCGGTATTGTCAATGCAAGACATAGGCCAAACTCATGTTTTCAGTGCATTTTCTGGGCAAAAACTACATTTGGTCTGCAAAATTAACATTTTCTTTTCAAACAATACCCCTTTGTTGGAAAAATTGGCAATTGACAATTAAAATTGAGCATTAACATTGTCAACTGAACATTAAACATTCATGGTTTTATATCTAATCCTATATTCAGGAATTGCATTCTCCCTAATAATACTGCATTGTGCTGCAATGCAACGAACCGTGCTGCCAAACCAATATGCGGCAGTCAACAGCCACCACGCTACGAGTGGGGAAGGCACGTCCTACCACCTCTTTCGCTTGCTCATCAAGAGCAGTATCACCGTATGACGGCACCAGCACCCTTCCGTTAATCACCAAATAGTTGGCGTATGTAGCAGGCAGTCGCCTACCCTCTTCATCGTAAAGACGTGGTGCCATAGGCAAAGGCAAAAGCCGATAAGGTTCGCCATGCAATGTAATCATACTCCTAAGCTGCTCCTCCATGAGGCGCAACTCCTCGTAGTGCTCATCGGCAGGGTCGTCACACCTTACATACACTATAGTGTCATTAGGACATAGCCTGGCCAACGTGTCTATATGACAATCTGTGTCATCGCCCACCATGAATCCATGATCAAGCCACAACAACCTCCTGGCCTTCAATCTGATAAGTATCGTTTCTTCAATCTCTGCCTTACCCATCTGAGGATTGCGGTTTAGGTTTAGCAGGCACTGGCTGGTAGTCAACAGGGTGCCCAGTCCGTCGCTCTCTATGCTCCCGCCTTCCAAGACGAAATCCAGACAGTCGTCATACCGCCCCCTGAGCAATCCTGAGTCATAGAGCCGGCGGCTTATGGCGTTGTCCTTCTCCGACTCAAACTTTCCACCCCAGCCGTTGAATCTGAAATCATGCAACACATACTCCCCCTCCTCCATCGTTGTCAGCATACCATGGTCTCTTGCCCATGTGTCGTTGGTTGGACACTCCAACAATCGTATGTTATCTATGCAATGTTTAGGCAGACGTTGATGCAGCAACAGCGACAGCGCCTCTTTGTCTTTGCAGACAATAATAACCGTTTCCACGCAACTTATCTCATAAGCTATCCTTATGAAACAGTCAGTAGCTTCAGCCAGTCGTGGTGCCCAGTCGGTATCCTCGTGGGGCCATGTCAGTTGTACCGCACGCTGAGGATGCCACTCAGCAGGCATCACCGAAAGCATACGTTCCGGAGCAGCATTGTTGACAGCCTGCATACGATTGTCATCCATTCCCGGCCACTCTGCCAGATCGGTAGGTATAGCCGCAGGTCGTTTGCTGAATAATCCCATAGTTAGTATAGAAATCTGCTAATTATTATTTGCGAAGTTACGAAATAAATAAGAGAAAAACCAAATATATTTGGCAATTTCAGAATAATCCCGTAATTTTGCAGCCGCTAAAGGCACTTAATCATCGGTTCGGTAGCTCAGCTGGATAGAGCAACAGCCTTCTAAGCTGTGGGCCCTGGGTTCGAATCCCAGCCGAATCACGAGGAGCGATCACCAATCGCTCCTTTTTTTGTCCCTAATGCAAAAAGGCGTTCAAAGCAATAGTGAGTTTGGAAGTCATCATTAGTAGAAGTGATGGAAAGCAAAGGGAAACTGACAAAAGAAAAAGATAGTAATGATTCTGTCGATAAAATTGTATATATGGAATTACAAGCCTAACTTTGCCATGCCATAAGAGTATTAACATCTTTACTTCACAAATACAGCCGTCACAATGAATTACAAAAACTTTTGTCTTGCAGCCGTTGGGGCTATAATGCTCATGGCCTGCTCACACGACAGCGACAGTCCGATTAATCAATGCTCGCAGAGCATGCAGCACATATAAGGGTTTTTCTTTGTTTTCTTAACGTACTCTCAACACAGATTTATGCTGGTGCCCCTACTACTCTACGTCATCATCGTAAAGCATGTCCGTGGGCAAATTGTAGTCCTCCAGCAGATTCCACCCATAGCCACAGTCGGAACACGTGATATAGCCATCCTCGTCGCCCATGGTATTGCTTGAACCACAATTAGCACAACAGGGTGTTCTATACAGAGCTTCTTCTATCACCTCTTTAATTTGCTCTCGTACAGATTCGTCATTATCGAAAGCATTAGACCTTACGGATTTAGATTTCTTTGCCATAGATTTAAATAATTTACATAAATATGTTTATCTTGCCTATATCTATCTTTCAAGAAGAGTGGTTCAATGCAGTTCCTTTCCATCAAGTATCTCTTTTAACACACCAATGCATATATTATCAGCGCCAACAAAGATTTCTACTTCATGTTTTCCATCCTATCACTACCATCTCGTTATTACGATCGGTGATGCGAGCAGGCGCCTAAAAGGAATATATCCACTAATAAATGCAAAAAACGACATCATTGGTACGCTCCCCTGAAATCAGCAAGAAAGAGCCCCGCCACTTTCTTATGTAAGGTATCGTATTTATAATTGTACGGAGTACTTTACTCGCGAGAGTTATGTTTCTCCAGCACGTCAGTAACGATGCGTACTGTCAAGGGTAAGACGCCAAGTCTGGTGAGGAGAGTACGGTCAGTGTCGGTCAGTGTCTTTGCCTCTGAACGAAGGTAATAGTCCATTGCCAGGCCAGTCTGCCCCGCCGCGAGTGCGGCATGGCCTGCATTGAGCCAGTCGGCAGAACGCAGGGGGTGCATGGTCAGCAGGCGTTGAAACTCTTTAAGGGCTGATGTGTCAGTCGGGGCTTTCTCGTTCTGAGTAGAGTGAGAGCCTGACTGTGCCTGCTTCTGCAGGCTACACCATGCCAGCAGGCGAACAACCTTAACCTGGTCGGGGTGCTGATAGTCCTCCTGGTATAGTGCCTTGCATGCATCGGCGTAGCGGCCTGTCTGACTTAGCGCGACGGCATAGGGATAGAGGCTCAGTGGGTGAGAATTCGAAAGTTCGAGTGTTTGAGAGTTGAGTTTTTCATATATCCTGACGGCCTCATCGGGATAGCCTGCCGACATGAGGCATGAGGCGTAAACGGTGAGCATATCGGTGTCCAGTTGGTCTTCGCAGTGACGGAAGGTCTCGACGGCTGACTGGTAGTCGTGTACCATGGCGTAGCAGAAAGCCTGACTGACGAGCATGTCAGATGGAACAGCGCCCTCGGCAAAGTAAGCGTTGATTAGAGTGAGCGCATGGCGATGGAGGCCGCACCGACAGGCATAATCTATAACAACTTTTGCCTCCTGAGCTGACAGCAGGGGCTGGATAAGGGGGCTGTCGATGAAGAGCATATCTGGCTCTGTCTTGAAAGGATTGGCCTCCTCTTCCTTCTCCATGCGAATAAGGAAAAGACGATAGAGATCTTGCAGGTAGCTGCCGGCAAAGGCTAATGACGGACTGACGTCGGCTATCAGGCTTATGTCGGAATACTGCAGGTTAAATTTCTCGATGGTTTGCGCGCGTTCCTCTTTCAGTTGGTCGGCTGGCGACTGGTCGTTAAGGTCGAGTTCCTGCATTTGTACCGAGAGCATCTGTCCCAGTGTCTGGGGCATAGAGGCGAGGGTGGCAGCCATGGAGTGCTTGTCAGAGTCGCACATGCGCGACAGGCCGAAGAGTGGAGCCATCTTACGCAACGTCTCGCTAAAGTCGGGCGTTGGCACCTGGGTCGGCTTAAGCCAGTTGCGTGTTTCACGGAAGAAGGGATAGGCCTTCAGCTGACGGAAATGATGGTACATCATGTCGAGCCCACGGTGGGCCATATCGCTGGCCTGATGTAGTCGTGACTGTATTGCGCGAACCACGTCGGGGTCAATGCCTGGGGGGAGTTCCGGATCTTCATCCTCCAACATGTTGCGCAGCTCCTCCATATCGGTTATCTTGCCACGCATCTGATTGATGAGCGACATGAAGTCGTGGTCGAAGGTCTGACGTATGCGGTGGGTCTGATACTGCACCAGAAACTGTATCTGCAGCATTGCCATCAAGCTGCCTATGCCAGGCATAAATATTAACAGCGGCGTGATACTGTGATCCACGGAAAATCGACGACGATAATACATGGCTGCCAGAGCTATGCCGACTATGGCACGGCTGTATATGACGGAGTCATCGGAGGGGGCTGAGTTGCTGTAACTCTCGGCTAAGTTGACTAACAGAGACAGCTTTGGCTGGTCATAGTAGCTTAACAGGGAAAGCGTCAGACTGCTGACGAGCCACATCTTTTCTCCGCCGGTGAGTACGCTGCCAGCAAAAAGGCTCTCAAGTGTCTCATATTCTTCCTCGGTCATCTGGCCGGCAACCCATACATAGTCAAACAGCTGCTCTACTAACGCCGCGCGACTACGTTCTGATGTCTCTGACTCCTGTAACCCGTCGTTATCATCATCAAGAATGTCACTGAGCAGCTGGTGCTGACTCAGCATCTGCAGTCGGCGGCTGTAGTATATCAGGGTGCGCCCCTGCCGCGCCACGGTACGCAGTTTAGAGTAATAGGTACTGACTGAATCGCGAAATCCCTTTTGCCGCTTTATCTTCTCGGCCATGGCAAGGGTGCGACGAACAGCGTCGTCATAGATGTCGCTACGGCGAGCGTCGGCTGCTCCCTCTGCGAAGTATTTCAGCATTAGGGTGTATGTCTCCTCCGTCTTTACGAGCTCGTCCATGAGCGGCCAGTTCTGCAGCTCACTGACTTGCTCTTTTTGCAGGCGTATGGCTTGCAGCAGGTGGCCGTCTGCCAGGAGGTCGAGTATTTGGCAGTAGGAGTCCATGATGGAAGGAGATTTGTGGTTTGAAGTTTAGCGAGGTCCCGAGGTGGGCAATTTATTCTCACACATATTTCACAGATAACACAGTTTTTTCGAGTCGCTGTGCGACCGCTAATTTCGCAGATGGGTGCTGATTTCGCAGATTTTTTCGTTCTCGTTTTCGTTAACCTGTTTTCTTCTCCCCTTTAAGGGGTTAAGGGGACCTCGTTTTAGGGGAAAATAAGAGGGCGCTCTTTTACTTTCTGCGCTGAAGTGCACAACTTCCTATTTTACTCCCTCTTTACTCCCTATATGACTGTATCAGCAGTGTGTCGGCTGTGTAGTTTTTGGTTGCATTACGGGTGTTAAGCCATTGAGCCACCACTGGACATAGGGCAGCATCGGGAGATGATGTCAGCGAAATGTCTAATTTGACGTTTATAGTGCTATCGATGCCGTTCAGAAATAGAGAGGCACGCGTCTGACTGTCTATCTGGGGCATTTCTCCACGCAACTGCAACCGTCTGACAGCTATGTCGTAGGCTGTGCGCAGTTTGGCAAGCTTTTGGCCCTTGGATTTTAGGGAATTAGTGTTGAATGCCACTCCGGCATAACGCCGACAGTCCTCTAGACTGGAGGAGTCTTTAAGCGAAGGATAGCCCTCTGCGCGTGCCTTGAGGGCTTGCAGTGTGCCCAGCACTGCTGCGTCCAACTGACCGGCCTGCAACATGCTCAGGCGCAGCTCCACGCTGTTTATCTGCGGACGCAATATCTGGCCCTTGCGGTTTTTTATCTTGGCTATTAGGCGGTCTGTGTAAAAGTCTTCCAGCGAATGGCGTGTGCATGCTATCATGCGGTCGTCAAGCTGGTCTGGGCGAGTGATACGCAGTATCTTATTGGGCACGATGTAGAGCTGACGATTAGTGGTAAAGGAGTATCGCATGGGGCGACCCCGCCACTGCCACCACCCTACCCTGAACATGTCGGTAAGGACAGCATCAGCCTTACCGTCAGCAAGGGCTTTCTCGGCATCCATCTGTGAGCGAAAAACTGCCAGCTCTGCCCGTACTCCAAGGGAATCGAATATGCCCCAGTCGTTGGCCAGGGCAAAGGGCAGCGCGTCGATTGACGGATAGAGAGCTATGCGTAGTGCCGTACTGTCTGGTGCAGAAGGCTGAGGTGTGGTTGGGGCACTGCTGTCACGACATGAAACGGCGGAAAAGATAACGCCTGACAGCAAGGCAGCGCAAGCCAGTGTCCTTACATTATTATATATGGCAGGTATGTGCATTGTTCTGCTTTTTGCTGTCAGGCGTTAATCCTTTTTCATAGTTGCTTTTGTGGAGGTTTACTCTCCCTTGATGGCTGCAATGCCAGGAAGCACCTTGCCTTCAATGGCCTCAAGCAGGGCACCGCCGCCTGTAGAGATATAGCTGACCTTGTCCTCGAGACCGAACTTGTGAACGCACGCTACGGAGTCACCACCGCCGATGAGGGAGAAGGCACCTTCTTCGGTTGCCTTGGCAACAGCCTCGCCTACTGCGCGTGAACCTGCTGTGAAGTCCTCGCACTCAAAGCAGCCGGCAGGACCATTCCAAAGTATAGTCTTAGCACCCTTAATGGCCTCAGCAAACTTCTTGCGACTCTCAGGACCGGCATCGAGGCCGTCCCATCCTTCCTCTATGGCATTTGAGGGGAATACCTTGATCTCTGCGCCGGGTTTAACGGAGAAGGTGGAGAAATCATAGCCTGTGCAGCAAACAGAGTCAGAGCCGAGCACAAGCTCTACGCCGTTCTTCTTAGCCTGCTCTTCTACGCCAAGGGCTACATCAAGCTTGTCAAGCTCAACGATGGAGTTGCCTATCTCGCCGCCATGTGCCTTGGAGAAGGTATAGGTCATGCCGCCGCAAAGGATGAGCTTGTCAACCTTGCCCAGCAGGTTCTCTATGATGCCGATCTTGCTGCTGACCTTTGAGCCACCCATGATGGCCACGAAGGGGCGCTTGATGTTGCTCAGCACGTTATCAACGGCCTGCACCTCTTTCTCCATCAGGAGGCCGAGCATCTTGTTGTCGGCGTCAAAGTAGTCGGCAATGACAGCTGTGGAGGCATGCTTGCGGTGGGCGGTGCCAAAGGCATCGTTGATGTAGCAGTCTGCATAGCTGGCCAGGTGCTTGGCAAACTCCTTCTGGCTAGCCTTCATGGCCTTTTTGGCCTCGTCATAGGCGGGGTCGGCCTTATCGATACCTACGGGCTTGCCTTCCTCCTCGGGATAGAAGCGGAGGTTTTCAAGCATCAGGACTTCTCCGGGCTTCAGGGCTGCAGCCTGGGCATCGGCCTTCTGGCAGTCGTCAACAAAGGTGATAGGGGCACCCAGCTTCTCACTAACGGCGTCAACAATCTGTGAGAGGCTCATCTTGGGATTTGCCTTGCCTTTTGGCTTGCCCATGTGGCTCATGATGATAAGGGAACCACCCTCGTCAAGCACTTTCCTAAGTGTGGGCAGTGCGCCGCGGATACGGGTGTCATCGGTGATTTGTCCATTCTCATTGAGAGGCACGTTGAAGTCAACGCGCACGATTGCCTTCTTACCGGCAAACTTGTAATCATTAATTGTCATGGTTTTGGGTTTTATTAGTTTGTTTATAATATTTACATAGCTGTGTCAAGCTACATGACTGGCATTTGGGCTTTCGGGCCAGGCAGGTGTAACGGCCAAGGTAGAGAAGCCAGAAGTGTGACTGGGCTACCATTGATTGGTCAATGTGCCTCTTCAGTTCCAACTCAACAGCCAGTGGCGTGGTGCAACGCTGCGGCACCAGTCCCAGGCGATGGCTGACTCTAAAGACATGGGTGTCAACGGCTAATGCTGCCTCTTTGAAGATTATGGCTAGTATTACATTGGCTGTCTTACGGCCTACGCCGGGCAGGCGCGTAAGGTCCTCCATGGTGGCTGGCACCTGGCCGCCATAGTCGCTGACAAGCATCTGGGACAAATGCTTGAGGTAGCTGGCCTTGCTGTTAGGGTAAGACACGGAACTTATGTAGTTCAATATCTCGGCCTCAGAGGCATGTGCCATATCGTGAGCCGTAGGGTACTTCTCAAAGAGAGGCTTGGTTACGATGTTGACGCGCTTGTCGGTGCACTGCGCAGATAACACCACGGCTACCAGCAACTGGAAAGGACTGCCATACTCCAACTCGGTGTCATCAGGCGGCATCTGTTCGCTTAAACGCCTCAGCACCTCTGCATATAGCTCTGTCTTGGTCATCAGAATGGGTGATTATCCTACCAGGGGAATCTTGTTGACCCTTCTGACATGGCGACCGCCCTCAAAGGGAGTGGAAAAGAACTCATCCATTATCTGGCGGGCTGTATCTTCATTGATGAACCGACCGGGCATTACCAACACGTTGGCATCATTGTGCTGACGAGCCAGATGTGCTATTTCGGGCATCCATACAAGGGCAGCCCTCACCTTAGGGTGTTTGTTAAGAGTCATACTGATACCCTCGCCGCTGCCACAGATGGCTATCCCTGTAGTCAAAGCCTCGCCATCAATGGCCTCACCCAGCTTGTGGGCAAAGTCAGGGTAGTCGCAACTCTCTTCGCTATAGCACCCGAAATCCTCGTAATCAAGACCTTTCTCTGCAAGATAGCCTTTTACATACTGTTTCAAGGCATAACCTGCGTGGTCGGAAGCTAATCCTATCTTCATTCTGCAAGATATTTCTTTATCTGGTTATATACATTCTCGGCGTTAAAGCCAAATTTCTCATCAAGCACCTTGTAGTGGGCAGAGTAGCCAAAGCTCTCAACGCCATACACTTTGCCATGGCTGCCCACCAATCCCTGCAGGTTGACAGGCAAACCGGCAGTGAGGCCGAATTTCTTGACGCCTGCAGGCAGCACGCTGTGCTGATACTCTATGTCCTGGGTGCGGAACAGGCCCTCAGAGGGTATGCTGACGATGCGGAACTTCACGCCGTCATTCTTCAGCATCTCAGACGCATCAACAAGTGTTGACACCTCTGAACCTGTAGCCACCAACACGATGTCAGGATTGTCCTCTGCCACCACTGTGTAGCCACCCCTCTTAGCTCCAAGATAGGCGGTACCCTGGGGAAGGTCCACCACATTCTGGCGACTCAGTATCAAGGCTGAGGGTGTGAGCCAGTTCTCCATGGCCATACGCCAGCAGACTACTGTCTCATGGACATCGGCAGGACGCATAACCAGCAGCGAGCTGCGGCCGCTATGATTCTTCATCTTTTCAAGCAGACGTATCTGTGCCTCTTGCTCAATAGGCTGATGGGTGGGGCCGTCCTCGCCAACGCGGAAAGAGTCGTGACTCCACACAAACTTGACGGGTAGCTCCATCAAGGCAGCCATACGAATGGCGGGCTTCATATAGTCGCTAAAAACAAAAAATGTTCCCATGGCGGTAATGACGCCTCCGTGCAGGGTCATACCGATACAGAGGCAAGCCATTGTCAGCTCACTTACTCCGGCCTGAAGGAAATTGCCGCCAAAGTCACCAGGCTGTATGTTGCGTGTCTGCTTGAGGAAACCGTCGGTCTTGTCGGAGTTGCAGAGGTCAGCGGAAGATACGACCATATTCTCAACCTTCTTGCCCAGCTCGCCAAGCACGGCTGAGGAGGCGTTGCGGGTGGGATCACCGCTCTTGACAACAATATCTTCCCAGTCAATCTGCGGCAACTTGTTGGCAAACCAATCGGCTTGTTTCCTGGCAGCCTCCGGATTCTCCAGAGCCCATACCCGCTCCTCGCTCTGACGTTCGGCCACAATGTTTCTGAGCTCGTTGGCACGATTGGCATACATCTGCCTTACTTCGTCATATATTACAAACGCATTGTCTGGGTCACCGCCGAGATTCTTGACGGTCTGCACATAGGCATCACGGCCAAGTGGTGCGCCGTGAGTCTTACAACTACGTTCAAGGGAGTTGCCCTCTGCGTCACGACAACCCTTGCCCATCACGCACTTGCCAATGATGAGGGTAGGACGCTCCTCCTCGGCAATGGCTTTGTCAAGGGCCGAGCGAATCTCGTCAACATTATTGCCGTCAATGGTAATGACGTTCCAATTCCAGGCCCTGTACTTCATGGCGGTATTCTCATCTGAGACGGTGGCGCACTCGGTGGAGAGCTGGATATCATTAGAGTCATAGAACATCACGAGGTTATTCAAGCCCAGGAAACCGGCCATGCGGCCTGCGCCCTGGGAAATCTCCTCCTGTATTCCTCCATCGCTGATATATGTGTATATCTTTTCTTTCAGGAAAGACTTGTTGCCCAAATGAGCCGCAAGAAACTTAGCTGCAATGGCAGCACCCACGGCATAACAGTGGCCCTGGCCAAGAGGACCCGACGAGTTCTCAATACCGCGCATCACGTTCAGCTCAGGATGTCCAGGGGTAGCCGACTTCCAGCGGCGGAACTCCTTGAGTTCATCTATTGTGAACTTACCTGTCATGGCTAGCTGCGAGTATAGCATCGCCGACATATGTCCGGGGTCAAGGTAGAAGCGGTCGCGAGCCTCCCACCGTGGATTGGAGGGGTCATAAACCAAGTATTCCGAGAAAAGAACATTGATAAAGTCCGCACCACCCATTGCACCACCAGGATGACCAGAGTGTGCATTCTCTACCATCGCCGCTGATAAGATTCTGATATTATCAGCAGCTTTGTTCATCAGTTCTACAGGATTTTTCATGGTGTCATAAATTTACAGAAATATTTGCGTTTATAAGTATGTGTTCGCTAATGCATACGATTTTCCGTTGCGAATTTAGTCAAAAAATAACACATCGGCCATCAATACACATTATTTAATTATAGAGTAGAGTGCTGTTTAATCAGTTC
This sequence comes from uncultured Bacteroidales bacterium, assembly GCA_902788275.1. GTDB lineage: Bacteria > Bacteroidota > Bacteroidia > Bacteroidales > Bacteroidaceae > UBA6382. Next base: position 39,310 of record CADAJV010000020.1, on the reverse strand, counting down.
CAGAAATTCATCGCGGGTAGCCTTATTGGTAAATGCGCCGGTGAAATCACTGGTAGTGGTAACGGAGTTTTGTTTTTCCACACCGCGCATCTGCATACACATATGCTTGGCCTCAATCACGACCATCACGCCCAGTGGGTTAAGGGCCTGCTGGATGCAGTCCTTTATCTGGGTGGTCATACGCTCCTGCACCTGCAGACGATGGGAAAAGATATCCACCACCCTGGCTATCTTGCTCAGACCAGTTATGTAGCCGTTTGGGATATAGGCCACATGAGCCTGACCATAGAAAGGCACCATGTGATGCTCGCACAGCGAATAGAAGTTTATCTCCTTTACTATTACCATCTGTCGGTAGTCCTCCTTAAACTTGGCCGACTGCAACACCGCCATGGGATCCATCCTATAGCCCTGAGTAAAGGTCATCATGGCCTTTGCCACACGCATAGGGGTCTTAAGCAGGCCCTCGCGTTGCGGATCTTCGCCCAGCAGACTCAACTCCTGACGAAAGATTTCCTCCAGCTTCTGAAGTGTTTGAGGATTATGTTCTAATTGTTCCATATCTTTATTCTACGGGCACCTTGACACGCGATTTCACAATCGTCATGCCTGCTGACCTGAATCGGCCGGACTCTCTTACCTTGTCAACAAAGGCATCAGCATCTTCCTTATTAACAAAGTCGCCTGCTACGCATATCCAGTGAGGCGAGACAAAGTGCATATACACCGGTGTGTCGGGAAAGAGGCGTTTAAACTCGCGTCCTGCAGATTGGGCATCCTCTTTGTCTGCACGCGAGCTGCCACCGGTAAAGAATTTTACTCTCCATCCGGCACGTGTGGTGTAGGCTTTGCTTTTGGATGCCGCAGGGCGTGTCGCTGCTGCTGCAGCCGGATTGCCTTTGCCTGCCTCGGGGGTTGCCTTCAGCGGATTGGCATTAGTGTGCTCCGACTTGTCAATAGTCTTTGGCGCCGTCGTCTTTGAGGCAGAAGGCTTAACAGCAGGCTTTGCCGGTGTAACCTTCGGTGCTGGCGCCGGGTCAGCCTCACGTCCGTTTACCAGCAAGTCTATATCCTTATCCTGTCGCAGCAGGACTTTGGCACCAGGCTTCTGCTGGAGTCTCTGGGTGAAGGTCAGTCTGGCAGATGCCGTCATTGCCAGCATCATTGCCAAGACCATTATTGCAGCAGAGTGCTTCATTGTAGCGATTGTTAAAAGGTTAGCCCTCAATATTATCGGATAAATACAGTAAAAATAGCAAATAGCTAGCCGCCAGAAATGATTATTATTCCTTCCAGGCGTCTATGATGCCCTTAAAGTCAGCAGCCTTAAGTGAAGCACCGCCAATCAAACCGCCGTCAACATCGGGCTTGGCAAAGAGCTCCTTGGCATTGCCGGGCTTGCAGCTGCCGCCATACTGTATGGTGGTGTTCTCTGCCACCTCGGCGCCAAACTGCTTGGCTATCTCCTGGCGAATGAAAGCGTGCATCTCCTCTGCCTGGTCGGCAGTGGCGGTCTTGCCGGTACCGATGGCCCATACGGGCTCGTAAGCCAGCACGATGTTAGAGAACTGCTCTGCTGTCAAGTCGTAAAGCGAACCCTTGAGCTGAGCAGCAACAACCTCATTCTGCTTGCCGGCCTCACGCTCCTCCAGCACCTCGCCAATGCAGAAAATAACCTTAAGGCCATTGGCCAGTGCAAGGTTAACCTTCTCCTTCAATATCTCGGGAGTCTCGCCATAGTATGCGCGACGCTCGCTGTGGCCCAGGATTACATACTCTGCACCGGTGCTCTTAACCATCGCTGCGCTAACCTCGCCGGTATATGCACCCTTCTCCTTGTCTGCGCAGTTCTCTGCACCAAGCTTGATAACGTTGGTGTCAAGCATCGGGGCAATGCTGGCCAAATGGATAAACGGCGTGCAGATTACTACGCCGCAATTGGGCTTGTCGGCTGCGAGGATTTCATTCAGTTCTTTTGCGAGGGCTACGCCTTCCTGCAGGGTCATGTTCATCTTCCAGTTGCCTGCTACAATCTTTTTTCTCATTGTTTTGTTTGTTTTTAGGATTATTGTTTTTAAGTTGTTGTCTTGGATTATCGGAGAATCCGGAGCACTCTGGGCACTCGGAGTTTCCTGAGGTCTCGGCATCTTAAGGGATTTCCTCTTTTTCCGCAGCATTTTCCAGCCATTGGAAATCAGTATGACCAACAGCATCGGCAGCAAATACCACATCAGAATCTTGAGCAATATATTGCCGCTGCCACCAACTGTTGCCTCCAACTCACGCTCGTCAATGGGGGCACTCTCTACATCCGGCAGATTGTTACCGCTCCATTTGTTACGTATCACACCGTCCCTCAGCAATATCAGCCCGGGATTTGAGCGTACCATTGTCTTGAGCAGAGTATGGTCGGCAAAAAGAAATTTGTATTCCGCATCGTTATAGTAGCACCATGTGCGTATCTCCTCCAACGGCGATGCCGTAAGGCAGTATATGTCGTACCCCTTGTCGCGCCACCAGTCACCGATGGCCGTCAATCGTTCTGTGGCCCCGACAGAAGCTTTGCTCAACTGAGGAGAAATTATAAGCATGGCGGCTTTCTTCTCAAACAGCAGCTGTGCCGTCTGGTCCTCGCCAAGTGTGTCCAGCACCATGAAGTCGGAAATCTCCTCAGGCTTTATATCATCGTGAGTGGGGAAAACCATTTCCCTCAGGTTGGCACCTATCTTATACTGGCGGAAATCTATCAGCGGCAAGTAATATACGGCCCTTACGCAGAACAAAAAGATAAAGACACAGCTGCACAGCGACACTATCCATTGCCACCCTTGCGGCACAAGCGGCTTGGCCACCTGCGGATTGCGTGCCAGCAGGATTGCCAAACCAAGCAGCACGATGTTCTTAAGCAGCGTCTGCACGTCGCTGAAGGTTATGAAGTCGCCGAAGCATCCGCAGTCATGTACGGGATGGAATACCACCAACAGCACAGAGATAATGGCAAACACCGTGCACGCTATCAGTGTAGCCACGGCAGTAAACTTACGCCGCAAGCCAAGCAGCAGGTATATACCCAGCACAAACTCAGTGCAGCATATGGCCACGGCCAGCACCAGCGGCAGGTTGAGCCAGTCGGGAAAATCTGCATTTATCACATGCAGGTATTCCTCTATCTTATAGCCGAAGCCCTTGGGGTCAACTGCCTTGACAAAGCCCGACAATATAAACGTGCAACCCAACACCAGGCGCACAATGGGCATTACTATCTTCAGCAGCTTGTCTGACATATCCGGGCTTTACTTATTAGATTACGCTTTCTCCAACTTCAGTTTTATCAGTGCGAAGACCGAGTAATTGAGCATATCCATGTAGTTGGCGTCGATGCCCTCGCTCACAAGGGTGGCACCATGCAGTTCCTCTATCTGCTTGGTACGGAACACCTTCATCAGTATCAGGTCGGTATAGGAGCCGATGCGCATCATGCGCCACGCCTCGTCATAGTCATGGTTCTTGCGCACCATCAGTTCATAGACCCTCTTGACCTGCTTGTCGTATTCGGCAAGGGCCATCGACGCATCCATATCTTCCTTCTCGGCAGCGCCATGCTCCAGCTGTATCAGTCCGATAATGCTGTAGTTAACGATGCCGATAAACTCCGACGCCTCATCCTCGTCAATCATGCTGTTGCCCTTGGTCTGAAGCGAACGGATGCGATTGGCCTTGATATATATCTGGTCGGTAAGCGACTGCGGGCGCATAATGCGCCATGCAGCACCGTAGTCGTGCAGCTTCTTCTCAAAAAGGTCGCGGCACATCTTCATCACGTCCGCAAACTGCTTGTTAGTATCAGCCATAATCCATAAAATTTGCTACAAAATTAGCAATATTTTCTCACTCCGCACCTTACTATAGCATAAAAACTCCTAATAAAAAGAAAAAATAATGCCCGATTAGTTTGTTTAACAAAATATTTTGCGATATTTGCAAACGCGACATTAAAAACCGAGACTTATGCACACCAATTTTTTATATAGCCTGCTGGCCATCATGATGCTGGCATCCATAAATCAAATAAAAGCGCAGAAGATAATTTTCCAACCTTCCGATTCCGTAAAAATCGAGCAACTTCTGCAAGAGGGAATCCGACAGCCGAAAGGCACCTGCCTGCCACTGTTTTTCGGCCGCCATTTCTTAGGTCTGCCCTACGTTGCGCAGACCCTTGAGGTAAACTACATTCAAAATCCGCAAGAAGCTACGGAACAGTTGATTATCAATACGCGCGAACTTGACTGCACAACCTTTGTAGAGACCGTCTGCGCATTGGTCAGAACCACCCGACAGGGCAAGACAACTTTTACTGATTACTGCCGCAATATCCGGCAGATGAGATACCTGGGCGGCAAGCTCAACGGATATGCCTCGCGCAATCATTATTACTCCACCTGGATAGACAACGCAGAGGCCCTCGGCATAGCCCGCGAACTGGGCCCCAAAGACAGCCCTCTCTTTTCGGCGACCAAGAAACAGGTCATTAACTTCATGACCACCAACCCCGACTACTACCCTGCCCTGCGCGCTCCTGGCGGCAACCGTTTTCTGCCCGACATACGCAAGGCAGAGCAAGCCATCACCCGCACCGAGCATTACATACCCACATCATCGCTCGGCAAGAGCCGCACACAGCTAAGTTGCGTGCACGACGGCGACATAGTGGCCCTCGTCACCGACAAAGCCGGCCTCGACGTGGCTCACCTCGGCTTTGCCCTATGGGGCAAGGACGGCAAGCTCCACTTCATGCACGCCTCCAGCCTCCGTCACAAGGTAGTGGAGGAGCCCCTCACCCTCCAGCAATACCAGCAGCGCCAGAAGACCCAGCGCGGCATCCGCGTAATCAGAATACTGTAAAGAGTCAGTAATGCCAGAAAGGCTAGAAAAACTAGAAAGACTAGGAAAACTAATCAGACTATAAAGATCAGGAAAACAGACCAAAGCAAGAATCGCCCCTATGCAGATACTTTTAAACGGCATACGCCTCTACGGCCACCACGGCGTGGGCACCGACGAGCAGCAGGTTGGCTCGTGGTATGAAATAGATCTCGCCATAGAAGCCGACGTCACCCCCGCCGCCCTGGAGCACGATGACCTGTCCGGCACCATCGACTATTCAGCAGTACTGCGCCTCGTTCGGCAAGAGTTTGCCACACCCAGCCGACTCCTTGAGCATCTTGCCTGCCGCATATCGAAATCGGTACTGGCAAATTTCGCCATGGCGCAACAGGTCGACATCTGTGTCCAGAAGATTGCGCCCCCTATGCCGGGCAATGTGCGCAGCGCCGCAGTAAGACTCTCTCTTACAAGAGAATAGCACTCCTTCTTTCGTCATCATCCTTATTCATTGCGAGCTCACAATAACGAGCTCGCAATAAATAATCGCGCTGAAGCCAAATCTAATCGCGCTGAAGTCAAATCTGATCGCGCTGAAGTCCGAAACCTTTGCGGAGTTAGAAACAACCCTTTCGCGACAAGAACAAATTTCCGCGTTTACAGCATTTAATTTGGCAATGATATAGCAGTTGGCATTAATATGGCAATAACTGTTATTTCATACGCCCCTGTCGGTCATAGTTCCCCTCTATCTTAGAGGGGGAGCTTGCAAGCCGTTCTACCGCAAGCCGTTCTGCTTTTGATGGCAAGGAGACGGCTCCCCCTCTAAGATAGAGGGGGTGTCGCTAAGCGACGGGGGCGTATGATACAAACTTAACAGTAACAGGTGCGTATGACCATTTCGCAGGTAGTGTTATCTGTGCCAACATCTATATTATTGCCTAAACAAATGTAGCATTTGTATCATTTGTATCAGGTTGTTTTCTGTTATCTTTTATTTTCCCGCAATTAAAAAAGTTATTTCGTTGATAGATAGAGAGTTAACTTTGATTCAAATTATATATTATATATTTAATATAATATATAATTCTATAAGATAGGTATTGTGGATTTCAGAAAAGGCAGTGAAATGTATCATTTTTTTAGTGATACAAATGATACAAATGCTACAATTCACCTGTGAAAACCTTGCCGTTTTTTCAGTCGGCTTTGCCTTCCTTCGGAGTAATGAGCAAGAGGATGACCTAACGAAACGTTACCCCATCGCCGGCAATATCGGAGGCATGCAGGTGATGCGGCGCCTCGATAAGGGGATGCTCTCGAAGCACCACCTTGCCATGGTAAGCGGACAGCAAAAGGCATTGCCCTGTCAAGTGGATGAAGACGACAAGGGGGTAACGAAATGTTACGCCCTTGGCGCCCCGCGCGGCCATGCAGATGAAGAGTTAGAGGAAATAAGGTCTTCGTTTTGCTTTCGGTTTGGCGCCCCGCGCGACCATGTGGATGAAGATGACAAGCAGGGTGAACGAATCGTTCACCGTCAGGTCAGTGACCGTATGATTCGTACGGTCACCGACTCTATCTCCAGCGGGGTGAAGAGTGAGGGGTAGGCACACAAAACAGGTATTTTGGAATGTCAGGTTTCCAAATCCCGCATATTTCATCGCAAAAATATCAAATATTGTTAAAATCCGCTAAAAGGGAGGGGTAAAAATATCAAAGTCGTAGGTAGTTTTGCAGAAATGTAGTATATTTGCAATTGAATAGGGTGTTAGTATACACCCGGCAAAAAACGTAAAAAAAATATACATCGCGGGCGCATGATGCTCGCGCAAGAAACAAAGAAAAACAAACATTGATGAATAAACAAAACAAAAAAATCTGGCGCATCTCCCTACTTGCCATGCTGATGCTTGGCACGGGGTTATTTGCCAACGCTCAGAAGCTGGCAGTCAAGAACAACCTGCTCTATGACATGACCCAGACGCCTAACATTGGATTTGAATACGCAGTAAGCCCCAAGTGGACCATTGGCCTGAATCTCGGAATCAATACCTCGTGGCACCATGCATCGGGCGGCAGCGGTTTTTTCTTCCCCTTCAGCAAAGGCTCGGCTCATGGTGAGCATGACAAGGTGCAGTGGCGCCACATCCTGATTGCCCCCGAGGCCCGTTACTGGTTCTGCTCTGTCTTTGAGGGTCACTTCTTTGGTTTCAATGCCTTGGCCACCTGTTTCAATCAGGGCAACGTTAAATATCCGTTCGGCCTCTACCCCAGCCTCAGGGACCACCGCCGCCAGGGCAAGGCTTTCGGTGCAGGAATCTTCTACGGCTACTCATGGATTCTCTCCCCCCACTGGAGCATCGAGGCTGAGGGTGGCATCGACGTGGGCATAGCCCATTTCAAGGAGTACGACTGCGCCAACTGCGGCGTATTCCAGCGCAAAGACACCAAGCCGTTTATTGCGCCCAAGATTGGCATCAATGCTGTGTACAATATTAAGTGATTTTGAAATTTAAATTTGAAAATCAAGAATTGAATTCCTAAGTTATAAGTCATACCATCAGCACAACAATGAAAAAAAGCATACTTACACTCGTCCTACTGATTATTGCCCTGCTGTCCGTGTCTGCGCAGAAGCCAATCGTTCATAGTGCCAGCAATGGCGACTTCCTTGAACTCAATTACACTATTACCCCAGCCAAGCCCGGCAGTGCCTACTCACTGGTAATCACTCCTATGCTGTGCGGTCTTAAAGATACGGTACGCCTGGAGCCCACCATCATACGTGGTACACGCAATGCCCGCAAATACCACCGCGACATGCGCCTCAACCATAAGCAGCAGGCCGAACTTCCCTACCGCACTGCCAAGCAGGCAGACCCCATAGTAGGCCAGATGGCTTTTGACGTTCACAATATAGACTGGATGAAAGAGGAGCCCCTCACCCTCTGCGTACTTACTGAGCAAGAGGGATGCTGCAAGGTGGAGACACTTTCCGTAGAATGCAGCGACCCCATCCGCTACGAAGCTCCCAAGAAAGTGTTTACCTTTGTACCGGCTCTCGCCGACGTGGCTGACGACACTGGCGTAGCCGGTGCCCTGATGAAGGACAACCCCGTACTGGAGCATATCTCCAAATACCGTCCCTACGACTCCTCGCGCATACTGCGTAAGGAGAAAGGAATGCTCTACGTCCACTTCCCGCTCGACAAGACCGACTTGCGCCGCGACTTCCGCGACAATGCGTCCATACTCGACCGGATTGTTGACATCACACGCCAAATCATGGCCGACAGCACAAGCCATGTGGAGAAAATACAGATTGTCGGTCTCGCATCAGTGGAAGGCCCGCAAAAGCGCAACAATTTCCTCGGCGAGGGACGTGCCGAGGCTCTTAAGGACTATGTCCAGGCACGCGTGGACACCCCCGACGAACTCTATGAGTGCATCAACGGCGGCGAGGCATGGACTGAGCTGCGCGACCAGATAAACGACAGCGACTCACACTATCGCCAGCAGATGCTTGACATCATTGACAGCGAACCTAACCTCGACCGGCGCGAAGCCAAGCTCAAGGCTTTGGACAGAGGCAAGGCTTACGCCTACCTGCGCGACAACGTCCTCAGCGACCAGCGTAACTCCGGCTACGTGCGCATATACTATGACTATGTGCCCGATGCCGCTGCCGCCACCATAAATAAAGCCAGCGCCCTGCTACGCCAGGAGAAATATGATGAGGCACTCGCACTGCTGCGCACCGTGCAAAGCGACCAGCGCGCTCAGAACGCCCTCGGCGTAGCCCTCTATATGACAGGCGACAAGGAGGCTGGCATCCGCTGCTTCGAGGCTGCCGCCAGCAACGGCAATGCCGAAGCCATACAAAACCTTAAACAACTGCAAGAAAACTGAAAATCAGGCAGGTCAGACCAGTCCGACTAGTCCGACATGTCCGGCCTAAAAGAAATCAATGTTTTATTAACTTTTTTATTAACCTCTCAAAACAATTTAAAGTATGAGAAAATTTCTTAAGTATGCCTTCGTAGGTGCGATAGCACTTACTGGCTTTGGTCTCGCATCGTGCTCTTCTGACGACGATCTTGACAATCCCAACGGCGGTGGCCTCACTGGCGAAGCTGTAAAGACCCAGTTCACCATTTCGTTCCCCGAGAACGTGGCAAGCACCAAGCAATCAGCTAAAACCGTACAGAACGCAGGAACTATTGATGCATTCCGTGGCATGGACAACATCGTACTTGTACCGTTCATCGCTGAAGGCACTGCAGGCCAGAACCCTGTGCTCAGCACAGCAACTCCTCTTGGCAGCAACATCGTGCTCACCAACATGATTAAGCCGACCACAGCAACTGTATCCAACAGCATTCCAAAGAACACCCTTACCGCTACAAGCAATTCTGTTCTCTACAATGATGTTGACATTCCCCTCGGTACAGGTTCTTTCCTGTTCTATGGTAAGGCTATTGACAATGCTGCCAACACAGCTATCACCACAGCTGCCGATAAATTCAAGTTTGGCAACCTCAACGCCACCATCACTGAGAATGCAGCACCTTCCACCTACAAGTTCGAGCCTGTAGCAATCTTTGACAATAGCACCAGTGCAGTAGGAACTGCCTTAGCAGCATATGTTACTACCATTGCTCGGGCTGCTGGTTGGAGCACCGCTACCAACACCGCTCTTAAGGATCTCTACAACAAATTCATTACTTTGAAGGCTGGTTCTTCCCGTGACGTTCAGGCAGCCGTTCTGGATCTCTATCAGTCTCTCTACAAGAACACTGATAACGTTTCCAAGGCTATCGTCACCGCTATCCTGACAAAGGCTACTGCAGCTACCCCTGCTGACGGAACCCTTACCTTTAATGCTACTCTCGGTGAGGTTAAGGAGAATATCGCAGAGGAAACCACCACCTATCCTCTCGATGTAAATATTCCTGACGGTGCAGCTGTTCTTTCTTGGAGCACAACTGAACCTAAGGTAGCTACTCAGAAGATTGATGGCAGCATCACTAACGTTACCAACATTACCGGTAAGTTCTCCGACTATGTTTATCCTGCATCTCTCTATTATGTAAGCAACTCTGGCGTTAAGACTGCCAATGCTTCCAAAAAGGATGAGTACAACGGCACCAACGACTGGACAACTATCCTTGGTAAGTATACTGACGGAACAGCTGTTGCAGTTGCAACCCGCTCGGTTGCCATCATTGATGAGATTCAGTATGCAGTAGGCCGTCTGGACGCCACCGTTACTGCTGAGGCAGGTACTCTGTACGACAAGAAGGGTGAGACCGTTACAGGAACCGATGCTACTCGCTTCCCCATCACTGGTATCCTCATCGGTGGCCAGAAGCCCGTTGACTATATGTTCAACCAAACTACTGGTACCGAGGTTACTATCTATGACAACCTCGTTAAGTCACAGGCAGACCCTGTCTATGCCAAAACAAGTACGCCCGCAACTCCCCAGAGCTATACTCTCGCTCTTGAGACCGCTAAGGATCAGGCTATTTACGTAGCTGTTGAGTTCCTTAACAACTCAGGCCAGGACTTCGAGGGCATTGATGGCGTTGTTCCCGCAGGTGGTAAGTTCTACCTCGTAGCTCAGCTTACACCTAATCAGGGTACTGGTTACGATGCTACCACCTTAAATAAAGTCTTTATGCAGGACTACAAGACCATTGTTAACTTCACCATTAAGGCTGGAAAGTCCAAAGGTGACACTGACTTCCCCTCAACTGGCAACACCACTGGCCTTGGTGCAGCTTACAACACCATTCCCGACCTCCGCACTCCGAAGCTCGAGCTTGGTCTGTCTGTAAACCTTCAGTGGCAGGCAGGTCTGACCTTCAATATCAACCTCTAATATCCTAACATAGCGGCGTGTGCCGCTTTCCATTCCCGTCCCCTCCCGCACCTCGCGGGAGGGGACGAGGGAGGGAAAAACAAAAATCCTCGACATTATATCCATCGGATAAGTCATAACCATCCGACCAAAACACAAAAACAATGCTACACACTCTGAAGAAATCAGCTGTATGGCTTAGCCTTCTCTTTATAGGCACAAGTATGTCGTCGTGTATCTGCGACCTGATACAGGAAGACCTTGACAACTGCGGCAAGGACTATACTATCAACTATACATTGCGCCTCATAACCAATATAGAGACAGAGCTCAACACCGTACTCTATTCGGATGCCGACCAACCGGTGGCAGACGAGCTGCGCAAAGCCCTCACCCAGAACATCTTCAGAGACTATGCAGCAGATGTCAACCTCTCCTTCTATGGCGATGACGAAGAACTCGCCAGACAAGAGATTGAGCAAATGAATGCCAACCAGGCAACCTATACCATTTATCTGCCCGTACAGAAGTACAATCACCTGGCCCTCGCAAACATCGCGGGAGCAAATACCGTCTCTCTGCAGGGAGACGACAAGACTTCCACCTCCAAGCTGGTACAGCAACGTGGCGACACCATAGACAGCCATGCTACCGGCCTTTTCACTGCACGCCAGACCATTGATGTGCAAGCTAACCAAGATCAGGACTTCCTCGTACCTCTATATATGGCCAACAGTGCCGCTGCCATCGTCATCGACACCACCGGCTATCGCGTGCGCGACGTGCGCACGTACATAAATAAGGTAGGCGACAGCTTTGCCATGAGCGACAGCACCTACACCTACAACACCAATACCATCATCCGCATGAATGATGTTCCCGTACCCGGCACCACCAAGATATGCCGCTACGGAGTATGTTTCCCCTCCTCCGACGAGGGCGATTGGGAAATACACTGCTACGTCACCCTTGACGACGGCACCATAACCGAAAACATCCTGACCGTCTCTGCCCCACTGCAAGCCGGTCAGCTCAAAATAATTAATGTAAAACTTAGCAACAACGGCGTCTTCGAGGTTATCACCGCCGACGTCGGTGCCACAGTCACCCTCAACTGGAAACCGGGCGGCACTTATAATCCTTCGTTCTAATTAGAAATTAGAAATTAGGAATTGTAATCCTATAAGTCCGAAAAAGATAGAAAACAGAAGCAATGCTTAACACCATAAAATTCAATTGTCAATTGTCAATTATCATAATTGCTTTATTGTCTGCAATTATGATGACTTCTTGCATCTACGAGGATGATGACAGTTACATTGGTCAAGAAACAAAACTGGCAAGATTCATCATCTCTGTAGGTAATGAGCAAGGGGGCACCACCCATACCACCAAGCAAACTACCGAGGTTACGCAAGCACAATCAACACCTGTGTTCCGCGGCATGCAGGACATAGTCCTGATACCATTTCGTATCAGCGGCGACGAGGTAACCACATCAAGCAGAAGACTTGCCATAAACATCACTCTGCCTGCAATTGGCAGCATTCCGCAAGTCAGTGCCAACAATACAATAAACACACTCAATGCCACCAGCAATTCCCAGGTTTACCAAGATGTAGCCATCGTTCAGGGTACCAATGCACTCCTGTGTTACGGCAAGGCCACAGGTGAAGACAACATGGCCAATGGCAGTCTCGAATATGCCGGTCTGGAATATGGCAATGTGGCTGGCATAACCTTCACGCCGAAATCCATCTATACCCCTGCCGCCCCCACCATTGCCCCCGCAGAGGCCACAGCACTGACGGCTTACCTCACATCCATTGCCAACACAGCTGGATGGAGTGCCGTTGATCACGGCAAGATTAAACTGCTACGTGAAGCCTTCGTTTCACAGCACGCAGGCTCAGCTCCAAACGTACTATCCACATTGCAGAAACTGTATGACGCACTGCACCTTGAGGTAGAAGCACTGCCTAGGGCCATCATTGCCTCAATGAAGATTGGCGATGGAGCAGAAGACATGCTGCATCTGGACGCCAATGACAGTCTAAGGTGGAACGACAATGTAAGCTTCAAAGACTACCCCGCCTCCATTAGCCTGCCTGACGGAGCAGCTTTCATAACATGGGTGGAAGACTCTCGCTTCGAGTCAATAGTCAATGGCTTGCAAGACAATATTGGCAATGAGAAACTTACCCCCGCCGCAGGTGTGCCTCTCACGCACTACGCCACACCAGCACCACTCTACTACCGCACCAATACCAAGATAAAGGTAAGCGACGAATCGCAGTTGGAGCATTATCAAAACAGCGCTCTCGACTGGAACGGAATACTCGCCAAATATGATTCAGGTGATGGCGAGGTTACCATCACGACTAAATCCGTTGCGCTGCAGAAACCGTTAGAATATGCTGTTGCACGCATGGATGCCGCCGTGAAGGCTGCCACAGCAAAGCTTAAAGATGAAGAAGAAATAGAAACCGATGCCGCAGACCTTGAGCTGACAGGAATACTCATCAATAATCAGTACGCTGTTGACTACGAGTTCTCTCCCATAACAGCCAGCGAAGCAACGTCTTACATCATCTACGACAACACCATTCCCCCTGCCGACAAAACCACCACGCCCGCCACTCCTATAACACTGGCCACAAACCTGGGAAAGACGGACAACTATACATACAACCACACTTTGGTATTGCCCAGCAAGACAGACGAAAATGTCAACATATATCTTGAGTTTAAAAACAATAGCGACCACGACATAACAACCCTGACCGGCCTTGTACCACCGGGTTGCAAGCTTTATCTTGCCGGCACGATAACCCTGGCACAGGGCACACAGCACTATGTCTTCGAGCAGGACAAGGTGACCACCTTCGTCGCCACAATTGCCGACCTCAAAAACGCTTGTAATGTGGTACCTTCCATGGATGTGGGAATACCATTCACGGTCCAAGTGGCTGTAAAAGACTGGGATAATATCCTGACAGACGACCATCCTATCTTCAACTGGTAAAGACATGCATAGTATAGTAAAAAATATAAAGCACCTCTCTACACTGCCTGTGCTCGCTGCATTGGCACTGGCTTTCGGCGCATGCTCTGACGACAGCGACTATCATAAGGAAGCAAAGCAGGCCACCTTACATCTGCGCACCTCTTCGCAGGACTACGGTTTCACTCCACTGCTGCGCTCCGTAACATCAGGCTACAGCGCTTACAGTGGCATAGGCACCAACTGTGACATCATCATGTATATGACTCAGGGTACGCCCAAAACCAATATGGTTTATGAGACAGCACTGTTGAAATGGGAGAGAACCAACGAATGGACCGCCAATGTGGCACTCGAGACGGGTGATACATACTATATCTATGGCTATATGCCTGCTAATGCAGCAACTGGCACTATCGCTTCCACCGACTACACTACAGGCTCAACAATAGTATTGTCCAACCTCAATACAGTGAGCACCCAGGATGTATGTGTGATTACCGGCGCAGCCGCAGAGGACTACCCCACCCATCCCTTTGACATCATCAATAGCACCACGCCAGTCATCCCCGGCTCTTTTTCCATCACGGCGAAGGACGGCGACAACTATCTCTACGTATTGATGAATCACATCTATGCCAAACTGGGGCTCCATTTCAAGGTGGAAGGACCGTCATCCTACTACTACAGCCTGCGCGGCATCAGGCTCAAGAAAGTGGAAATGACCACTACCATTGGAGAACTTACCGTCAATGTTCACAGTGGTTCTGCCAATCCTACCCTAAATTATAACGAAGAAACAGGAACCACTCAAACAATCACTCTCTTTGATGTAAGTGCCGATGATGATGCATCCAACGATACCGGCATAGAGATTACCCCCACCGGCATTGAAGTGCCTGCATTCTTCACGCCAATGCGGAGCGGTGACAGCAAACATCTCAAGTTTATCTCTTACTACGATGTATATTACCGCGACACAGACGGCAATATCACAGAAACATTGGTAAGAAGCAACTGCACCGCCACCAACGAATGGACACTTAGTCCTCAAGGCGGTCAGGAGTTTGGTTCAGGTAAACAGATAACCATCTCTGCAACCATCATCCCGACTTACCTCTACCAGCTGGCAGACCCCGACCTTGTCGACCCGACTATCAAATTAAATCAATAAAGTATAGACTTTAATCCCTAACAATAGACTCCCATGCCATACAAAGCCAACATATTATTAAGCACATGGAAGAAAAGCATAGCCCTCATAATAATGCTTTTCACCTTTTCCGTTATTACTTATGCTGACGATGAAATCACTATCGGCGGCAATGTGTATGGTGGCGGTAATCGTGGCGATCTTAAGGGAGCTACCACCGTTGTTATCCAGAGCGGCACCGTTGAGGGCGATGTTTATGGTGGCGCTCGTATGGCTAATGTAACCCCCACAACACCTAAAGACACTATTGTCAACGGCGTAACTCTGTCAAAAGACTACGCTACTCACGTTCTTATCTGGGGTGGTAATCTGAAAAATGTGTATGGCGGCAACGATATAACCGGCAACATAACCGGCGGTACCAACGTCGAGATTTATAGCAATGTCAACGGCGACGTCTATGGCGGCGGCAACGGCTCCTATGTCTATACAGACCAGTCCTCTCTTACCGACCCCGCCTATGCTGACCTCCACTATGACGTACCTTCAGGCCAGACCTCTGCCCAGGCGCTCAACGACTTCCGTCCTAATGTTGACAAAACTCTTGTACACATCACCGGCAAGAGCGCCACACTGACAGGCAGCAGTGAGCAGACAACCTACATTGGCGGACGCGTATTCTGCGGAGGCAACAGCGCCACGCTTCGTTCCACGTCAGGCAATCCTACCGCCAACCTGAGGATTGGCTCACATGTGGTTGTGGACAACGTGTTCCTCGGCTCCAATGGCGAGAACATGGTCAACACCGATACTTTGGCACGCTATGCCAACGCTTCCATCAACAGCATGGACCTGACCGATGCCGCTACCTTTGAAGAGTATATGCGGGGTGTCGATGTAGGCATCAAGCCAACCGTATCCTTCGACACAGATTATGTCGACGAGACAGCATATATCGGTTCTTTCTTCGTAGGCGGCAACGTGGGCAGTATGTCTGCTGCCGGCACTTTTACCCTCAACTTCCCTAAGACCGTTGTTATCTACAATAAGCTCGTCGGCGGTTGCAACAATGCCAATGTTGCCAAGAGCGAATATAATGCCTTCCACGAGGGTGGTCTCACCACAGCAGCCTCGCCCAAGGTAAACCTCAACATCGATGGTCTGGTGCTTGAGCCACGCACTCTTGACAAAAACACGTTCACACTCAACTGGAACAAGACGGCGGACAATATGTTCATTGGCGGTAACATCTACGGTGGATGCTATGCCAGCGGTTATATCAACGGTAATGTAAACATCAACCTCACCGCCGATGCGATATCCACTGACACCAAGGCTATTGCCAATGGCACTGATGTGAAGTTACTCACCGACCATCGGGACTTCGTTCTCAACACCGCACTCAGCGTCTTTGGTGCAGGCTATGGTGAAGACTCAGAGATTTGGGGCAACACCATTATCAATCTTTCTAACAACGCCGACATCATCAAGGTCTTCGGCGGCGGTGAAAAGGGCGTAGTGGGTAATCTGCAACGCTCTGAAGATGGAACTCGTACAAGCAATATCGAAAATCCATACAACACCACTGTCAACCTCACCGCCGGCAACGTGGGTAAGATATATGGTGGTGGTTTTGAAGGTCCCGTCACCGGCCACACCACCGTCAACCTCATCGGCGGTACTGCTTATGATGTAATCGGCGGCGCCTGCAACGCCGACATCGAGAAGTATGCAGAGACTTACGTCGGTCTGGCCAGCGCATCAACCATACCGACCGTCACCAACAATATCTATGGTGCCAACGACTTCGGCGGAAGCATAAAGGGTGCACACAGTTTTGCTGACAAGGTTAGCAGCGATGCTTCCGGCAAGACATATAACGAAATATTGCTCAGTGCCGGTGCCTATGTAGAGTATCTCAAAGGCAAGGCCAACTATATCTTCGGCGGTGCTAAGGCAGCCTATGACTATAAGGACCAGACCCTCTATTCCGCTTACACCAATGCCGACGGTACTGTGAAAGGTAACTTTGTAAAGCCTGCTATCGGCAATGCCTTCGTCAACTTCCGACCTGTGTACAATGCAGGCAACAACATCACGCGTGTTTACGGTGGCGGTCAGGGCTATTATAACGAGGTGGACAAGGACCTCCTGCAGAGCAACAGCTACGTACTCATTGACATACCTGCTGACATAGAAGAGTTTGCAAAACTCGAAGTGTTCGGTGCCGGCGACTACAGCGGCGTGGGTATGGATATCGCTGCCGCTACGGTGCGCACTAATGAAGAGACGGCCGACGATGTTACCGCTGCTGCCGTTATCGACCTTGTCCGTGGTAACATCAACTCTGTCTATGGTGGTAGTTTTAAGCAGGGCTTCACACGCCGCACCATTGTCAACGTGCCCGTGGGCTCAACCATCGACATGAACTACCTCTACGGCGGTGCCTACGGCGTAGCCTCTGCCGACGGTCACACGTTGGGCAACCTCTGGCCTTGCGACGTCTATGAGTCTAATGTCAACTACAAGAGTGGCACAGCCCGCTGCCGTGCCATCTATGGCGGCAACAACAGCTACCGCCGTACTCTCTATTCCCATGTCAACATCCATACACCCGTACGCTACGTACACCGCACCTACGGAGCAACCCACGCCAACATCTTCGGTGCAGGCTATGGCGAAAACACATGGGCACAATATACCGAGGTCAACCTCCTCGACAGCGCCAAGGTATATGAGCCTTATGGCGGTGGCGAAGCCGGCAACGTCTATAACAAGGAATCCACAACTTCCCTTGCCGGCACCAATAGCTGGAGCCTTGACATACCGGGCGACTACTCCACTACCGACGCAGCTTATGACCACGGCGGCCTCACTAATGCCCTGGCACACACCACCCAGCTCTATTCCGACTATAACTCTGTGGCAACAAAATACGATGTCAATATTGCAGAGAAATACAACACCAATGTCCACATCTATCGTGGAGCAACTGTAGTAAACTATGCCTACGGTGCCGGATATGGCAGCCATATCTACACCTATAAGTTTGATGGTAACCAAGCCGGCAATACCCAGCCGAAGCCGTCCGACTACAGTGCCGGAGCCAATTCGGCCGACGAGCTGGATGCTGAGGCCAAAGCCAAATACGATGCCGCATGGAATCTCTATACCACTTACAGCGGCTATACCAACGCATCAACTGTCGGAGCCAACGAATACAACTCTTTCAACGACACCCAGAAGTCTCACTGGACACAGACCGACCACCGCACCACGGCTGTTGTGAGCGGTACATCCTACATAGACCTCCTTGGCGGCACAGTGGCTAAGGACCTCTATGCAGCAGGCACCACTGGCTCCGTGATGGACACACTGATGCTTAAGTCTTTCACAGCCTCCTCTACAGCCTATATCAAGGGAGGCTCAGTCCGTAACGTCTATGGCGGCGGATGGGAAGGCCCCGTTGGCAAGCACAATGCAGCCGACGGTCATACTAATCTGACCAACGATGTACTTGGCGAGACCAATGTCATCATCGGTCGTCCCGAAGAAGAGATTGCCGCAGAATTCGCAACCGTTTCCATTACCGATCCGTCTTTCGATGAGGATGAGTTCTTCTATTTCAACGGAGTGCCCGCCATCCGCAGAAATGCATACGCAGGCGGCGAAGGTGGTGTGGTGCGCGGAACGGCTAACCTCGACATCTTCAACGGCGTTGTCGGCTACCAAAACAAACATAAGGATGAGATAACAGCTTCTGAGAACAATTACTATCGTCTGGCTGTCGAGGATGGCCACGTGAAGTACATACCTTTGAAGCGCGGTGATGACTTAAGCAGCGAGGATTACTATTTCGTTGAAGAGATTGACCAGGATGCTGTAGGCGACAATATAATGTTTGAGGCAGGCAATGCCTTTGGTGGCGGCTATGCTGCCAACAGTGATGTGGACATTGCCAATATCACCCTTTGGAACGGCATCATCCGCAACAGCATGTATGGCGGCGGCGAGATTGCTACTATCGGACGAGGCACACAGGCCAAGAATGCGTCCGACCAATTTGAGGTATCTATATACAAGCCTGGTGAGACCCACGTCACCATGATGGGCGGTCATGTGCTGCGTGATGTCTTTGGCGGCGGCCGTGGCTTCAACAACTGGAAGACTGAGGATAAGTCCGCTGGCAATACCAACGGTTTCATCTTCGGCAAGACCGATGTCAACGTACACTACGGAACCATCGGCACTCTCGAAGGTATGTCTAAGGGCTATGGCAACGTCTTCGGCGGCGGCAATGTCGGTTTTGTATATAGCCAATACGCCAAGCAATCCGACGGCTGGTACTACGAGGACTACAGCAACAAGAAACTCTCCGAAGACACCCGCGTAGAGGTTAAGGCCTACGGTAGAGCTTTGGAGGACAACGTGACCGTTGGCGGCACTACCTACGCCAAGGGAGATTATATTCCAAACACCGCCCTTGACCAACTCACCAACAGCGACACAGACAAAACGACATGGGCTAAGATTGACCAGGAAGGAATCACCATCTACAATGCCGTCTTTGCCGGCGGCAATGTATCGGCAGGTAGTGATAAGATTATGGCATTCTCCAAGACGGTCTATGGCAACTCCACTGCCGCTATTGTTGACATCTACTCCCGCGATCTTATCAGCGTAGGAGGTAAAGGCGTCGGCGGTATCTATGGCGACGGCAACCTCACCTTCGTTGACGGCTACCGCGAACTTAACATCACCAACTACGGTACCGACTGGTATTCACTCTCCGGCGGTGTGGACAGTGATGCGGAGTTTAACGCCTTGACACCGCGCCAACAGTCGTTCTATACCACCCAGTACGAATGTACCGCTGATTACGGAGACTATGTAAAGGGCGACATCATCCTGTATGATGTTTATATATTGGTCGACGATGAGCACAAAGCCAACTGGAAGCGCAAGCAGTCCATCGTCAACGAGGGACGCTTTATCAACACCGTACAGCGTTGCGACTTCTGCGGCATCAAGGGTAGCCGACTGGTGCTCCACGGTGCTATCGACCGTGCTCAGGATGAAGCCGAGGCAGACTTCACCAACTACACCATCAACCGTGTGGGCGAACTCTCCCTCAACCAAAACCTTGACCACGGAAGCTATTTCGGTATCAACAATGTAGTGAAATTCCTCGGAGGCGTAACATCCGATGTCAAATTCGCCGATGTGCGTAGGACAAACAGCGCAGAGACTGGCGATTATGCTGCAGACGGTAGCACCACCTATTTTCAGTGGAAAAAGGCTCACATCAACAACAATATGCGCAACGACGGTACTGCCCCCAACAAGATTGCGCTCTCCTCGGGTGTGTTCCTCGAGATAGTAAAGGAACTTGACAACAATGGCAACAAAATCTATGGTCCCATCACCGGTGTCGTGGAGCTCGACCTGCTCAATGTATCCCCGGGCGAAGGTGGTGGCTACGTCTATGCCAAGAATATACACGGCACTCCCTCTTATACCCCTATTTATGCCGATGTTATCTCCGATGCCAACGAAAATTTGGTGACCAACCGCGCATACACCTATACCGAAGCTACGGCTTCCGACGACATGGAGACCTCCGGCAACTTCATCCACTCACTGCCTAAGCGCATCCTCGATGACTGCTTCCCCGAGTCTAAGAAGTTTGCAGGCGCCGATGCCTCTCCTGCCCACTATTGGTACATCCGCGGTGAGTACTACGTCTATGAGCAGCTCGTCTCCGCCTACACTGGTGGTGCCGACGCTTATAACACTGAGATGAGCATACCGCTCACCATGTCTATCCAGGGCAACGCCAAGCTGCGCCTGCTCAACATAGTGCCTGGTCTCTATGCCGACCCGGCCAAACTGCCCAACTACACATACAATGCCGAAGATCCGGAACTGTCAGTATCCGACTCGATATCCATCATCAAGAATGCCATCACCAAGACCTATGGTCAGGGCGACCCCATCAGCTACTGGGATTGGTATAACGCCACTACCGCAGAGCGCAGCATGTTCATCATGGATACCGATGCCTATGTCTGCAACGCAGAAGCAACCATCGACGGCAGGACATACTATCCGGGCGAGGCTATCAGTAAGTCTGTATACGAAGGACTTGCCGGAAAGACTGCCTTAGACGGTGAGGGTAATCCCATCCTTGACGAGAATACTCACCAACCCGTTGATGCAAAGTCATTATTCAATGTCATCAATGAGGTAAGCCATAACAACGGCTACCTGCTCACCCTTGACTTCTCTAATCCCTCAAGCAGAGATGACTACTATCGGCTTATTGTTGACGCAGAAGACACACCAATAAAGAAAGCCGCCTGGAATGCTCTCTCCGACCAGGATAAAGAAAAGTATGTCAAGAGCGCTACGTTCAATTGCAACGCATCGGGTACCTACGGACAGTATTACTTCAATAAGGACGATGTTATCTCAAGCAATGTCTACGACATGCAGGCCGGTGTAACAGGACATGTGGATTCACAGACTCAGGCATCATTTGAATCTGCATACATCGCCAAAGCAGACTGTGAAGTCAACGTCAATGGCACACTGAAGTCCTTCACTCAGGGCACACCCATCTCGGCAACCGACTACGCCCAAATTAATAACGCTTCCACATACTTCGAGCCTGCATACATCTGTGTAAGCACCGTGCTTGTAAGTACCGGTGACTACCGCGTGCTCAACCAGCTGGTCGGAGAGTCTGAATACAGCAACTGGCCGTCTGATGTAAAGGAAAAATTCCAGCAGGCATACTATTGTACAAATGGTGGCTCTTGGGGCGGTAAATACTACGAGGCAGGCAACAACTACAATGGCGTTGACTACTGTCAGCTGTTGCCAGAGGAGCGTGCACATTTCGACTATAACTACGATGCACTTGATGCCTTGCTCTATAATAACTATGAGAAGAACATTGGCAACGGGGCATACCGCTATGATGCCGTCACTGACTACACAAGCTATATCAACAATGTCGGCGGCACCAACCGCAATACGGCCATCAGTGCATTCGACATGCAGAACCACCCGTTCTATGCCACTCCTGCTAAGATTGACTACACTGCAACGTTCAACTCCTCCGACACCTACAAGTCGTTCAAGCTTGGCACGACATCTGTAGCCAACGGTGTACAGCTCAACAATGAACAGTTTGAAAGCCTGCCCAATGACCGCAAGTATTATGCCAGCTTTGCAGTGAGTGACACTCACCTCAAGGATAAGGACGGCAACGATTGGTCGGATGGCAAATACCATACATACATCGTAAAGAACACCTTCGAGGTGGCAGGCACAATGTACAATGCAGGTAAGGCTATCAGTCACATGGAGTACACCAACCTCACAACCACTCAGCAAGGATATGTGGAAGAGGTTGTATTGGATAGTCTAGGCACCTACTACTTCTGTATTGAACAATATAAGGTAGGTGCCAACGATGCCAATATCACAGCCCATGGTTCTGGCATACCCGACTTCCCTGCAGGGATAACCGCCATTAATAATACTACTACCTATGCCAAGGGTGACTCTGTTCCCGTAGGAACGGTTATCGATGCCAACACGATGGCAGCAATCCCCAACTATCAGACACAT
This sequence comes from uncultured Bacteroidales bacterium, assembly GCA_902788275.1. Classification (GTDB taxonomy): domain Bacteria; phylum Bacteroidota; class Bacteroidia; order Bacteroidales; family Bacteroidaceae; genus UBA6382. Next base: position 16,768 of record CADAJV010000020.1, on the reverse strand, counting down.
TTCACCATCACTGGTGAGACACCTATTGAGGAGACCACTCTCTATGTGCCTGTTTCTGCCAACATCGATGCTCTGCAGCGTGACCGCTACGTCACTGCCATCTATGAGTACACCTACACAGAGAGCGATGCTTCGGGCATGAATTATGAGACACGTGTTGAGAAACACATCATCAACATTCGTATTAAGTTCCTCAGTGGTACACCCGTCATCGGTCCCATAAAGGAACCAGATCTTGTGCTCCCGCTCGAAACGGTAGGCTTCGACATACCTACCATACAGGAGGGTGCCTTCCCCATCCTCGGTGGTGGTTGGGAGATTTATCCCAACGAAGACAATGCCAAGCATCATCGCAACGGACGCGAGTACGTCAATGGCGGTGAGCCGCTCTACTTCTACCAGAATGACTACTACGTTGCCTACTATGCACTGACCCGTATGGGCAAAACCTTCTCTAATCCCGTGCCCTTGCACGTAGCCAACTACCAGCGCATGGCTGACGTTATCACTGACCCACACCACATGTATATCAACCATCGCGACAATGACCGCGATCCAAAGATTTACATCAGTAGCCGTAATAATGACACCAATGGAGGCAACATTAGCTTCACTGACTCATATGGTGTTCCACGTACATTCAACAATGAGCTTGATGCCATGCAGGGCATGTGGGATATCGTCAACAGCACCTATGGTACCGAGCATCAGCAAGAGGTTAATGGCAAGTCGCGCATCATCACCGGTGCTGCCAACCTCGAGTTCTTCCTCCAGAGCGAAGTTAAATCAGAAATGCCTTCATGGGCATCCATTGGCGGCGACGGCACCAACCCCTGCTTCAGTGGTATCTTCCATGGCAACGGTAACACCATCACGGGCCTCAACAACTCCCTCTTCGGTAGTCTGTGCGGAAGGGTCTATAACACCGGCGTCATGGGTAACTTCACCACTGGCGGTATTGCCAATACGGGTGACGGACGTATCGAGAACTGCTGGGTATGGACCTCTGCCACCCCGTCCGGACAGGCAGTATATGCCAGTCCTTCCTCAGGCGCAAGAGTAATCAACTCATACTATCCTGACATCAACAGCACCTTCACCGGTTCCACTGGAAATATCGAGATTACCGAACGTCCAGTCGAAGACTTCGTCAACGGCTCCTTAGCCTATGACCTCAACCGCTACTACCTTGAGGCTCGCTATCGTCTCAATGGCCAGAAGAGTGACGGCAGCTTCAACAACCACCTCTTCTATCGCCTGCCCGACGGCACGATGGTGAAGAATCAGGATCAGCAGATAGAAGATGCCAACGGTAAGAAGCCCGGTGAGACAGGTTACATACCAACCTATGCGAACTTGGTTCATACAGTCAACTATGCTGATGCCGACTATACTCGCTTCGACAAGCAGGAAGGTGCCAACACCATCAAGGTCGGCTATGTAGAGAAGTACGTTGCCGATGGCGACTTCCGCTTCTCCGACGGCAACAAGCCGCTCAAGGCAGACCTGCGCCTGTCGTCCGACTATGGTTACATCCCCATCTATCCCGATGACTACATCTTCTTCGGACAGAAGCTCAGCTACGGAATCCTCAACGATGCCAACGGCTACCCCATCGCTCATGCCATGCATCCGCAGGCTGTAGCCAAGAGTCACACCACCGGTAGCGGCGAGGATGTTGACAACAGCAAGCACGGCCTGCTCATCAATGATATCAACGACCGCTCGGAGAACCGTGTCTTCCGTGCTCCGGCATACTTCCGCAATGGCGTATATGGTAAGTCTGTCAACTTCAACGCCCGTGCAGCCTTTGTTGACAGCTACGACTTCACCGTCAGCGGCACCAACTACCAGGCTAAGCCTCACCACAACATGACCGCCATCGACTTCACCGGCGGCAATGGTGACACCCGCGGCTACCAAGGCGTGGTGGCTGGTGTGGCAGGCGACTTCACAGACCGTGCCGGCGGCTATCACCCGCTGCTCGACTATGAGCGCCTCGATGCCATACAGACACAAGGACTGACGCAGAACCTATTGGCCTACACCCCGAAGGCCGACATTGAGCACACCAAGAACACTCAGACTAACAATGTGCTCGTCAACTACTTCCGTGATCCTTCATACTCCGAAGGCCTGTACCGCACCATTGGTGTGCAAAATACAAGTGACATTCGCGGTCATGTAGTACAGCAGACGTCCACCACAGGCAACTACGCCTATCAGGCCACCCTCGACCACTTCCTCGTTGACAAGCAGGACTTCAATGCCCCGATGCAATACACCTTTGCCGACGGCAAACGAATGTGGTACCAGCGTCGTCCGGACAACTACGCTGACCGCCAGATCGGATGGGAGACCATCAGTCTGCCGTTTACCGCTGAGCTGCTCACCACTCAGGACAAGGGAGAACTCACACACTTCTACACCGGCAGCGAGGTAGGCCACGAATACTGGCTGCGCGAATATAAGACTACCGGCGGCAAGGTTTCACCTACCGATGAAAACGTATGGATAGCCAACTTCGGTCTGCCCGAGGGCAATGGTGGCATAGCAGTCGACAAGACTGACGACAACACATTCCTCTGGGATTACTACTACACCGTAGATGAATATCAGGATGCCAACACTGATGAGTATCATAAAAACTACTACCAGACTGCTCGCGAATATGCCGGCTATCCCTACTACACCAAGGCTAAGCCCTATATCCTCGGTCTGCCTGGAGTACGCTACTTCGAGTTTGACCTCAGCGGTCAGTTTGAGCCGCAGAACCGATTAGGCACTACAGATATAGAGAAACTGCCCGCACAGGTCATCACCCTCGCCTCCAACACCGGTGCCACTATCAATGTGAGCGACACCGAGCTGGAAGCCGCCAAGGTGACAGCCGACGGCTACACCTTCACTCCCAGCTATCTCAACGAGAAGATTCCTGTCAGCAGCACCACTGGCAGCTACTACGTGCTCAACGGCACCGGCAGCAGCTATGATGTCACCGCAACGACAGCAGTGCCTGTAGGAGCTTTCCGTCCCTACTTCACCAAGGCATCCTCAAGTGGCAGTAAGCAGTACCGTAGCATCATCTTCGGCGACCTGACCACCGATACCGAGTTCAAGGCCGATGAGAGCCTCAGCCTCGCCGACCGCGGCGAAGGTCTGCGTGTCAGCGGCGGCAACGGAACCATCACCATCGAGTCCGGCCTCAAGACAACAGCCAGAGTGCGCATCGTCAATGCTGTAGGCATCACCATGGCCAGCTTCATGCTCGAGCCCGGTGCCACAGTCACCACACAGCTCGTACCTGGTGTCTACATCGTAGCCGGCAAGAAGGTGGCAGTAAGATAACAGTGCTCGCCGGTTCACCCGGCGAGAAAAAAGTATGCCCGCCGGTTCACCCCGCGATAAAAAGAAAAAATGGAACAAAGACTCCCCACCCAGCACAGCATGACCCACCGCGCAGCGGCTCATGACTACACCCTACCGGGCTTCTACCACATCACGCTTAATGTGAAGGAAAACCTCGGCCAGGTCCTTGGTGCCGTGGCAGGGAATCTCAACGCCCCTGACGGTAGCACCGACGCTCCGCACATTGTCCTCTCCCCCATCGGACAGATGGTAGAGCATGAGTTGCTGCACGTCCTCACGGCCTATTACCCCATGGTACATGTTGACACCTATGCCATCATGCCCGAGCACCTGCACCTCCTGCTGGAGGTAAAAAGCAAGCTGCACAACCGCGAAGGCAAGCCCGTCCACCTCGGCCAGGTGATAGCAGGGTATAAATATGGGTGCACGAAGAAGCGCTGGCTCATGGAGCAGGCCAAACCTGCTCCCACTGTGGCCGACGGTTCGGCCGTCGGCATAAGTAAGGACAGTTTCCCTCCCCTCTTCGCCCCCGGCTACTGCGACGTGATGCCCGTGGACGCCAAACAGCTGGTGACCCAGCGGCAGTATATACACAATAACCCACGCAGCCGCATGCTGCGCATGCAGCACCCTGAGTGGCTGCATATCCAGCGCGGAAGCATCGACACCGCCCTATCTATCTCCGCCCTGCATGGTTATCTGCTGAGCGAAGATGCAGGCACACCCGAATCCCTAGCCCAGGCCGAGAGTCAACTGCTTCAGGCTGACGGCACAATCACCTGCGACACCTACGGCAATCGTGCCGTCCTTACCGACCGTCGTTGCCTACCCGTCGTCTGCCATCGCAGAGACGTCTGGGATTATTATAAGCAAAAAGCCCATTGCCTTGAAGAGGCCGCCAAGGGAGCAGTCCTTGTGTCGGCCCGCATAGCCAAGGGTGAACGCGAGATTATGGATGAGGCCGTGCATAGCGGCTATACCGTAGTGCTCATTGCTGACAACGGTTTCACCGACCGCTATCATCCCTCTGCCGACCGCATGGACCTCTGTGCCGAAGGGCGGATGCTGATGATAACCCCCTGGCAATACAGATACCGGCCCAGGGAAGAGAAGATCTCCGTACCTGTCTGCAAGACCATGAACTGTCTGGCCCAGGCCCTCTGCCGCACCAAAGACAGCTGGTGGCAAGAACCTTAGAGTGTCCACCGGTTTTCCCGGCGACAGTCCAAACAGAAGAAATAAATGAACCACAAATAGCAAATATTTACTGACAATGGTACATTATATATCATCACACACCAAAGATAACCTACGCAGCAACCATGTGCGCACTTTATTGCTGACGTTTGCAATCATAATTGCGAACGTTACCCATGTTTGGGGACAAACGGACATCTCTTCTTTGTCTGACATCACCGACCCCACGGGCCACTACAGGCTCACGAGCGACGTGAGTGGCTCAGGGCATACCAGCATTGCTACATTCAGTGGTATCCTGGAGGCTGCGATTGACCCTGACACGAAGATGCCCTACCGCATCACAGATCTTAGCACACCTCTGTTCACTACCCTAACAGGTACGGTGAAAAACCTGGTGCTGGAAGATGTCAGCATCAGCGGCAACACCGGCAACACCGGCGCCATCGCCGCCACTGCCAATGGCGCTGCCCGCATCTACAATGTCGGTATCCTGAGCGGCTCTGTCGGCGGCACAGGCAACACAGGCGGCCTTGTAGGTTTGCTTGATGGCACAGCCCGCGTAGTGAACTGCTACAGCTATGCCACTATCACCGGCGGCAGCAATGTTGGAGGTATCGTCGGTAACAACAGTACCACCACCACCGCTGCCAGCATCAAAACCATGGTGATGAACTGCATGTTCTATGGCGACATCACAGGGGGCACTACCGTCTCGCCCGTTTTTGGCGGCACCAATATCAACAACCTCAACAACGGCGGCCTCAACACCTTCAACTACTATGCCTACGACGAGTTGAAAACCAAAGCCATCAGCAACAACAAATACAACTGCGCGCTGGCCGTCGAGGAGAAGTTTTTGAACCGCTTCGAGTTCTACCGCCATCTGCTGAACAGTAACAAGAAGTTGGCTGCCTTCTACGCTACAGAAAACCATAACGATGCAGATCTGATGCTGAAGTGGGTACTTGAAACTGCCGACCGCACCATCGACAATCCCAAGCCCTACCCTATTCTGAAAGCCCAGGGATACTATCCGTCTATCGTCAACTATGATGCAGACAATGCCCCTGACAGCACAACGGCGGGACGCAACCATGGCGGCAAACTAGGCAAGACGCTTTCTGTAAAAATTAGCAGCACGCAGACCACTGGCGGACAGACCAAGCCCGCTGGGGCCACCATTACGACCAGCAGCCTAACTTTGCAGCGTACCGACAAGGACTTCGACCGCTTCAACTACAACTACGACAAGGTACAGCTACCTTATTATAATGATGTAGGCACCGGCAACTACACCGGCAACCGCGTGGTCACTGGCTGGAAGATTACTGCCATCACCGCCATCGACGGCGACCCCTATACCGCGGACAACTACCCCACCACGGGCATCAAAGATTTCCCTGACCACAATTACGCCGACCGCCGCAGCTCCAACAAAGACCTCTACAGCGTCAGCAAGCGCGTCTTCTCGCAGGGCGCATACTTTGATGTGCCTTATGGGGTAACAGAAATCACCATCGAACCCTATTGGGGTAAGGCATACTATATTGCCGACCAATACTACGATGTGGTGTATTCGGCTAATTATAACACAAAACAGGGTGTGAGTCAAACCGGCACGCAGGTGAACACGAGTAACACAACGTTTAATGGACAAAAAGTCGAAACGAGTATTGAGCGAGCTTTAAATAACATAAACAACAACATGGGTGGCTGGGGACCTACTGTTTACGACAACGCCCTCGTACTCGTGGGCAATCTTCATTTGAACACTGTGCCGCAAAACGGAACCACACCATTCACCATGATGTCGGTGGACGAGAACAATGACCATGAGCCCGACTACAGCCTCATCTATCACCATACGGGAAGATTGAGCATAGCTCCCATACGTTTCGACTTCCTGAACATTCCCGGTACAGCTCAGGCGCAGAAGCCCAATGGTGCCAGCCTTATCTGCAACTTCACCATCTTCAAGACAAGAGGCTGGTTCGAGACCACCAATACATCACTTTTCTACACCTCTCAGTTGGAGTATGAGAATCTGGATAATAACACCAAGACCGACGCTCCGCTCATCTTGCTCGGCGGCGTTGTTGACCAGTTTGTTTCAACACAGAGCAAAGCTGTGACAGGTAAAACCATCTACATCCATGTCGGCGGCAATGTATGGATCCAAGAGTTCGGCATGGGCACCCATAGTGATGGTAGTCAGTCCACCCCTCACGTTCCCGTATCTGTGACGGGAGGCGAGTTCCCCGGCTTCTACCTCACGGGAACCTACAATGCCAATGCAACTATCAGGGAAGACAATGCCGAATGCTACATCAGCGGCGGCTACTTCCATGAGGTGGCAGGTGCATCGCAGGAAGGCATCAAGGGCAACGTACACTGGCAAATCTACAATGCCGATATTGATCAGTTCTTTGGCGGCGGCATCAACGAGGCCAGACCCATACAGGGAACCATCACTACCGACATCTACAACAGCCATGTCACACTCTTCTGCGGCGGACCGAAGTTCGGCAACATGACGACGGGCAAGACTGTCACGACCAACGCCGAGGGCTGCACCTTCGGCAACTACTTTGGCGCAGGCTATGGCGGCAACTCCTATAGCCGAAAGAAATACTACGATAATAGTGGAAATCAAGACTGGAGAACTCTTCAAAACTATTATGTCAACGATAAAGGCGAATACTACAATGGTACAAGCACCGGCTCGTCGCAAACTTCAGGAAAAGACTACGGCAAGAAAGGTCCCGGCGTAGCTACGGACTTCGACTATGAATTCTTTGTCTGGAGTTCCGGAACCACCGGTGCCCGTCTGTTTGTGAAGTTCGTCTCATTCTCCTTGGCACAGTGCGATAATGTCTTTTCCACGCTTAAGAAGTGTACCATCAACGAGAATTTCTATGGCGGCGGCAGTCTCGGCAAGGTGTCGGGGACTGCCACGTCGGAACTCGAAGACTGCACCGTGATGGGCAATGCCTTTGGTGCCGGCTATTCCGCCACCCTGCCCACCATCCCTGTCAGAAATGGAGGCTTCACGACGAATCCTAATTATAACCAGAACTCAGGTATGTTCGAGCCTGGTATCTATACAGGCACAACAGAATACACATGGAAACAAGTCGCCAGCTACCCTGCAGAGGGTGGTGCAGGCTTCGACGGCACACAGGTCATTACCACGCAGAACCTCGATAAGACCAACCTCGGCTCTGTCGGCAACGTGCGACTCACCATCAAAGGCACGACTACCGTGGCCGGGAGCGTCTATGGAGGCGGTGAGGAATCTGCTGTTGGCGGTGCTATTGAAGTGAATATTCAGAACGGCACCATCTCGACGGATGTCTTCGGTGGAGGTAAGAAAGGTGAAGTCAGCGGAAACATCACTGTTAACGTCACCGGTGGTCAATTGAACCATGATGTATATGGCGGTGGTGCCTTGGCAAAAGCAAATACGGCTGTAACAGACGGAACATACCCCACCACTACAGTCAATCTGTTAGGCGGAACCATTGTAGGAGATGCCTACGGCGGCGGATTGGGCAATGATACCACCGAGGCTGATGCCGGCAATACCAAAGTAAACCTCAATGGTATTGACCAAGCCTTCTACAATGCAGCTGACGCCTCTCTTAAGACCATCCTTGATGAACTGATTGATAAGACCAGCGGTTCAACAGACTATTATCCACTGAACCCGACACTTAAGGGCTGTATTGTCAACCGCATCTTTGGCGCCAACAATGTAAACGGTTCGCCCAAGGGTGATGTGACGGTACACGTGTATGCAACGCAGAACAAGGATGCAACGAAAGCAACAAATATTGCGCAGAAGTTTGTATCAGACAAAGTTGTCAACGATGCGCTGGAAGACACAGATACCCCTACCCTTGCTAGTCTTAAGGCAATTCTTGCCGACAAGATTAAGGTTGCTAAATTAACCGTCTTAGGCATCAACACTGATTCATACGAGGCAACCTATACAAATGCCACTGACACTGCCGCAGTTAGGACAGCCATTAAGAGTATCACCGCAGCCATTGACAATGCCGCAGATACTGATGAGAAGAAGGCGGCAGTCAATGCCCTTCGCTACGATGTAAAGGCCGTCTATGGCGGAGGAAATGAGGCAGCCTACAGACCTGCCACTCCTAACACCTCCACCACTGCCACCCCCAATGGCTCAAGGTCTCAGGTTATCATTGACGGCTGCGATTATACAAGCATCGAAACCGTCTATGGCGGTGGCAATGCTGCTGCCGTGCCTGAAACGAATGTAGATGTTAATGGCGCCTACGAGATAGAGTACGTCTTTGGCGGTGGTAACGGTAAGGATAACAAGAGTAACGGTGATCCCAACCCCGGTGCCGACGTGGGCATCTACGACGGCAATCTCTATGGCACAGGCAACGCCAACACCACTATTTGGGGCGGTACAATACACGAAGTCTATGGCGCCAGCAACCAAAAGGGTAACATCAAGGGTTCCATCAATCTTGATGTCAAGCAAGACGGCAACTCCTGCCCCTTGACAGTTGAAAAGGTCGTCGGCGCAGGAAAGAATGCTGATATCGACGGCGACATCATCCTTGTCATGGGCTGTATGCCCGCAACTAAGACTCCGCTTTTGTTTGGCGGTGCCGACAATGCCAACGTCAACGGCAACGTGGAGCTCACCATTACCAGCGGTACATTCGGACAAGTGTTTGGCGGCAACAACCTCGGCGGCATCATCAAGGGCCACATCAAGGTTAACATCGAGGAAACCGGCTGCCGCGCCATCAATATCGACGAGCTGTACCTCGGCGGCAACGAGGCTGCCTATTCGCGGTTCGGCTATTATGATTCAGGCTCAACCGATGCCGACGGCAGGCCCATATATCTTCCCAGGGAGACTGCTGACGACAGCCATACTGCCGTCACCAATCCCGATGAAGATGCCACCCACACCTTCCCCTATGCCCAGCCCGTGCTGAACGTCATCTCCTGCAGCAGCATCGGCGCTGTGTTTGGCGGTGGCCTTGGAACCGGTGCTGCCATGTATGCCGACCCGACGGTTAACATCAACATGATTCAAGGTGACTATGCCGATGCTCTTCCAGTAGATGAAAACAACCCCAACAAGCTAGGCGCTGTAGAAAATGTCTATGGCGGCGGCAACGAGGCTGCAGTCTATGGCAACACAACCGTAAATATCGGCACCTTGATAGGTCAGGACATCACCCTGACCTCCAGAGATGACACGACACCCGTTCTCGGAGCCTATATCACCGGTACTGTTTATGGTGCAGGCAAGGGAGTGGAAGATGACCCCGCAGCAGCCATCGTCACTGGCAACACCCAGGTCAACATGGCCGGCGGCCACATCCGCCGCAGTATCTATGGTGGCGGCGAGCTGGGCTCTGTGGGTACCTTCACCGATTTCTATTCTGCCGATGAATGGGATGCAGAGAAACAAGGCATGCATTTCAAGGATGAACCCAAGACCTGCAAGGAAGGCACTGGTCTGGCAGAAGTCATCATCACCGGCGGACAGGTGGGTCTCAACAAGCAGCACATGCCTAACCCATCCGAACCTACTTCCGACGACGACTACGGCTACGTCTTCTGCGCCAGCAAGGGTATAGCCGATTCTACCGCCAACACAAAAGCCAACCTGCTGGCCGTTGTCAACGAGACTCACCTGCAGATTAGCGGCGGCCTTATCATTGCCTCCGTCTATGGCGGCTCCGAAAATGGAGAGGTGCTGGGCGATACCCACGTAGATATCTCCGGCGGACAGATAGGCACCGGATATTATAAAGATGGTGGTACAGGCCACTGGGATGGCACTTACACAGAGGAGGCTTGGAATGCTGCCATAGAAAAAGTAAGGAACGGCAACTTCGCCGATGCTGATGCCGCAGGATTCCACGAATGTGACGCATGGCCCTTCAAACCAGAAGGCAGCCGCTATGTATATGACTACTTTGCCGATCAATACGAATCAAATGGCGGCTCCAAGTCAGCCGGTAATGGCCACAGTTTCTTCGGTAACGTCTTCGGCGGCGGCAGCGGCTACTATCCTTTCGCTCCCGGTGAATGGCGTCGCACGGCAGGACGTGTCTGTGGCGACACCTACGTAACCATCACTGGCGGTCACATCCTGACCAACGTGTATGGCGGCAATGAGATTACCGACGTGCTGGGCAAGTGTAAGGTAGAGATGTCGGGCGGCACAGTAGGTGTGCCCCGCACCATCGCCGGCATTCAGGCACGTCCTGTCAACAGCTATATCTTCGGTGCCGGAATGGGCGACCCGCGTACCTTGTTCAATGGCTGGTCCAATGTGGGCTTGTCGGAAGTCATCGTTCATGGCAATGCCGTCGTCTTCGGCTCCGTCTTCGGCGGCGGTGAGGACGGTCACGTCTTAGGCAACTCCAGCACGACCATCAAGGGCAATGCCCTCATCGGCACCTTCGGCACCTCGGGTGTTGATGGCAACATCTTCGGCAGTGGCCGTGGATTCTCGGCTCTTGCCCTCACAGCAGGTGTCATCTGCGGTAATATCACCGTCAATATCGAGGAGAATGCCAAGATCCTCGGCTCCGTCTATGGCGGCGGACGTTTGGCTGCTGTGGGTACCTATCTTGCCGAGGAGACCGACACGGAACACTACGGCATCATGCAGCCCGGCGACGCCCACGGCAACGTGACCATCAACATCACGGGCGGCACCATCGGCAACAAGGCCTTGATGAGCACCAGCCAGTACAGCATTGGAGACGTCTTCGGCGGCAGCAAGGGTGCGCTGATGAGTGAGTGGGCAAAGAGCCAGAAGCTCGGCCTGGTGAAGAACACCACGGTGAACATCTCTGAGGCTACCGGCACCACCATCATCTACGGCAACGTCTATGGCGGCGGCGAGATTGCATCGGTAGGCTCGTACACCTATGCTACGGCAAGCCAGGCCGATACTTACACTACCTCCCATGCCTCTGAGCCTATGTCTGAAGGCGATGTCTACAGCGTGGCAGAAGAGGGCACCGGCCTTGCCACCATCACGATCACCGGCGGCACCATCGGCCAGAACAGCTTCAGCGACACTAATGGTCTGGTCTTCGGCGGATGCCTCGGTAAGTCGGGTACCGAGTACTCCGGCTACTCCTTCGTGAACAACTCGCGGGTCACCCTCGACGGCGGCACGGTCTATGGCTGCGTCTTCGGAGGCGGTGAGAACGGACACGTCTATCACGACACCGACGTCAAGATCAAGAGCGGCATCGTGGGTGTCCGTATAGACAATGTAGCCACGAGCGACCTCGTTGACAACATGATATACCGCGGCAACGTCTATGGCGGCGGCCGAGGTATCGACAAGACCAGTGGCGGCGACTACAGCATCACCGCCGGCAAGGTGAGCGGCAACACCAATGTGCTGGTCACCGGAGGCACTATCTACCGTAACGTCTATGGCGGCGGCTCGCTGGCCTCTGTGGGTATCCGCGACGAGGCTACCGACACTAACGGTAAGGCCACCGTCACCATCAAGGGCGGCCAGATAGGCACCGACGGCGGTGCCGGCGCCAACAACTATTCTACCCTTATCCCCGACCGCGATCACCGCAAGGAGAACGGCTTCGTGTTCGGCTCGGGCCGCGGTATGTCGGCCGGCAACACGAACTTGGCCCTCGCTGACCTGGCCTACACCAAGAACACCATCGTCAACATCGACAGCGCTGCCATCGTCACCGGTTCAGTCTTCGGCGGCGGTGAGAACGGTCACGTCTCCTACGACACGAAGGTATATGTCAAGGGCAACAGCGTGGTAGGTACAGAGCAGACCGCTGAGGAGCACAACATCGATGACAACGGCCGTGGCCGACTTATCTACCGAGGCAACGTCTATGGCGGCGGCCGAGGCATCGACATGGGTGGCGACGACAAGCTCTCGAAGACCGCAGGCCACGTCTACGGCAACACCTTCGTAGAGGTGAGCGGCGGTAAGATCTACCACGACGTGTTCGGTGGCGGCTCGCTGGCCACCGTGGGCACAGTGACCGAAGATGCCACCACACACGAGATTACCTATACCGGCGAGACTGGCAAGACCGAGGTACACATCAAGGGCGGCACCATCGGCTACTCTGAGAATCCTGACTATTGGGGCTTCAACTGCGGCTTCGTCTATGGCGGCTGCCGTGGCCTGGCCGTAGAGCCTAACAGCGACGTCGTGCGAATGGCCTACGTACACAACGCCTACGTCTATATCGAAGAAGGAGCCGACGTCAAGGGCTCGGTCTTCGGCGGCGGTGCCAACGGTCACGTGAAGGGCGACACCTATGTAGATATCAGCGGCGGCTCCATCGGCACGGCCCTGAAGGACAGCGAGGTCGGTTTCGATGAACACGGTGTGGCCAATGCACCAGTGTTCCGCGGCAATGTCTATGCCGGCGGACGCGGCGTTGACCTCTTCCAGAAGTCGGGCGACGATAGCTACAGCATGACGGCCGGTGCCGTCTACGGCAATGCCGAGCTGAAGATGACCGGCGGCCACGTGTGGCACAACGTCTATGGTTCGGGTGCCATGGCATCGGTAGGTACCGTCCAGGCTAATTCTGCCGGCGCCCATGTACACGACGAGATAGTGGACGATGGCGGCAACATCGTCAATCCCGACACCGAGGTCAACTACCTCACCGGTATATTCACCGACAACACAGGTAAGGTGACGGTGACCATCACCGGCGGTACGGTGGGCGACACCACCCCCGGACATGAGGGCAAGAACAACGGCCGTGTCTATGGTGCCGGTCGCGGTGTGTCGGCCAACCGCTCTGACCTCGTGGCCAGCATGGAGTACGTCAAGGAGACCTTTGTCACCATCGGCACCGAGAATCAGACTCCCTCTGACTACAGCGGCAGCGAGCCCGACAAGCTGAACTATCCTTATATATATGGTGCCGTGTTCGGCGGCGGTGAGAACGGTCACGTGAAGGACGACACCCACGTCACCATGCACAGCGGCATCATCGGATGGCCTCTCGACGAGGGTGCAAGTGGTCAGCACAAGACAGCTGCCGACGGTGCTTCGAAGAACCCCTTCCGCGGTCACATCTTCGGTGGCGGCCGCGGTGTGGATCCCCTCTACCACTCATCCTCTGAGACCCGAAGCTCTACGGCCGGCCGTGTGTATGGCCACACCAACGTCACAATGACAGGCGGTGTGGTACGACGCGCTATCTATGGCGGCGGCCTGCTGGCCTCCGTAGGTATCTACAGGCTGGCAGAGTCTGACCTGCACATCATTGACAAGATAGAGGACGAGGTAGATGGCGGCAAAGCCACTATCACTATCAGCGGCGGCTACATCGGCAACGTCAATGCCGACGGTACTGCCATCAGTGGCACAGGCCTCCTGACCCCAGGCGACAACAACGGCCATGTGTTCGGCTCCAGCTGCGGTATGGTGGCAGACAACTATACCGAAGGCGGTGTGGCCATCGACCAGCAGTACAGACAGATGGGTTACTCCCATTCCACTGAAGTCAACATCAGCGGCGGCCACCTCTTCGGCTCTGTCTTCGGCTCTGGCGAGAACGGCCACGTGTGGGAAGACAGCCGCCTTAATATCAGCGGCGGCGAGATAGGCAGCGAGACCAGTACGCTCATCTACTCCGGCAACGTATATGGCTCCGGCCGTGGTGTGGACCATCCACACGAGCATATCAGCGAGACTGCCGGCAAGGTGCGTGGCAATACCACTGTCAACATCACCGGCGGTACCGTATGGCGCGATGTATATGGCGGCGGCTCACTGGCCTCCGTAGGTGAAGAAGGCGAGAACGGCAACGACAGCGACATACATATTACCGACGACCCGTTGACCACCAACCCCTACCCCTTCTCTTCCGGCTTGACACGCGTATACATCCACGGTACTTCGGACACTCCCGAGATTCACGGTTCAGTATATGGCTCCGGCCGAGGCGTGGCCAGCTCCAACACGGAGTACCGTCAGGCTGCCTATGTCAAGAACACGCTCGTCACCGTCGGCAAGGCCCACGTGTATAACAACGTGTTCGGCGGCGGAAATGCCGGCCACGTAAGACGCAACACTGTGGTGGACATCCTCGACCAGGCCAAGGTGGACGGCAACGTCTATGGCGGCGGTGCAGGCAGCCTCAAGTCGCCTACGGCCGGACTGGTGAACCACGACGTGACTGTCAACATCAAGGGCGGACTCATCGGCAAGGATGTGTATGGCGGCGGTGCCATAGCCAACACCAACACCCACGACAAGCGCAACGACCCAAGCCGATATGCCGACGGCACTACGGCAAAGGCTCACGCCTCCACCTACGGCAACCCCTCTGAGGATGTGTTCTGCAAGACTGAGGTGAACCTGCTGGGCGGCATCATTCTGGGCAACGCCTACGGCGGCGGACAAGGTGTGATTCCCGATGCCACTGCCACGGAGGCTGAGATTGCCAACGCCGGTGCTTTGGTGCGCGGCGATGTAACCGTAACACTCAATGGCACGGCATTCCATCCCACCACTACCACCGACGACCAAGGCAACACCATTGCTGACGGTGGCCGCGTCTTCGGATGCAACAACCTCAACGGCACACCCCAGGGCACCGTGCTCGTGCATGTGCTCCAGACAAAGGGAGTGACCCAGAGCGGCGAAACCTATAGCATCAATAACACCAAACCTGCTCTGGACAGCTGCACATACGAGGTGCAGGCCGTCTATGGCGGCGGAAACCTGGCAGCCTACGAACCGTGGTATGCCGACGCTACTGGACAATATGCTACAAACCACAGCGCCGCTGACAGACCTGTGCAGGTTGTCATCGACGGCTGCGACCTTACCAGCATAGAATATGTATATGGCGGCGGAAACGCTGCCGCGACACCCTCCACTGACGTGATGATACTCGGTGCATACGAGATTGGAAACGTCTTCGGCGGTGGCAACGGTAAGGACCGCATCAACAAGAGCGGAACATGGGAAGAAAACCCGGGTGCCGATGTGGGCTTAGTCAACAGCACCGACTATGGCACCGGCAAAGCCGACACCTATCTCATGGGTGGCTACATACACAGTGCCTTCGGCGGCAGCAACACCAAGGGCAGCATCCGCGAAAGCGCCGAGGTCCACATGGACGAGGCAAAGGACGGCTCCGGCAAGGCTATCTGTCCGCTGGTTATTGACGAGGTGTATGGCGGTGGCAACGAAGCCTATCTGGAAGGCGGTGTAAGCCTTGACCTCGGATGTATCACGCGAATGAAGGCCATCTACGGCGGTGCCAAGGCAGCCGGCATCGGTAAGGATGTAGTGCTGACCATCACCAGCGGACACTACGACCGCGTGTTCGGCGGCAACAACATCAGCGGCGAGATAAAAGGATCTATCACCGTGAACATCGAGGAGACCGGATGTAATCCCGTCACCATCGGCGAACTCTACGGCTGCGGCAACCAGGCGGCCTACACTACTCCGGCAGGCAAGCCCCACCCGACCATCAACATCAAGTCGTTCACCAGCATCGGACGCGTCTTCGGCGGCGGACTGGGACAAGGAGCCGTTGTTACAGGCAACCCGACTATAAACATCAACGAGGTGCTCGGCGGCAACGCTGGCGAAAATTCCGCCTATGCCGGCCAGACCATTACCCTCAGCGACGGCACCACTGTTGCCCTGCCGGCACATACACTGAACAAGATAGGCGCCATCGGCACTGTCTTCGGTGGCGGCAATGCTGCCAAGGTCGTGGGCAACACCACCGTGAACGTCGGCACCAAGGTGGGCGAGCCAATAATATTCATCACCCCCGAAAGCGATGATGAGGTCGCACGCACCAAGACTGTCATCGGTGCCAACATTACCGGCAATGTCTTCGGTGGCGGCAACGAAGCTGAAGTAACAGGCAACTCCAACGTCATCGTCGGCAAGAAACACTAAAAAAGGAACGTAAATACAGAACGATAAGAAGATAAAGCAAATAACCTGACAACTGAAAATCTCGCAGGCAAGACCTGCGGGATTTTTGTTGTACGGCAGGCTGACTGTGCAGGAACAAAAAGGACTATTACTTACCGCGATATATTGGTGTCCGGGGAAAGTTAGTATCATACGCCCTCCCCCCTTCGGGGTACTCCCTCTATCTTAGAGGGAGAGTCAAGTCAGTCATACCTATTTGTC
>CADAJV010000019.1 GCA_902788275.1 uncultured Bacteroidales bacterium | reverse complement strand
GGCGAAGCCTTCGCGAAGATTTCGTCGGTGGTCGCGCCGTCTTGAAAGAGGCTGGGCCTCTTTAGGCGCGGGCCGACATTAAGAAATCTGAGAGCCTTGACGGCAAATCTAAGAGCCTTGAAACGAAATCTAAGAGCCTTGAAAATGACGGCTCGAGGCTCTTAGATTTTTTTTCCACGGAGTTAGATTATTTTTCCACGGAGTTAAAACTTTTTTCAAGGCTCTCAGATTAAATAAGTGCGTAAAAGCCCACAATTAATACAATTAAAAATATCTTTTTCCCGCAATTAAAAATTTTATCTCTTTGAAAATCAAAGAGATAACTTTAATTCAAATTATATATTATATTAATATAATATATAATTCTATAAGAGAGCATAAGGAAAATTAAAATAAGCCCACAACTTTTGCTGTGGGGTTTGTGGGGTTTTTACTCTGCATCGTCGCCTTGGTCGTCCTTGGGGTTGATGAGTGACTGGATGAAGTTGGTGGTGCTCTCTATCTCCAGCTGGGTGAAAAGTGAGGGGTTGCCCATATAGCGATTGTAGCCGGAGCGAGAGCCTATGTCGCCAAAGCGGTCGGCCACGCTGTTGTAATCCGTTTCGGTGATGAGGCTAGACCGGAACAAACTGGAAAGGAGGCTGCGCGTTCGCTTGCGCGGCCTCCTTATGTTTGTGAGAAAAACCCCACAAACCCCACAGCTAAAAGTGTGGGCTATCCCCCAGGGGGTCCTAAATCTGTCCGCTCTCGACCTTGCGGACAATCTGTTCTATCTCGCGGTCTTCTCCCTCCGGATCATAATGCTTGCGGAGATTGTTGCCGAACAGGGTGCTGAGCACATTATACATGTTTGCTTTTACAGGACCAAGAAATGCCTTTATCATTTCAAAGCTGGTCTGGCCGCATTCACGGTCTATCAGTTTTACCAGTAGTTTGCCCTGTGTCTTTGTTATCTTGCGCACGGTCGGCTCATACTGCTTACGGATGCCTTTCTCAACAGCCTTGATATGACGTTTCTTTTCCTTCTCGTCCTGAATGGTCTCAAGGTAATCGTGTGTTTCTATCAATATCTGTCGTGTCAGCTTGGCATAGGGAAAAACATAGCGCACATCACGGACTAGTTTATTATATTTGTTCCTTTGTCTTTCGTTCTTGAATGTCTTTGGTGCTGTCTTGTAGAATTCATGCAGCGTCATGTTGGGAATGCTGTCTCCCTGATAATAGGCACGGTCTATCTTAACGTACATTGCCACCTGAATGGTGTCGTTTGCAGTATCCTGGGCATCTGCGGTATTGCTTAAAAAAAGTGCCGATACCCACATTATAATATATATATATGTACGCTTATGCATAATCCGGCTGCAAAAATACATATTTTATAAGGAGTAAGGAATAAGGAATTAGTTAAAAATACTAATTTTGCATGGATAAATAAATAAACATTATTATGTTTCAAACATAAAACGACGTGCATAAACTAAGCATATTGGAAATGAACCGCCTGACTGCCAGCGAATTTCGTGAGGCAGAGAAAACTCCTCTCATTGTAGTGCTGGATAATGTGAGGAGTATGTATAACGTTGGCTCTGTATTGCGGACTGCCGACGGATTTCGCATTGAGCGGGTATGCCTGTGCGGCATTACGGGTACTCCTCCAAATAAAGAAATCCATAAGACCGCTCTCGGTGCTGAAGACAGTGTAAAGTGGGAATACTATAATTCTACTATTGAATGTATTGAATCCCTGCGCAAAGAGGGTTATATTATAGTTGCCGTGGAACAGGTGGAAGGCAGTCAGAATATGATGGAGTGGTGTGATGGTCGTCCAATGGCAATTATACTTGGCAATGAGGTGAAGGGAATAAGCCAGGAGGCTGTTGATGCTGCTGACTATTGCCTGGAAATACCCCAGATTGGCACAAAGCACTCATTTAATGTGTCCTGCACCGCAGCAATGGTAATGTGGCAATACTTCAGAAACTATTACATACATGAAAGGTTATAGGTTATTGGTTATAGGTTATAGAAGCCAAGTCCGGAAAGTAATTTTCAATTATCAACTTTCAATTAACTCCCTTAAAAATTGGCAATAATATAGATGTTGGCACAGATAACACTACCTGCGAAATGGTCATACGCACCTGTTACTGTTAAGTTTGTATCATACGCCCCCGCCCTTTCAGGGCACCCCCTCTATCTTAGAGGGGGAGCCGTATCCTTGTCATCAAAAGTAGAACGGCTTGCAAGCTCCCCCTCTAAGATAGAGGGGGTGGCAGCTTGCTGCCAGGGGCGTATGAAAATTACCTAATTAATAGTATTAAAGCTTTTCCAGCTTTTACCGTTGCATATTCCTGTGGAAAAGTATGTGCATAGCCTGTTAATGATGCTGTGTATTACCTATGCGACAAGGGCTTGTGTATTTATCCACCTTAATTAACATGAAAAAAGCAGTTTTTCCTTTACTTATTACCATGTTGTTATATCCTGAAAAGTAAATTACATTTTTATTGTTTCTATATTCATATCCTGTGGAAAATAAGCGCAGCATTCTATATAAGTAAGTGATAATGGAATTGTTATAGATAATATAGCTTGTTGATAAAGTGTTGGTAAATAAGCTGACTATGTTGACAAAGAATAATAAAAATAAATTGTAAAAAAATATTAACAGTTTCCACAAACACACATATAGAAACACATTTTCTATAAAAATAAAATACAATAATATAAATATGAAAAAAAATTATTGTTTTTGGGTGTGGATAAATTGAAAAAGCTATTTTTTTACCTATAAAATACGATTTTTTTATATTTTTGCTTGGATATTCAATTATAATGTTTAATTTTGAAACGGAATTTTATAATTTACTAACCCTTTAAACATTTAAGACTATGGCTTTTTGTTCAAAATGTGGTCAGCAAGTAGCTGACGGCGTGGCTGTATGCCCCGCATGTGGTGCACCTATTGAAGCAGCTCCTGCTGCAGCTCCTCAGGCTCCTGCCTACAACAATGGTCCCGAGCATCTGGATTTCATCCCCAGCTCTAACTCTGCTTCTTTCCCGACATTTGCCTATATAGGTATTGCCGGCGCTATCCTGGCTTTCATTATGTCTTTCTTCAACATTCTTGAAAACCCAAGACTCTACTATTTCTTCTATGCTATCTCCTCTGCATGTGGTGCTATAGCAATGTTCAAGATTTTTGACAGCCTTAAGAAGGGTCTCGTCGGTCACAAGAAGCCGATGCCCGGACTGCTTACCACTACAGGTTGGTTGTACGTTGCTTCAATGGGTCTGATAGTAATTGCAGGCTTGATTGTAGTGCTGGCAGGTCTTGATGGAATCAGTGCTGCCGCCGGTATTGGAGTAGTTGGTGGAATTGTTTCCTTCATATATTTCATTCTGCTTCTCATTGTTGCCTTTACGCTCATTGGCAGCTATTCCGGTAATGTCAAGACTTTCGGCTGGCTGCTCGTAATTCCTGTATTCTTTGCAATAATTGCTGCCATTGGCGGTGGTGCTGCTGCTCTGAGCGGTGGAAGTGTTGGTGTTATCACCATCATCATTGCTGCTTTTTCCTGCGCTATCAGCATCTTCATCTATCTCTTTGCAAAGAAGATCATCAGCGACGGTAAGTAATATAATAGAACAAATGATTATGAAAAAATTACTTGGAATCGCACTTGTAGCCCTGATGGGCGTGTTTATGCTCAGCTGTTCTAACGGTGGTGGCATTGACAAGGCAAAAGAGATAGTCCAGGAACTTAAGGACAAGGGAGCCAACATGAGTGTTGACGAACTTAAAGCTAAGCTGATGGATTTTGCTGATGCCATTAAGCCAGTTACTGCAAAGATAGCTGAGATAGGTAAAAAAATTGAGGAAGACCCCTCAAAAGCACTTGAGCTGACAACTGAAATGAAGGAAGCAGGTGCTGAAGAAATAGATGGCTTGATGTCTGATATGGAGGCAGCATGTGAAAAGATTCCGGCTTTCAAGGATTTAGAGAAAGATCCTGACTTCCAGAAGAAGATGTTAGACGCAATGGGTGTAAACATGTAATTAACTTTTTAAAATAAAAACAATGAAAAAATTATTTGGATTAGCATTAGTAGCCCTGATGGGCGTGTTCATGGTAAGCTGCTCTGGTGGCGATGGCCCCGGTGCAAAGGCAAAGGAAATCTTTGAGAGCGTAAAGGACAAGCTGGCTACCATGCCCAAGGATGAGCTCAAGACCAAGGCTCTGGAGTTTGCCGAGGTTATCAAGCCTGTTATGCAGAAGTCTGTTGAGGTTGTAGCTAAGCTCTTCAGAGATGATAAATTCAGCATGGAAGATGCTGCTAAGGCTTATGAGGACGCTGGTTTCACCGCTGACGATGTTCAGACCGTTCAGAAGGTTGTTGAGGATTTCAATACTGAAGTAACGAAGAATCCTGCTTGGGGTGAGCTCCAGATGGAAGACGATTTCCAGAAGCAGTGGGTTGCTGCCATGGGTATGGGCGACCTGTTTAATAATGCCGAGGAGGCTGTTGAGGGTGCCGTTGATGAGGCAACCGATGCTGCCGAAGGTGCTGCTGAGGCTGTAGAAGGCGCAGTTGAAGAAGCTACTGCTACTGAGTAAAGTAAAAATATAATAATTTAATAGGGACCCCGGGAAATCGGGGTCCTTATTGTTTATTTTCAGTGTTAAAGGGCTAAGAATTATAAAAAAGAATGTTAAATGAACTGATAAGTGGAAAAATGGTTATATTTTTGTAGCTTGAAATTAAAATGGACTTATTATGAACATAGCATTGATAGGCTACGGCAAAATGGGACAGATGATAGAGAAACTGGCTCTTAAGCGTGGTCACAATATTGTCTGCATAATAGATATTGATAATCAGGAGGACTTCGACAGTGCAGCTTTTCAGTCAGCAGATGTAGCTGTAGAGTTTACTACTCCCTTTACTGCCTACGAGAATATTAAGAAATGTTTTGACCGTGATATCAAGGTTGTCACAGGCAGTACCGGATGGCAAAGGGAACATTGGCAGGAGATAAGCGACCAATGTAAATATGGAATGCATACCCTTTTCTGGAGCAGTAATTTCAGTTTGGGAGTTTATCTGTTTAACAGACTGAATAAACAGTTAGCTAAAATGATGGCTCCTTACGATAACTATGAGCCCTCAATAGTTGAGACTCACCATGTGCATAAGCTGGATGCACCCTCTGGCACAGCCATCACCCTTGCTGAGGGACTGATAGAAAACTATCCTGCAAAAAAATCTTGGATAAAAGGCGATTATGTCAAGCCGGATGGATCAGTGGAGCGTGGCATTAGTCCCAAGCCAGAGGAACTGGTAATAAAATCAGTGAGAGAAGGGGAGGTGCCTGGCACTCATACCATATCTTATAAGAGTGAATATGATGAGATAACCATTGAGCATCGTGCCTATTCCCGCGGAGGCTTTGTATTGGGTGCAGTGCTGGCAGCTGAATATGCCAATACCCATGAAGGCTTGCTGACCATGGACGATTTATTTAAAGGCTTAACTTAAAACGTTTACGGTTTGAAATTGAATATTTAGGAGATAGAGGGAGATAAAAGGAGATAGAAGGAGATAGAGGACGTTAGTAAATTGAGAATTGAAAATTGAAAATTGATAATTGTTTACGGTTTACAGTTTACAGTTTACGGTTTGAAAAGTTCGAAAGAAGAAAGACTAACGGCTTAACTACTTAACTACTTAACTACTTAACTACTTAACTTCCAAACTAACGGCTTAACTACTTAACTACTTAAGAAAATGTTTTTTTCCAATAACAAACAGAATAAGGAGGGCAAAGAAGAAAAGCCCCGCAAGGAGCGCAGCTTAAAGGAAAGAAGGATACGCTGTATCATAGCCATAGTGCTGTGGCTGCTGTTTTGCTTATGGGTAGGCAGTTGGATGGGACTGCTGGTAGTGCCGTTCATCTACGATGCCTATATCACCAAGAAGATACCTTGGAGCTGGTGGCGCAAGAGCAAGAATAGCACCCTGCGCAAGGTGATGAGTTGGGTAGATGCCATAGTGTTTGCCTTGGTAGCCGTCTATTTTGTCAACCTCTACCTGTTTCAGAATTACGTAATCCCCAGTTCTTCGCTTGAGAAGAGTCTGCTTACTGGTGACTACCTCTTTGTAAGCAAGGTGAGCTACGGTCCGCGCAAGCCCATGACACCACTGCACATGCCGCTGACCAGCCACACCATTCCCCTGCTCAATATCAAGAGCTTTATTGAGTGGCCCAAGTGGGAGTATGACAGGGTGAAAGGTCTTGGCTCCGTCAAGCAGGGCGACATAGTGGTATTCAATGTGCCCAGCGGCGACACCGTGCTCGCCAATTATGAAAATCAGGATTACTATACCATCTGCTATGAGATAGGCAAATCAATAGCCTCTCAGCAGTCGGGCATGGACTTTAATGAGTTCTTAGGGGCAGAATCGCAACTACCCATTAGCCAGCAGATACAGAATAGTGCTGTGGAGTATGACTATGCCCAGCAAGTAATAAGGGCCAATGCCCAGCAGATGGGCGAAAAGAAGTATCGACCTGTTGATATGCGCGAGCATTATGTCAAGCGCTGTGTAGGTATGCCCGGCCAGGTATTGCAGATTAAGAAAGGTCGTGTCTATACCAACGGCCACCAGATGTTTATGCCTCACAATGCCCAACAGAGCTATAAGGTCACTCTCCTCCAGCCGCTGCCCGATGACCTGTGTCGCGAGCTTGGCATCAGTCGCGAGGACATATCCGAGTCAGTTAGCGGCGATGGCACCGTCATACGTATGCCAATGACAGCCAAGGTAAAAAGTGTGTTGCAAAATCGTAAAGACCTCGTTGCCCGCATAGTGAAATGCGATGAGCCTGAAAACTATAAGCTCTTCCCACACACCTTCAACACCGGTTGGACAGCCAATGACTACGGCCCCATCTGGATACCCAAGCGCGGTGCCACCATCCAGCTCACACCTGAGAAACTGGCAATCTACGACCGTTGCATCCGCGTCTATGAGGGTAATGAGGTCGAGCAGCGCGACGGCAAGATTTTTATTAATGGCAAGCCCACCACAAGTTATACTTTCAAGATGGACTACTACTGGATGATGGGTGACAATCGCGACAACTCGCTTGACAGCCGTTTCTGGGGCTTCGTTCCTGAAGACCATATTGTGGGCAAGCCCATCTTCATCTGGCTCTCGCTCGATCCCGACCGTGGATGGCTAGATGGTAAGATACGCTGGAGTCGCCTCTTCCGAATGGTGGACAAAATTAAATAATTGATAATTGATAATTGAGAGTTGATAATTGAGAGTTGATAATTGAGAGTTTACTTTTTACCAGTAAATAGCTAAATAGTACATAAATAGTACATGTACATGTGGTAGAGAATAGATAAAAGAATAGAGATAAGAGATGAAAAGAGTGTTTTTACTGGCCATGTTTATCTTTTTTGGCCTTGCTGGCTTTGCGCAGCAGACATTTAAGGTTAACCTGTGGGACGACGGCGAGATAGCCGGCGAGGATTATAAGGATGCAGTGCTTCATTGCTACCTGGCCTCTGAGCCCAAGGGTCGTGCCGTTATTGCTTGCCCAGGCGGTGCCTATCAGTTTTTATGCATGACCTACGAAGGGTGGGATTTTGCCCCAATTCTCAACAAGGAAGGTATCAGCCTGTTTGTGCTGCAGTATCGTCTGCCCAGGGGACGCCATGCCGTGCCATTGGCCGATGCCCAGCAGGCTATGCGCTATGTTCGCAGCCATGCAGCAGAGTGGGGCATCCGCGAGGTGGGCATCATGGGTAGCAGTGCGGGAGGTCACCTGGCCACCACTGTGGCTACCCATTTCACCGATAGCATCACCCGCCCCGACTTCCAGGTGCTGCTCTATCCTGTAGTAAGTATGGAGCAGGGAGTCACCCATGGCGGCTCTCGCAACGCACTGCTGGGCAGTGAGCCAAGTCCTGAGCTGGTCAGCAGCTATTCAAACGAGCTTCACGTCACAGCCAATACTCCCCGTGCATTTATTGTACTGCCTTCAGCCGACAAGACTGTTGCTCCGCGCAATTCACTTAGCTATGCACAGGCGCTGGTGGACAATGGGGTGCCTGTTGACCTCCATATGTATGAAGGCGGTTACCATGGCTTTGGCTGTCGCACCGATTACCCCGAGCAGCACCAATGGATAGGTGAACTGCTCTACTGGCTGAAGAAAAACGCTGATCACTAAAAGGAGCCGCGAGAACGTAGCGGCGAAGTTCGAAAGTTAATTTTCAAACCTCAAATCTCAAACCTCAAAAATGCAAGCAATAATCCTCGCTGCCGGAATGGGCAAGCGCCTCAGAGAATACACCGCCTCATGCACCAAGTGTATGGTGCCGGTCAACGGCACACCACTTATCGACCGTATGCTTGACCAGCTGGCGGAGTTCAACCTTAGCCGCGTCGTCATCGTCGTAGGTTATCAGGGCGATAAGCTCATCAGTCACGTCAACAGTCGTCCTCGCGGGCTCAGCATTGAGTTTGTCCGTAATCCCGTTTACGATAAGACCAACAATATCTATTCCCTCGCCTTGGCCAAGGAGTATCTGCAGGCCGATGACACTATCCTCCTTGAGAGCGACCTCATCTTTGAATCCCGCCTCCTACACCTGCTCCTAAGCGATCCTTATCCTAACCTGGCACTTGTGGCCAAGTATGAGAGCTGGATGGACGGCACAATGGTGCGTCTTGACAACGACAACAACATTGTCAATTTCATACCCAAGAGCGATTTCAGCTATAGCGAAAGAGGCAGCTATTACAAGACTGTCAATATCTACAAGTTTTCGCGCCAGTTCTCGCAGGAGAGATACATTCCCTTCCTTGAGGCCTACACCCGCGTGGCGGGCCGCAATGAGTATTACGAAAACGTGCTGCGCATCCTTACTCTGTTAGACACCCGCGACCTCAAGGCCTTACCCTTGGGCAGCGAGAAATGGTATGAAATAGACGACAAGCAAGACCTCGACATAGCTGAGGCCCTCTTTGCCAGCGAGGGCGATATCCTCCGCAAGTATTACGGCCGCTACGGCGGCTTTTGGCGCTTCCCTCAGATGCTCGACTATTGCTATCTGGTCAACCCATATTTCAACGAGTCGCGCATCATTGACGAACTGGAGGCATGCTTCCGCACCCTTGTGGCCGAGTACCCTTCCGGCATGAAGGTCAACACCCTTCTTGCCAGCAAGTGCTGGGGAGTCAGCGAGGACTATATAGTGCCTGGCAACGGAGCAGCCGAACTGATCAAGATACTCATGGAGCAGTTGCCTGGCACCCTTGGCATCGTTCGTCCTACCTTTGAGGAATACCCCAACCGCCGCGATCCTGCCAGCCTAGTCACCTTCACACCCACCAATCCTGACTATCGCTATACTGCTGCCGACCTGATGGACTATTTCTCTGTCCACCATGCCGACAATCTTATTATCATCAACCCCGACAATCCCTCCGGCAACTTCATTCCCGTAGCAGATGTGCTGACTCTGGCCGCATGGTGCCGTCAGCAGGGTATCCGCCTCATCATCGACGAGAGTTTCGTTGATTTCACCGACGGCTATGAGCACAACAGCCTCCTCCATGACAATATTCTCGAGGCCTATCCCGACATGCTCGTGATGAAAAGCATCTCCAAGAGCTACGGAGTACCTGGCCTTCGCCTCGGCATACTCTGTTCTGCCGACACCACCCTTATAGCGCTAATCAAGCAGCAGGTCAGCATTTGGAACATCAATTCCTTTGCCGAGTATTTCATGCAGATATTCAATAAGTATGAAGCCGACTACCATCGGGCGTGTGCCCGCTTCATAGCCGAGCGCGCAGACTTTGAACAGCAGCTCAGGCAGCTGCCCCAACTGCGCGTTATTCCCTCACAGGCAAACTATTTCCTTTGCGAGGTGCAGCCGCCCTTCACGGCCCGCGGCCTTGTGCTTACCATGCTCAAGGAGCACAACATACTGCTCCGTGACTGCTCCACCAAGATAGGCCTCAATCCCAGTAACCAATATCTGCGCATAGCCGTGCGCAATCATCAGGACAATGCCCGTCTCATCCAGGCAATGAAAACCATTGACCGCTAAAAGTTCAAAAGCTCATTTTCAATTTCCCTAACTCCTATCTCATGACCATTACCCTCTGTGGCGGCGGCAATCTGGGCCACGTGTTAGCCGGTTACCTCTCCTCACAGCCCGGCACCACCGTCTCGCTACTAACCTCGCGGCCCTCCGCATGGTCATCGTCGCTGGAAGTGAGCGACAGCCAGGGTCGCATTTATCGCGGCTCGCTGCAGCAAATCTCCGCTAATCCTGCCGACGTCATACCCACTGCTCAGATTGTCCTGCTGTGCCTGCCCGGTTATGCCTTCCAGTCCGTGATGGAAGCCATAGCTCCCTACCTGTCCCCGTCCACATGGGTAGGCAGCGTTGTGTCAAGCACCGGTTTCTTCTTTCAGGCAGGCCGCCATCTGCCCCCAGGCCAGCCCCTGTTTGGCTTTCAGCGCGTGCCCTTCATCTCCAGGATAGCGGAATATGGTCACCGCGCCGAGCTCAAGGGCTACAAAGACTCACTCAGCGTGGCAGTCCTCCCTCCGACGTCAGAGAGCAGTGAGAGCGGAGCGGCCATGCTCTCCCACTTCCTCAGTCTTTTCCATGTCCCCGTCAGACGGCTGGACAGCATCTATCAGGCCAGCCTCAGCAACAGCAACCCACTACTCCACACCTCGCGCCTCTACACCCTGTGGCACAACTGGCAGCCGGGCATCACCTATCCAGACTGTCCCATGTTCTATTCCGATTGGACCCTTGAGGCCTCTCATCTCTACCTGGCCATGGATGACGAGTTGCAGCACCTGGCCCGCATCTTGGGCTTGCCGCCAGGCAGCATACCCACCGTGCTAGACTACTATGAGAGCACCGATGCTGAGAGCCTCACCGCCAAGCTGCGCTCCATCCAGGGCTTTCGCGGCATACCCTCACCCATGAGGCAGACAGACGCCGGATGGCAGCCCGACCTGCAGAGTCGCTATTTCCACGAGGACTTTCCCTGTGGACTCAGATACCCCTGGCAGCTTGCCAGGCAGCACAGCCTCGCCACACCAAACATCGACAAAGTCTATCACTGGGGAATGAAAATGATAAACAGCACACAATAGAGATAGAAGCGGCATCGCCATTTGCCGGGCGCATGACAGAGAAACGATAACAGACCACACTTTCCAAATGGAACGTCTCCTTCACTATACATGGAAAAACAAACTGATGCCTTCAACAGACATTCATACCGTTGACGGCAGGCCGGTGAGGATTCTATCTGTTGGATTGCACAACAAGGATGCCGGTCCTGACTTTTTCAACGCCGACATCGTCATTGACGGCGAGGACTGGATAGGCAACGTGGAGATACACACTCGCAGCACCGATTGGTATCGTCACGGCCACGATCATGACCCAGCCTACGACAATGTTATCCTGCATGTTGTGGAACAGGCCGACGGTGATGTGGTCACCAGCTCTGGGCGCTCAGTGCCCCAGGTGGAGGTGCAGGTGCCGGGCTACGTGGTCAGCAGCTATGAGCAGCTGCAGGCTGCTGACCACCATCCGCCATGCCTTGTCCATGCCGCCAGCCTGGCACCTTTTCTGCTCAGGCAGTGGGTCGGGCGCCTGACCACAGAGCGCCTGGAGCGCAAGGTTGCTGACATAGAGGCACGCCTACACTATTGCAACAATGATTGGGAGCACGTCTTTTTCATTACTCTGGCACGTGCCTTCGGGTTCGGCATCAATAGCGACACCTTCGAGCAATGGGCCCGCATCATTCCTTACAGGGGCGCAGCCAAGCATCGTGACGACCTTCAGCTGATAACAGCTCTCTTTCTCGGTCAGGCCGGATTTCTCAATACAGAGGACAACCATCTTGACTCATACAAAGAAAAGGCCGCCTTGTCCTCTCTGTATAGTTTTTTGTGCAACAAGTTCTCGCTAACTCCAATGAGTGCACACAGCTGGCGCTTTCTCCGCACGCGTCCTGGCAATTTCCCCAACGTGCGCCTTGAGCAGTTGGCACATCTGTATTGCGAGGGTAGGGTATCGCTGTCTGCGGCTCTTGAGGCGGCTGATACAGAGGCGGCAGCTAACTTGTTCAGCGGTGTCAGCCTGCCCCGGCGCAGTGTCAGCCTGCTTCTGCTTAATGCCGTGGTGCCGATGCTTTATGCCTACGGCACCTATCGCGGCTCTAAGAAGATGAAGGACAAAGCCCTTCTCTGGCTCAGCCAGCTTCCTGCCGAGGACAACCGCTATTCGCGCCAATGGTTGCAGGCAGGCCTGCCGATGGACAGTGCTGCCGACTCTCAGGCAGTATTGCAGCAGTTCACTCGCTATTGTCAGCGTCGCGATTGTCTCCGCTGCCAGCTGGGCTATCAGTATATGAAAAGATAGCACCGCAGCTGCCGGGGGCGTATGAGAGTAACTTTTACCGGACAGCAATAAAAAAATCTAATCCCATGGAACTGTCGTTTTTCCACGGGATTAGATTTCGTTTCTACGCGATTATTTTTGCCTTCCCCGCGATAGGTTTTAACTAAAAACGCTAACAGGAGTCAGAAGTTAAGAAGTCTTGTACAATCGTGAAATGGTCAAATGTTTCAGAGCCTTCGTCTTTCGCACTTTTATTGGTATCTTACCTTCTTGCCGTTGACTATATAGACACCTTTGAGTTTTGGGCTTTGCGAATTTGGGCTTGTGATTTTGCGGCCCTGCAGGTCGTAAACACTTTCTAGCTTTCTGACATTCGTACTCTCGAACCTTTGACCCTCTATGCCGGTAACATCGTCGGCGTTGGCGGTAAGCACCTCACTCTGCAGACGGCTCAGGCGGAAGGAGCTGATGGCCGAGGTGCTGTAGGCGGGCAGATTGTAGAGCACTCCCAGCGACACCTTGGTCTCGCTGGGCATGGTAAAGGTTACGCTGCCCTCATTGAGCGGTGCGCTGGCCAGGGTGGTGGCTATGTCGTTGAGGGTGGCAAGTTCCTCGCCAAGGGTGGCCACCAGCAGGCAGTCATCGCTGTTGTCGGCTGTCTGGCTCACGGCGCTCAGGCGGTAGGTGCCGGCGGGCAGGGTGACGGTTTGATAGATACGCTTGTCAGTGCCTACGGAGCTGTGTCCGTTCCACGAGGTGGTGAAGGTGAGGTTGCTGTCCTTGGATGTGTCAACATACACTCCCGCATCCTCGCTGGGCAGCAGGTTGCCCTGCCATGTGGAGGCGGCGGTGCCGGTCTCCAGCTCACTGCCTTCGCCTACGGCCTGGCTGGTGTGGCGGAAGGGTGCCCGGCTGTTGGTGAGGTACTGGTCGGTGATGTCGGTTTCCTCGCCTATGGTTGAGGGGGTGTTCACGCTTAGGCTGAAGACTCCGTTGCTTTTTACATAGTTGGTGCCTACTGCTTTCTGGAACCCGCTGAGCTGGCCATCGGCCTGACGGGAGGTTTCGTCGTGGGCAGTAGCTGACAGCTGGTCAAACTTATAGTAGGTGAGCAGTTTGTCCTTGCTCTCGGCAGTGGCTACGTCGGCAATGGGATTGTTGCACACTGCCAGCAGGGCGTCATCCTTGAGGCCCGTGGCCCAGATGCGCAGCTCGTCAATGTTAGCTGCCATCGAGGCATTGGTGCCGCCCACGGTGAGGTCGCCCCATTCGGGGCAGGAGAGTATGGGTGAAAAGCTGGCGGCCAGCTCGCCGTCGCGGAACAGGTGGAGGCGCGAGCCGGTAAGGGTAACGGCATAGTGGTGCCACTCGTTGGCTACCACAAAGCCTTCGGGCGACTGCACGCTCTTGCCGTTGACGGTGGCAGTCATGACGCCCTTGGCGTTGGTGCTGACGGCGAATGCTCCGCTGGCAGCACGCATGGCTCCGGCATTGAGGAGCATGGAGGGGTTCATCCACCACTCTACGGTGAACTTGAGGGTTCGGGACTCAAAGGGGGCTGGCACGGTAAGGCTTTCGCCGCGATTGCGGAAAAGGAGGCCTGTCTTGGAGCGAGCAGTGCAGACATA
This sequence comes from uncultured Bacteroidales bacterium, assembly GCA_902788275.1. Classification (GTDB taxonomy): domain Bacteria; phylum Bacteroidota; class Bacteroidia; order Bacteroidales; family Bacteroidaceae; genus UBA6382. Next base: position 20,720 of record CADAJV010000019.1, on the reverse strand, counting down.
GAGGGCGTTGCTCACTGAGGACGACGAGCCCGTCTCGCCGTCGGAGAGGGTGATGGCGTAGCGTCCCACGGCCTTGGGCTCATAGGTGGTGGTGCCACCCAGTATGAGGGTGCGAGTCTTGTCGTTGGCCACGGTCCATACCAGGTTGTCGCTATCGGCACCGCTGGTCTCTATTAGCTCTACGGTTTCGGAGGGCAGCACCACATTAGGCTCCACGCGAAAGGCCATATTGCGTACTCCGGAGCTGACCTGCACCTCCTTGCTCAGGCTGACAGAGCCGGTGGCATTGGTGGCCGTGAGGGTCACGGTGTAGGTGCCGTCGGAGGGATAGACGGCAGAGGCGTTGTAAGTGGTGGGCGCAGTGTCGAGCTGCGAACCGTTGAGGCTCCACTTGTAGGTGGTGGCTACTCCGGCCGAGCGGTTGAGCAGGCTGACGGCGGCTCCGGCCGAGCGGTCGGGCTGGTAGATATCAAAATCAACGGTGGGTAGTTCGGCAGCCACTACGCTGATGGTGTCGGTCACCACCAGGCTGTCGCCGTTGATGTCAAAGGCGGTAAGCGTGAGTTCATAGTCGCCGGCCTTGGGGAAGATAAGTGAAACCTCCTGCAGATTATCTTTGCGCAGGTTCGTGGCGGGCTCACTCCAGCGCCATGCCATTACGTTGCTGTTGAGCTCTGCCTTGACCTTGGCCTCCACGCCAGCCGTAATCACGGAGTCCGCCAGTGTAAACGAGGCACTCATGGGGGCAGGATTGCCGTTGAGGATGGTGGTGTCTTCTGCCAGGGTGGTGGCAGGGTCGGTGCGCAGATAGGCGGCGTGGTGGCCTCCTACTGCATCGCGCAGTTTGGGGATGCCGTCCACGGTGATTTCGTCCATCTTGTAATAGGCCAGCAGGTCGGCTTCGCCGGCAGGGTTAAGCAGCTCGCTGGCCATGTCGGCCTGCACCTGCTCGGCGCTGCGGGCGCTCTTCCAGATGCGCACATCGTCTATCCAACCATAGATATAGGCATTGTTGGAACCGAAGATAAACTCGCCGATAGCAGGCATGCCTGAGGCGGTGTTTACATTCATGGTGCGCTTCCACACTCCGTCAACATAGAGGTTGATGCGGCCGCCGGTGAGGGTAACGGCCACATGGTTCCACTGGTGCTTCAGGATGGTGTTGGTAGTTGACTGCACGCGTTTGGTGTTGTTGTTTTCAAATCCAGCCGTTATGCGGCCCATCTGGTCATAGTGGATGAGAAAGGAACCCCACCCGGGGCCTACCTGATGGCTGGCGGCGGTGAGGGTGTCGGGCTTAAACCAGTATTCTATCGTGGCGTTGGCAAGAGGCTGGTTAAACACCTCGGGCACGGAGAAACCGTTGCCGTCGAAGTGGCGGGCCATATTGGTCTGCTTGTCGGCAGCAGAAGTGATTTTCACCTTGTTGGAGGGTTCGGAGGTGCCGGTGGTATAGACAGCGGCCACGCTGTAGGTGGCAGCCTTATTTAATACGGTATAGCTGACAGTGTTCTTCGACACGGTGGCCTCCTCGGCCTCCTCGGCAAAAATCTTGTATCCCTGCAACTCGGCGGTGGTCAGGGCGGGGGCGTCCCACTCCAACAGTCCGTCGGTCGTAAGGGTGGCGTTGCGTGGGGCGTTAAAAATCTCGGGGGTAGCGGCGGCGGTGAGCAACACGGTGCCCGTTTCATGGCTTACGGTGACAGGCTCCAGGGTGAGGGGCGTCTGCTCGCCGGCGGCATTGCGGCTATAGTCGATAACCGAGCAGCTGTGCACCGTGCCTTCGCCCTGGCCGGAGGTCTGGGGCTTGATATAGACAAAGTATTTTACTTGTGTTCCATCCGGCACATTGCCCACAAAGTCGGAGATATCCAGTTCCACCGTCATGGGGTTGATCAGTGCACCGTCGTTAAGGCCTATATAGTTGGCTTCGCCGCCGGCCAGGGTGAGGCGGGTAAACGACTTGAGGGTGTCGGGCTCTGTGGCGTTGGGGTCAAGGCTGTAGCCCACGGCGAAACTGAGCTCTGAGCTGTGGGTGTAGTCCATGTTGATTTGCACCACGTGGTCGGTGGCGCGCTCCTCGGCGTCCTTGGCCAGCTGCAAGCCAAAGTCTATGTACTGGCCGCCGCTGGTCTGCTTGACGTGGATGGCTATCACGTTTTCACCATTGGGAATGACAGCCTTGCGGCCTCCGGCGGTGAAGTCCACCATCTTATAGTCCGTCAGGTAGCCGGTGGCCGAATAGACGAGTGTGCCGTTGAAGTAAATCTCCACGTCCTCGTCGTTATATACTATCATGCGCAGCTTGGCCAGTTCCTCATCGGTGAGGTCGAGGCTCACCTTCTTGCGCAGCCAGATGTTGGTGGAGCTCCATCGGGTGCCGTAGGTCATGTTGGCCAGACCGTTGGCGCCGAAGCCTGAGTTGCCAATCTTCCATCCGCTGTCGTCAAAGTCGCTCTTCTGCCACCCTGTGGCAGGTTCCGTCTCTGTGTAGCGCCAGCTCTGGGGAGTGATGTTGGCAGGCGGCAGGATAAACTGCTCCTCCACTCCGTCGTGCTCAATGAGCTTGCGGTTGGCGCGGTAAAGCTTGCTCTGGTCGGTCTTGACCATGCGGTCATAGGTCATCATGCCGTTCACCTCTATCTCCACATCGGTGAGCTGGGTATAGACGGCGGCCGAGAGCCCCTTGTAGGTCTTGTAGTAGGCCAGCTTGCCGAAATAGTTGCACACGGTGCTGTCAAACTCTTCGGCGCTGTTGACCGAGGCGTAGCCCCATCCGTTGCCTTGCCATAGGTGGCCGTCAATGGCATACTTGATGCCGCCGTACTCACCGTCGGCAGTGGCCTGGGGCTTGGTGGTGGTAGGTGCCGAGGGGGCGGGGTAGGGGTGGTTGTCCTTTATGTCGCCGTAGCCGTAGTGAGTCCAGCCGGAGGCCTCGTCAATGAGTCGCGTATTGTCCAGCGAGCGCACCAGGTCAACATAGGTCTTGGTGTTGTGCTGACCGCCGGCTTCATTGAATATCACCCAGTTGATGATGGAAGGCGTATTATAGTGGGTGTTGATCATGGCCGTCAGCTCGGGAGTGAAGATGTTGGGGTCGTTGGTCACGCCGTCGTCCTTATGGCCGCCGTAGTTCATCGACGGCATGTCCTGCCACACCAGCAGGCCCAGCTTGTCAGTCCAGTAGTACCAGCGGCGGGGCTCCACCTTGAGGTGCTTGCGCACCATGTTAAATCCGTATTTCTTCATCTGCACTATGTCATACTGTATGGCCTCATCGCTCGGCGGGGTGAGGTTACTCTCTGGCCAGTAGCCCTGGTCCAGCGGGCCGGTCTGGAATACAAACTCATTGTTGAGCATCATGCGGTAGTAGCCGTCCTTGTCGCGGCCCAGGCTAATCTTGCGCATGCCGAAGTAGCTCTGCACCTCGTCCTTCTTGCCGTTCTTGTCCACCAGCTCCAGCTTCAGGTCGTAGAGGAACGGGTGGTCGGGGTTCCACAGGTCGGGGTTCTCTATGCTTAGCACGATGTCCTCACCAGGCTGTCCCTCGGCTTCGGCCACCTTCTGCGTGCCGTGGTAGGCGGTAGCTTTCAGCTTGGCCACGTTGTCAGTGTTGCCGCCGGCAGTGGCGTTGATGGTCAGCGTCTCGGCATCAATGTCCGGCACCATGTGGAAGTCCTTAATATATGTGGGGTTTACGGCCTCCATCCACACTGTTTGCCAGATGCCTGAGCAGGCCGTGTAGAAGATGCCGCCGGGGCTGCGCACCTGCTTGCCGCGTGGCACCGACCATCGGTCGGTGGGGTCAAACACCTTGACAGCCACTACATTGTCCTGCCCTATCTTCACCTTGTCGGTGATGTCGAAGCTGAAGGGGTCGTAGCCGCCGTCGTGAGTGCCTATCTGCTGCCCGTTGACATAGACGGTGCAGCGCCAGTCCACGGCCTCAAAGTTGAGCAACACCCTCTTGCCGCTCCATGCGGACGGCACAGTAAAGGTGCGGCGGTAGGCCATGCTCTCATAGTGCTGCTTGATGCCGCTTAGCGCACTCTCCACGCAGTAGGGCACCAGTATCTCTCCCAGCCCCGTGGCGGGAATATCCTCGTCATAGCTGGGCAGGTAGGTAAAGTTCCACAGGCCGTTGAGGTTCTGCCAGTCGGCGCGCACCATCTGCGGACGCGGATACTCAGGCAACGCGTTGGTAGGGCTTACCTTGGCCGCAAAGGGAGTCTGGATGCTCACCTTGGCCATCTTCCACTCGGCCCTCAGCCCGGAGGGCACCAGCAGCAGCGCAACAACCGTCGCTGCCGACAAGACATTAATCAGTGCAGTTCTCTTCATATTTATATATAAGGTTTTAATGATTTCTGTTCGCAGTCACCCTTTCGGCACGCTGCGAATTTACGCAAAACCTTGCGTTTTGCATATATTTCGTTACCAAAAACGCACTTTTTTTGATATTTTGCTTACTTCCTTGCTGCATAACAGAGATTTTTCGTAATTTAGCACCCAATAACCGCTAAACGTTAACCAACAACAGTGTGCTGCGCGGTTTTCCCGCGCAGGTCCACCTCAGGGTCCACCTTTCCCACTGTGCCGCGCGGTTCGGCCGCGTGGGCCCACCCCCGGACTTGGCAATAAATTTCAAATTTCAAATAAAAACATTATGAGTACCAAGACAAAACGCTATTTCCTGCCTGAAAGCGAGATACCCACACAGTGGTATAACATTCAGGCCGACATGGTCAACAAGCCCATGCCCATGCTGCACCCCGCCACCCATCAGCCCCTCAAGGCCGAGGACCTCTTCCCCATCTTCGCCGAAGAGCTCTGCCGCCAGGAGCTCAACACCATCGACCCCTGGATACACATCCCTGAGCCGGTAAGAGACAAATACAAATACTACCGTTCCACGCCGCTGGTGAGAGCCTACGGCTTGGAACAGGCTCTCGACACACCCGCCCACATCTATTTCAAGAATGAGAGCGTCAGCCCCGTGGGCTCCCACAAACTCAACTCAGCCCTTGCCCAGGCCTACTATTGCAAGGAGCAGGGCATCACCAATGTCACCACCGAGACCGGTGCCGGCCAGTGGGGCGCAGCCCTCAGCTATGCCGCCAAAGTCTTTGGCCTCGAGGCTGCCGTCTATCAGGTGAAAATCTCCTATGAGCAGAAGCCCTATCGCCGCTCCATCATGCAGGCCTACGGCGCACAGGTGACACCCTCCCCCTCCATGTCCACCCGTGCCGGCAAGGACGTGCTTACCGTTGACCCCAACAACCAGGGCTCGCTGGGCACCGCCATCTCCGAGGCTATCGAGCTGGCCATGACCACCCCCAACTGTCGCTATGTCCTTGGCTCAGTGCTCAACCATGTAGCCCTCCACCAGACCGTCATCGGCCTGGAGGCCGAGAAGCAGATGGAGATGGCCGGCGAATACCCCGACATGGTCATCGCCTGTTTTGGCGGCGGCAGCAACTTCGGTGGAGTAGCCTTCCCCTTCATGCGCCATAAGATAAAGGACGGCAAGAACACCCGTTTCATAGCCGCCGAGCCCGCCAGCTGTCCCAAGCTCACCCGCGGCGTCTTCCAGTACGACTTCGGCGACCTCAGCGGCCTCACCCCCCTGCTGCCCATGTACACACTGGGCCACAACTTCATGCCCGCCAATATCCACGCCGGTGGCTTGCGCTACCATGGTGCTGGCATGATAATCTCTCAGCTCCTCAGGGACGGGCTGATGGAGGCCGTCGATATCAAGCAGAGCGAGTCCTTCAAGGCCGGTCTTCTCTTTGCCAAGAGCGAGGGCATCATTCCCGCCCCCGAGTCATGCCATGCCATTGCCGCCACCATCAATGAAGCCCTCCGCTGCAAGGAGGCAGGCGAGGAGAAGGTAATCCTCTTCAACCTCTCCGGCCACGGCCTCATCGACATGAGCGCCTACGACCAGTTCCTTGCCGGTTCACTCCAGGACTTCGAGGTCACCGATGAGGACGTGGCACGCAACATCGCCACGCTGGAAAAGATAATCTAAGATAATTTCTATACAAACACCAGCGGGGGGCGAACAATCGTTCGTTCCCCGCTTTTTCCAATAGTTTCTTGGATTTTGGGCTATCAATCAACACGCCAACACATCTGCTACAGAGAAATGTTTTTCTATCCCTCCATTTGAACTGTTTCCATTTTGTCTATACAGGAAAAAGGTTATAGAGGTTCAACCTTGGGGAACGTAACACCTAAAAATGTTACATTATTCTTAAATTTTGGCTTAAGGCTCAAATTTTGGCTTAAGGCTCAAATTTTTATCTGAGAGCCTTGAAAAAAATTTTAACTCCGTGGAAAAAAAATCTAACTCCGTGGAAAAAAAATCTAAGAGCCTCGAGCCGTCATTTTCAAGGCTCTTAGATTACGTTTCAAGGCTCTTAGTTTGCGTTTCCTTGGGATTAGTCTGGAGTGAGGGGAGCCCCCTCTAACTCCCCCTCAGGGGGGAGAACTCCCTCCCTTGAGGGGAGGGCTAGGGGAGGGGCTTGGAGTGAGGAGTTAAGGAGTTAAGCGGTTTCTCAGGACTATCGTCCTCTATCTCCTTTTATCTCCTTCTATCTCCCTCTATCTCCTTCTGTTTCCAAAACCTCAAACCTCACGTTTTCGTTTACTCCTGGGGTTCTTTCTTCTCGGTGGGGATGTAGGGGAATTCGTATTCCTCGCGGTTGTTGTAGTCGATGAGGAGGTCGGTGGAGTCGGTGGGGTGGGTGTCTATCTCGGAGTTGACATGGCCGTCATAGACTTCTACCCTGACCTTGGTGAGGCCTGAGGAGATGAAGCCGAGCTTCTCGGCGGCTCCGTAGCTGAGGTCGATAATCCTGCCGCGGCTGAAGGGGCCGCGGTCGGTGACCTTGACGATGGCTATCTTGTTGTTCCTCAGGTTGGTGACCTTGAGGAGGGTGCCGAAGGGGTGCGTGCGGTGGGCGCAGATCATGCTGTCCTTGTGGTAGCGCTGGCCGTTGGCCATCTTGCTCTTGACAACTTTGGCATAGAAGGAGGCGATGCCTTCCTGGGCTGCCGGTGCCGCGGTCTGAGTGGAGGGTGCGGCAGTGGCGGTCTTGGCCTTGTCGGTGTGGCGGACGGTGGTGTGATGGGTACGCCTGTGGTGACTATGGGTGGTCTTGCGATGATGCTGCGGCATGGCGACAAGGGAGAATAGGGCCATGGCGATGGCTAGTAAGGTCTTCATAGTTGTAAAGTTTGAGAGTGGGCTTGCGCGGCACTGTGGTTATTGGTTGGTGGTCTTGCGGAGGGCGAGGATGCTGAGGATGAGTATGGCTGCGCTGGCGCAGAGGAGGGTGATGAAGGCGGGGCCGTTGCCTACGAAGGCGGTGAGGGTCTGCTCATCGGGGTTGGGATAGGCGCGCATGAGGATGACGCTGACGGCGTTGTTGGCAACATGGCAGAGGATGCAGGGCCAGAGGCTGCGGGTGGTGACGTAGAGCCAGCCGAGGTAGATGCCCAGGATGAAGGCTACGAGCATCTGGGCGGGGTTCATGTGGAGGAGGCTGAAGAGGATGGCGGAGACGAGGACGGCGACCCAGACGGGGCAGCGCTTCATCTCGAGCAGGGAGCCGATGATGCCGTAGCGGCAGGCTACCTCCTCGGTGATGGGACCTACGATGGCTACGGCCCACAGGGCGAGGGGGCTGAGGCTGATGGCCATGAAGGTGTCCTCCATGAGGTCGGGGAGCTGGAGCCACTCGGCGAGGGCCTCGGTGAGGATGACGAGGGCGGCGCAGCCTACAAGGGAGAGGAGCATGGTGAGGAGGCCGCGGGGCATGGGCATATTCCAGCGGAAGGGGGCTGCCCAGCCTTTGCGGCAGATGAGGATGGTGGCGACGATGATGAGCACATCGGCTACCATGAGGGAGATGAGGAGCTCGGTGGTGCCGGTCTGGAAGTTCTCAACGGCATGAGCGCCCTGGCTGGCTGCCTGCATGATGAGGGGGATGGCAATGATGATGCCAGCGACGACCTGAGCCAAAAGGAAGGCTCCGATGATGAGTAGGGACTTTTTCATTGGACGATTTTACGATTGGACGATTGGGCACTGCTTCGGTTCGCGATGCCTGCGGCAGTTAATTCTCAAATTTCCGTATGGCTTGGAGGTCGGCCTGGAGCTGGCGCTGGAGGTCGGCGGGGGTTTGGAAGTGCTGCTCATCGCGCAGGAAGGAGAGAAATTCTATGCGTATGGGCTGGCCGTAGAGGTCGCCGTGGAAGTCGAGAAGGTGGACTTCTATGCGTTGCTCGGTGAGGGAACGGAAGGTGGGACGGCTGCCTATGTAGAGCATACCGATGTGTGTGGTTCCGGCTGCGGTGGCGCGGACGACATAGGCGGCATGGCGGGGCAGGAGCTGAAGGGGCTCGCAGGGGGTGATGTTGGCCGTGGGGAACCCAAGGGTGTGTCCTATGCGCTGGCCGTGGGCAACGGTGCCGGTGAGGCTGTAGGGTCTGCCCAGCAGTTGGTTGGCCAGGGTGATATTGCCGTCGGTGAGTGCCTGGCGGATGGCGGAGGATGAGACGTGGAGACCCTGGGGTGCCGGCAGCTCGAGGGCCTGGATGACTTCTATGCCGAGCAGGGTGCCGTAGTGCTGATAGTCGGCGAAGGTCTCCCGGCTCTGGTGGCCGAAGCGGTGGTCGTAGCCCATGAGCAGGGCTGTGGCGTGGAGCTTGTCGCGCAGGATGTGGGCCATGAACTGGCGTGCGGGCATGGCGGCCATCTGGGGGGTGAAGTCGAGGACGGTGACGTAGTCGATGCCCAGCGACTGGAGCAGGGCGAGCTTGTCGTCGAGGGTGGTGAGTAGCCTGACGGGTTGCTGGGGCCTCAGTGTGGCTGATGGGTGGCGGCGGAAGGTTATGACCATGGATTTGGCCTGACGCTCGGCTGCGGCATCCTTGACCTGGCTGAGCAGGTACTGATGGCCTAGGTGGAGGCCGTCGAAGCCTCCGATGGTCTGCACGCAGGGGTGGGCTATGCGGGCTTTGTCAATGTCATGGATTACTTCCATCCTTCAGGTTTTGCTTTTTCAATCTTACCGACCCAGTCGCCGCCTGTGGAGAGGAGGGTGTGGTAGCCTAGTCTGGCTGCGGCATCGAGGTTGGGCTGGTTGTCGTCGATAAAGAGGGTTTCCTCGGCCTTGATGGCGGCCTGATCGAGGACGGCCTGATAGATTTCGGGCTCGGGTTTCTCGAGGTGCATCTCATAGGAGAGGAAGATGTGGGTGAACCAGTGTAGTATGTTGTGGCCGCGATAGATCATGCGTTCGCGACTGAGGTACTGCCAGTGCAGGTCGTTGGCATTGCTCAGGATGTAGAGGCGGTGGGTGCGGCGCAGGCGGCTGAAGGCCTGGAAACGCTCCTCGGGGATATCGCCCAGAACGCTGAGCCACGCCTGGCGTATCTGCTCATTGGTGGCGGTGGGCACTTGGCCCTGCTGGCGGATGGCATCGTAGAACTGGAGGGTGGTTATCTCACCGCGGTCTATCTGCTTGAAGACGCCTTCGAACTGGGAGTACTGGGTGGGGAACATGCTGATGGTGCACCCGAGCTGACGGAAGGCGTCGAGACATCGCTGGGGGTGGAGGTCGCAGATCACACCGCCGAAGTCGAAGATGATATTTTTTATGGAGTCGAGAAGCAAGGGGAATTGATAATTGATAGTTGATAATTCTTATCGCGCTTCGCGCTCTGTCAAGAGTCAAGAGCCAAGAGTCAAGAGATTTTTTTCTGTCAAGAATTTGAGAATTTGTCCGCAGTCTCACTCCTCACTCCTAACCGTAAACGGTAAACTGTAAACGGTAAACCAAAATCGCTAACCGCTTCTCAGTGGTAGTCGCTGTGGTGGGAGGGGTTGACGAGCTGGCGGTATTTGTCGATGACGTGCTTGAAGTCTTCCCATACGGGTCGCTTCAGCTGGGGGTTGCGCAGCAGTGCCGAGGGATGGAAAGTGGGTATGACCAGCCTGCCTTGCCACTCAATCCACTGGCCGCGGAGCTGGGTGATATGCGCCGAGGGGTTGATGAGGCCCTTGAGTGCGGTGGCACCCAGGAGCACGATGATGGCTGGGTTGACGATTTCTATCTGCTTGAGGAGCAGGGGTAGGCATGCCTGACGCTCCTCGGGCAGCGGGTCGCGGTTGGCCGGGGGTCGGCACTTGACGATGTTGGCTATGAAGACGTTAGTCTGTCGCGAGAATCCGGCGGCGGCGAGTATCTTGTCGAGCAGCTGGCCGGATGGTCCTACGAAGGGCCGGCCTAGCCGGTCCTCATGGTAGCCAGGGCCTTCGCCTATGCACATCAGCCTGGCTGTGGGACAGCCCTCGCCGGGCACGGCATGGGTGCGACCGGCGGCAAGGCCGCAGCGCTTGCAACCTGCAACGTACTGCCGGATGGTTTCAAGGGTGACCTCGGTCATAAGGAAGGTGGGTGTGTATGTTGTGCTGTATTATCTGCCGGTCTTTTCCTCCACCCAGCGGCGGGCATTGACGAAGGCTTCCACCCAAGGGGTGATGTCGTCGGCCAGACGGTCGGCGGGATAGTAGGCGCACTGCCAGGGCAGGAAGGCGCGCTCGGGATGGGGCATCATGGCCAGGTGACGGCCGTCGGGCGAGCAGATGGCTGCTGCGCAGTAGTCGGAACCGTTGGGGCAGGCGGGATAGTCCTCGTAACTGTATCGTAGCACTATATTGTACTTATCCTCGGGCAGGGGCAGGTGGAAGCGTCCTTCGCCATGGGCCACCCACACGCCGAGCTTGCTGCCGCTGAGTGAGCCGAGCATGACGGAGCGGTTGGTCTGGACGGTGACACCTACGAAGTTGCTCTCAAACTTATGGCTTACATTGTGGAGCATGCGGCTGCTGCCCGGCTGCTCGGGATTGATGAGCCCGAGCTCGACCATAAGCTGGCAGCCGTTGCATACGCCGAGCGAGAGGGTGTCGGGACGGGCGTAGAAGCGGTCGAGGGCTGCCTTGGCACGGGGATTGTAGAGGAAGGCGCCTGCCCAGCCCTTGGCGGAGCCGAGGACATCGGAGTTGGAGAAGCCGCCGCAGAAGACTATCATGTTGATGTCGTCGAGGGTTTCGCGACCGCTGATGAGGTCGGTCATCATGACGTCTTTGACATCGAAGCCGGCCAGGTAAAGGACATAGGCCATCTCGCGCTCGCCGTTGGTGCCCTTCTCACGGATGATGGCAGCACGCACGCCGCTCTTGGTGCGACGGTCGGGGCTGATGGAGAACTGGCTGAATTGTCCGGTGAAATCGGGGTTAAAGGCAAACTCGAGGGGCTGCTGCTTATAGTTGGTGTATCGCTGGTCGGCCTGTCCGTGGAAGCTCTGGCGGGTGTCGAGGAGATAGGAGGTGTGGTACCATACATCGCGCAGATAGTCAATGGCAAACTGGTGGGTTATGCCCTGCCTGTTGACCAGGATATGGCGTTCGTCGGTGGGGTGGCCTATTTCGAGGAAGGCTACGCCCTCGTTGTCGAGGAGGTGCTTGACGGCGGCTTTATCCTTGTTGGCTATCTGGATGACTACGCCGGGATTTTCTGCGAAGAGGATGCGGACAAGGTCGTCGTCCTTGAATCCGTCAACATTAATCTCCATGCCGCCCTCCACATTGGCGAAGGTCATCTCAAGCAGGGTTGTGATGAGGCCGCCGGCAGAGATGTCGTGGCCGGCGAGGATGAGGCCCTGGCTGACGAGCTGCTGTACGGCATTGAAGGCTGAGCGGAAGTATTCGGGATTCTTGCAGGTGGGCACATCGCTGCCTACGAAGCCGAGACTCTGGGCGAAAGCTGAGCCGCTGAGGTGGAGGCTGTCGAAGCTGAAGTCGATGTGGAGGAGGGTGGTCTTGGGGTCATTCTTGATGACGGGGGAGACAACCTTGCGCACATCGCTGACCTGGCCGCCGGCGCTGACTATGACGGTGCCCGGGGAGATGATTTTCTCGCCGTTGGGGTACTGCTGGCTGAGTGAGAGTGAGTCCTTGCCGGTGGGTACATTGATTTGGAGGGCGCAGCAGAAGTTGCTGAGAGCCTCAACGGCTTTGTAGAGGCGTGCGTCCTCGCCCTTCTGGGAGCGGCAGGGCCACATCCAGTTGGCGGAGAGGGAGATGCTGTCGAGACCTTGCTCAAGCGGTGCCCAGACAATGTTGGTGAGGGCCTCGCTGACGGATAGCACAGAGCCTGCCTCGGGGCTGGCCAGTCCGGCCTGAGGGGCATGGCCGAGGGCGGTGGCGATGCCCTGGCGGCCGCGATAGTCGAGAGCCACGACGCCGCAGTCGCTGAGGGGCAGCTGTAGTTCGCCCTGACACTGCTGGCGGGCTATCTTGCCGGTGACGGAGCGGTCGACCTTGTTGGTGAGCCAGTCCTTGCAGGCTACGCTCTCGAGCTGAAGCATCTGCTCCAGGTATTGGGCTATCTTGCCTTGCTCATACTGGGGGTTCTGATACTTGCGCTCTACGGTCTGGTCAACCATGACGGTCTTGGGTGAGTGGCCAAACATCTGGGCTACGTCAAGGTCAAAGGGCCTGACGCCGTCGCCCTGAACAAAGGAGAAGTGGGCGTCGCCGGTGGTCTGGCCGACAACGTACATGGGTGCTCTCTCCCGCTCGGCTATCTGGCGCACATGGTCAAGGTGCTTCTCGTCAATGAGCAATCCCATGCGCTCCTGACTCTCATTGGCTATTATCTCCTTGGCAGAGAGGGTCTTGTCGCCGATGGGCAGCTTGGTCATGTCGATTTGGCCGCCGCATTCCTCAACGAGCTCCGAGAGGCAGTTGACATGGCCTGCGGAGCCGTGGTCGTGGATAGAGACAACGGGGTTGACATCCTCCTCGCACAGGGCGCGCACCAGGTTGTAGGCACGCTTCTGCATCTCGGGGTTGGCGCGCTGGACGGCGTTGAGCTCTATGCCGTTAGAGTAGCGGCCGGTGTCAACGGAGCTGACGGAGCCGCCGCCGAGGCCGATACGGTAGTTGTCGCCGCCGACTACAACGATTTTGTTGCCCTTGCGAGGTGTCTTTTTGAGGCAGTCGCGCTTGGTGCCGTAGCCTACGCCGCCAGCGAGCATAACGACTTTGTCATAGCCGTATTTCTCGCCGTTTTCCTGGTGCTCAAAGGTGAGCACGGAGCCGGTGATGAGGGGCTGGCCAAACTTGTTGCCGAAGTCGCTAGCACCGTTGGAAGCCTTGATGAGTATCTGCTCAGGGCTTTGGTAGAGCCACTTCCTGACGGGGAGGATGGTCTCCCAGGGCTGGAGGTCGCCGTGGGGGCTAATGCGGCTATAGGATGTCATATAGACTGCTGTGCCTGCTATGGGCCACGAGCCGGTGCCGCCGCCCATGCGGTCGCGGATTTCTCCGCCGGTGCCGGTGGAGGCTCCGTTGAAGGGCTCGACGGTGGTGGGGAAGTTGTGGGTCTCGGCCTTGAGGGAGATGACGCTCTCGATGTCCTTGATGACGAAATAGTCGCTGGTGCTCTGGTCCTGGGGGGCAAACTGCTCAACCACGGGGCCCTGGGCAAAGGCTACATTGTCCTTATAGGCGGAGAGTATCTTGTGGGGATTCTCCTTGGTGGTCTTCTTAATCATGGCGAAGAGGGAGGAGGGCATCTCCTTGCCGTCGATGATGAAGGTGCCGCCGAAAATCTTATGACGGCAGTGCTCGGAGTTAATCTGCGCGAAGCCGAAGACTTCGGAGTCGGTGAGCTTGCGGCCCAGCTGGCCCTCAACTTTGTGGAGATACTCTATCTCCTCGGGTGAGAGGGCGAGGCCTTCCTCCTCGTTATATTGCTCGATGTTTTCGATGATTTTTATCGGCGCAGGCTTAATATCAACGTCAAAAATATTGCCGTTGAGGCCGCGATACATTCGCTGCAGCATGGGGTCGTAGTCGGAGTCTTCGCCCTCAACCTGGAAATACTCCTCAATGCGGAGTATGCCCTTGAGGCCCATGTTCTGGGTTATCTCCACGGCATTGGTGCTCCAAGGGGTAACCATCTCGCGGCGCGGACCCACGAAGAAGCCTTCTACCTTGTCCTGATTAATGGCTTCGGCCTCGCCAAAAAGCCAGCAGAGGGCCTTAACATCATCCTTGCTGAGCGCGGTCTGCTCTGTCTGTACGGCTATCACGCTGCCCGTTGTAGTCTTGAAAAAGGAAATCATTATTATATGTTTATTAGTTTTGCTAATGGTTAGTGCCGCGAAATTACAAAAAACAACTGACATTTACAAACAATCAGCGGCGAATATCGACATAGAAAAAAGGAGCACGCCGACTCATTGCTGCTGAAACAGATGGGTCGGCGTGTAACAATGGTCGCCAGGTGGCGGCTGTGTGGAGGGGCTATTTCTTAAGCTTCTTACCTTGGGCGGTGAGCAGGATGCCTGTGGAGTCGGGCCTGGCCTTGGTGCCGTTGAGGTGATAGTAGGTGGTGGTGGCTGTGGCGGCTGCTGCCTGGGCCTGCACGGCGGTCTCTGACTCTATCTCAAACTGTCCTTTGGCAAAGGGGGAGCCTTGATAGGCTGTGCTGACGGTCTGTACGGCATAGGTATAGAGACCCTTGGGCAGGGTGAGGCTGACGGCCTTGGCCTGGCAGGCATTGCCGGCGGTAACGGCCTTGCGTTTGCCGGTGGTGTAGTCGGCCATATTGGTGCCGGCCACCATGGTGCCGGCTTCGTTGAAGACGGCATACTCAAAGGTTTCGCAGCCCCTGGCTCCCTCGGGTAGCTGCCAGGAGAGGGTGACCACGGCGTCTTCTACCACGGGGTCATTGAGGACGGGAGCGCTGACGGTGTAGGTGGGCTTGGAGGGATTGACGGTAAGGGTCATGATGTTGCCTGTGCCGTATTGCAGCCCCTCAATGTTAACGGCAAGGTCGTTGGCGCCGTTGCGGATATAGTCGATGGTGCCGTTGTTGTCAACATCGGTAAGGATGACGGCGTTGTTGTTGGAGCCGGCGGTAAGGATGGGTTCTGACCAGCCTGTGCCGTCCTCAAAGTTGAGGCGTATCTTGGTGGCACGTGAGTCGAGGTTGGCGCCGCTGTCAAGCTCGGTGTCGGAGCGGCCGGTCTCGATGACATCGGTAAAGCCGTCGCCGTTCCAGTCAACAAGGGCGGTGCTGCGGTAGCCCATGCAGATGTCGTTGTTCTGCCAGGGCAGGGTGCAGATAAGCCTGAAGGAGAAGGAGCCGTCGGCACCGATGACGGGCGAGAAGAGGCGGTTGACCCATCCCTCGCGTGCGCTGTATTCGCCGGCCAGGTAGAGGTCGGGCAGGCCGTCATTGTTGACGTCGGCAATGTCAAAGGAGGGACGCTCGCGGTACATGGGGAGGTCAACGGCGGTGAACTCCTCGCCGGGCTTGGCGGGATTGCTGATATATGCGCAGGCCTTACCCTCCATGATGCTGCCCAGAAGGATGAAATCCATGTAGCCGTCGCTATTGAGGTCGTAAGCCTTGACATAGCCGGTGCATGCATACCGGTTGGCATTCTTCACTCGCATGTTGAAGGTGTCGTCGTAGCTTACCTTGCGAAAGGACATCTTGCCCTGGGCATCGGTGCCCATGCCGATGAGGAGCAGGCCGTAGCCTATGCGGTCGGAGGTGATGACGAGGTCCATCTCTCCATCATTATTAAAGTCTGCCACATCGGCAGACTTTATGCGTTTCCAGTCAAAGGAGGTGTCTGGCGTTATGCCGTCTGTTTGATAGACGGCGGTGGGTGCTATGGTGAACTTGCCGGCACCGTCGCCCAGAAAGATTCCCTCCTCGCTGCGGTCGTTGGCGCTGAAGTTGACAGGGTCGGCGTCGAAGGCCAGCACATCGACATTGCCATCGCGATTGATGTCGCAGGGCACTGCCCAGGCATAGTTGTTGACGTATCTCATGGCAATGATGCCATTCTGCTCGGTGTAGCCCGTGGTGCCCTCGGCCACCACGCCGTTGCCCTTGAGCAGGCGGCCCCTGATAGAGCCTCCAGTGATGAAGAGGTCGAGCACTCCGTCATTGTCGAAGTCTGCGGCTGTGCCGGCAAAATTGCTCTCGCCAAGGTTCTTGAACTCTATGGGCTGTAAGACCTGCAGCTTGTCGCTGTTCTCGGAGGTGTAGTAGAAGACGCGGTTGGCGTTGATGTTGACACCGTCGCGGGGGTTGAGGAGCTTGAAGCTGATGGTGTGGGGGCCTTCGGTCAGTTCGTAGTTCCAGTAGAGGGCGTCGGTACGCTTGCGATAGTCGGAGCAGAGCACCATTACCTTGTCAACCACTCCGTCAACGGTAACCTCAAGCTGGGCCTCATACTGAGTGTCGCTGCAGGTGATGCCGCCATGTACGACGAAGCCCTTGCCATTAAACTTGAATACATTCTGGGCAGCCTGGTCGGTGCCGAGATAGTCAATCTTGGATGCCAGCTCGTGGGGAATCATGTCAGGGAAGGATTGCTCAAACTTTACCTTCTGGGGCTCCTGCACCTGGATGGTGACGGTGCTGTCGGTCTCGGAGCCGCTGTTGCGCAGAGCTTCCTGGATGGCAAGGTCGGTCACTACGTCGTAGGTCTTGCTCAGCGACAGGCTAACATAGGGGAAGGTGATGTCTTCCACCTCGCGCAGGTTGGGCATCCATTTCTCAGGAATGTTGCTGTAGCCTATCATGGTGGCCAGTACGCCGCAGGCGGTGGAGGGGTTGCAGTCCGAGTCTTGGCCGCAGCGGGTGGAGATGTCCATGGTCTTGCCGAAATCTTCCTCGCCGTAGAGCAGGCCGATGACTACGTAGGCGCTGTTCATGGTGGCGTCAATATTGCCGGGAGCCAGGATTAGCTCGGGGCAGCCTACGTCCTTGCTGTACTTGTCGTTATAGAGTTGCCAGCACTTCTTCCAGTCCTCAGGATACTGCTCGTGCCAGGCAATGACGTCGCTTATACATTTATGGAACTTGCTCTCCTCTGGTATTACCTCGAGGGCTTTCTTAACAACGTCTTCAATCTTGGTCTCAATGAAGGCCTGGGTGTACATGGCGCCAACGAAGACACCGCCATACCATCCGTCGCCATAGTTGAGCATGTGGCCAATCTTGTCGCAGATGCTGGAGCAGGTGTTCACCATGCCCGGACACATAAGACCGGCAAAGTCGGCCTCTATCTGGAAGTCGATGCAGTCAGCATGAGGATTGTTCTTCCAATGGCCCGACATGGGTGGCATGATGCCTCGGCGGATGTTATAGCGTGCCAGCTGGTTGGCGTGCCACAGGGGGTAGCTGGCATAGGCAAAGCCGTTGGCAAAAGAGGAGATGGGGGCGTCCAGTCCCTCGCGCTGGAACACCTCCACAAAGGTGAGGTCCATATAGATATCGTCGTAGAGCGAGGCTACGTGGTCGAAGAAATACTTGAGGTGACCGTCGGGGTATTCAATGACGCGACTGTCGGGAATCATGACACCGCGATACTGGAACTCGGTGGGACCGCCATAGGCGCAACCGATGGTTTGGCCTGCCCATCCGCCGGCAATCTTGTCCTTCAGCACCGACTTCTTCATAGTGATAGTCTTGGCTACACCGGCGTTGACACTGATGCTTACGGCGAGCATCAGGGCTGCCGTCATCAAAAGTTTGCAAATGTTCTTCATTTTCTGTATTTTTTATGATAATTATTGACTTTGGCGCAAAATTATTTCAAAAAAGCAAACAAATAGTAATAAAAAAGGTGGAAAAGAAACTGTTTGTTGGAAAATAGCCCTAATTTTGGCACAACATTGACCATAGAAGACCGCTATGAAAAAGACAACGCTTAACGAAGTGTCGGCGCATACCCAATTGTCGAAAACCACCATCTCGCGAGTGCTGAACGGCAAGAGCAGGGAGTTTCGCATCAATCGGCACACACAGGAGAGGGTGATAGCCGCTGCGCAGGAGTTGAACTACAAGCCCCAATTGGTAGCGCAACTTTTGCACAAAAAGCCAATGAGCACCATAGGTATCGTAATGCCTAACCTCAGCAATCCGTTTTTTGCCAGCCTGGCCAGCGCCATCAGTGTGGAGGCGAAGAAGCACGACCTCTTTGTGATGCTTTTTGACACTCAGGAGGACCCCGTGCAGGAAGACAGCGCCTTAAGCAAGATGCAGGAGTTCAGGGTTGACGGCATCATTATAGCGCCGTGTGGACGTGACAGCCGAAAGCTGGAGAAGATAAACCGAACCATACCCGTGGTGCAGGTGGATCGCTACTTTGAGAACTCAGAGCTCAGCTATGTCTCCACCAATAACTATCGCGGGGCATACGAGGCGATGCGCCTACTGCTAACCTCCGGTCATCGCAATGTGGTATGCATACAGGGGCCTACATTTTCTGTTACTAATCGTGAGCGTATTCGCGGTTGCCGGCAGGCTATCGAGGAGTTTGGGCAGGAGTGCTCGCTGCAGGTGCTGGGCAATGATTTCACCATACAGAATGGCTATATAGAGGGCCAGATGGCGCTGAGCAGAAAGCCGAGGCCCACTGCCATCTTTGCCATGAGCAACACAATAATGCTGGGTACTTTGCGAGCAATCAAGGAGCATCACCTGGCCATTCCCGACGATATTTCGCTGCTCTCCTTTGATGACAATATTTTCATTGACTACCTTAACCCCCCGATAACGCGTGTGGCTCAGCCCGTAAGCAGCATGGGCATAGCAGCAATAAAGATGGTGGTTAACAGCATTCAGAACAGCGGCGAACTGCATTCAAACATGCTCCTCACCCCCACCATTATCAATCGCGATTCAATAAGGATAATAGGTTAGCCGTCAATGTGTTAACCAATAAGAAGTGTGCCCGCGCAGTTCGGCTGCGCGGGCACTCTGTCTGCCTTTCAATGTCCGGGAGCGGACTCCCTATTCCTGGTCGGCACGCGGATGGGCCTGCCGGTATGCTTTTTTCAGTTCCTCAAAAGTAGTGTGAGTGTAAATCTCCGTGGTGGCAATGCTTTCATGACCCAGCAGCTGCTTGACCACCTCAATCTCAGCCCCGTTGTTAAGCATGGCTGTGGCAAAGCTATGTCGCAGCACGTGGGGCGAACGCTTTTTTAGTGTGGTAACCTGTGACAGACAGCGCCTGACAATATGGTTGACAGTCTCCTTGGGAATGCGCGGTACCCTGATACCAAAGAACAGGGCGTCATTTCCTTTGGCCATGGGCTGATTGGCGCGCAGCGAGAGGTATTGCTCAAGGGCCTCCCTCAGCTCTGCGCCAAAGGGCACTATGCGCTCTTTGTTGCGCTTGCCCAGCACCTTGACAGTGGAGGTGTGGAAGTCAATAGAGCCTACATTGAGACCCACCAGTTCCGACAGGCGGATTCCCGTGGAGTAGAAAAGCAGCATAACAAGCCTGTCGCGTATTCCCTCAAAATTATCAGCAAAGGCAATGCCGTCAAGCAGACGGTCCATGTCCTTCTCCCTTACGAAGGAGGGTAGCTTCTTTTCCTTCTTTGGCCCTTTCAGTGTACGGGTGGGGTCGGCATTCACGGCTTGCTGTATCATCAGAAACTTGTAGAAGGAGCGCAGCGCGCTCAGCCTTTTGTTTACCGTGGCAGGAGCCAGGTGAGCATCCATCTGCGTGGCTATCCATTCGCGCACATCCTCCTTGTCCACCAAGGCCCAGTCGATACGCTGGTTGCCGTGCCCGATGAATGCGGCAAACTCCTCCAGCGCAGGCACATAGACACTCAGAGTCTGCTCTGAGTAGTGACGCTCAGCCCGAAGGTATGTTTCAAACTGCTCAATCCAGGTGTCCATGAGGCAAGGTTAAAGAATAGGGAATGGAAAAACGAGAAAACAAAAAAAGGAAGGCTAATGCCGACCTTATTATACGGAAAATCTGTAAGCACTGTTCTTACAACCCACCTCAGGCAATGTTTCAAATAAGCCATAGACAGAAAGCTTGCTTTATGTTATGGCGGAGAAACGTGGTTGTAAAGAAACCAACCTCAGCGGCTGTACTGTATGTACGCTTGTTGTGTGGTGCTTACAAAATTAATCCCCTCGAAGCAAACACTGCCTTTGCTTACTCCTCGTTGCGACGCAGAGCTGTAACGTAAATAGCGTGCTCCTTGGCAAGACGCTTCTTTACAGAAGGCTTGTCAAACTGCTGGCGGCGACGAAGCTCCTTGTTGATACCAGTTTTCTCAAACTTTCTCTTAAACTGCTTCAGAGCTCTCTCAATGCTGTTACTGTCTTTTACCGGAACAATAATCATACGATTTTTCTTTGGTTTTTAGTCTTATTATTAGTTGTATATTTGTTTCGCACTATTATTTGCGGGGTGCAAAATTACGTAATCTTTTTTTCCGAGCCAAAACTTTTGGCAGAAAATTATCACTATAAGCCCAAAAATTGATAGCAAAGGGCAACACGGAGACCTGAATGGCCGTTTCTCAGAGCAGAGCCGAAACCACATCGCGTACTACTCAAACTTAATTGCGAGGAAATGGAATTTAATAGCGTGAAGCCGGGTTTTTTTCACGTCAAGCCGAAATCTAAACGCGAGCTCCCAAAATAATTTAAGTTGATTTTTTAATAACTTAAGTTGATTTTTTTTAAATTCAAGTTGATTTTTTTGTAATTCAAGTTGAATTATTCTATGAGCACGCGATTAAATTGTGGGAGCACGGAGATAAATCATGGGAGCACGCGATTAAATTGCATTTGCTC
>CADAJV010000018.1:1638-39186 GCA_902788275.1 uncultured Bacteroidales bacterium | reverse complement strand
TGGCTTAGCGAAAAGGTTGGTTTCTTCGCAACCACCTTTTCTCGCCATGGCAGACTTGATGCAAGCATCATTCTGCTCATTTGGCTTAGCGAAAAGGTTCATTTCAAATTTTATTCCCTTTTTTTGCAGACGGAATTAAGAAACATCGTCGGTCAGAAAAATTTCTGCGTTTCCCTTATTTGCTGCTCATTTCCTGCAGCACACTGAACAGGCTGTCGATATCGGTTATGCTTTCTATGGTGAGGCGGCGGCGACCGCTGTGCTCTGCCAAGCGGCAGGTGCGGAAGTGTTGGGTGGCGTAGGTGATGATGCGGCCGAATGTCTCGCTCTGATAGTAGGCACTCTGCAGATTGCTGACAAAATAGAGTGTCAGACTGCCGTTCTTGGCCACCATACGCTCCACGCCCAAGCTGCGGGCCATCTGTCTTGCCACTGGCACCTTGAGCAACCCCTCCACGGGCTGTGGCAGAGGACCGAAACGGTCTTGCAGGCTCAGCCGGTAAGCATCGAGCTGATGGTCAGTGGTGAGGCTGTCTATCTCGCGGTATATCTGCACTCGCTCGCTGCTGCCCGGTATATAGTCCTCGGGCAAGTAGAGGGGCAGGTCACTCTCCAGCGCACAGTCGTCAACAAAGAGGTCGCCCCTAAGGTCGTTGGTATGTTTTATCTCGTCGGCATAGAGGTCGGCAAACTCCTCGTTCTTGAGCTCGCTGACGGCCTCGGAGAGTATCTTCTGATAGGTCTCGTAACCCAGATCGGCAATAAATCCGCTCTGCTCGGCTCCCAGCAGATTGCCGGCACCGCGTATGTCGAGGTCCTGCATGGCTATCTGCAGGCCGCTACCCAGCTCGCTGAAGCTCTCGATAGCCTCCAGGCGCCTGCGACTCTCGGCTGAGAGGGCGGCCAGCGGCGGAGTGAGGAGATAGCAAAAGGCCTTGCGGGTGCTGCGGCCCACACGCCCTCGCATCTGGTGGAGGTCGCTGAGACCAAAGTTCTGGGCATTGTCAATAATGATGGTGTTGGCATTGGGTATGTCGATGCCGTTCTCCACGATGGTGGTGGAGAGCAGCACATCGTACTTGCCCTCAATGAAGTCGCTGACCACCTGCTCCAGCTGGTCGGGACTGAGGCGCCCGTGGCCTATGCCCACACGGGCATCGGGCACGTACTGACTGATGAGCGACTCGATGTGGGGCAGCTGCGATATGCGGTTGCAGACAAAAAACACCTGCCCCTGACGGCTGAGCTCAAAGTTGATGGCGTCGGCTATCACCTCGTGGCCGAAGGTGTGCAGCTCGGTGTGGATAGGATAGCGGTTGGCGGGCGGAGTGGTCAGCACGCTAAGGTCGCGGGCTCCCATGAGTGAGAACTGCAGGGTGCGGGGTATGGGCGTGGCGGTAAGGGTGAGGGTATCGACATTGACCTTCATCTGGCGCAGCTTCTCCTTGGTGGCCACACCAAACTTCTGCTCTTCGTCAATGATGAGCAGGCCCAGATCCTTAAACCTGACGCTCTTGCCCAGCAGTTTGTGGGTGCCGATAATTATCTCTATCTTGCCCTCTGCCAGCTGCTCGCATATCTCCTTGGTCTTCTTGGCCGACTGCGCGCGGCTGAGGTAGGCCACATTGACGGGGAAGTCCTTGAGGCGTTCGCTGAAGGTGCGGTAGTGCTGATAGGCCAGTATGGTGGTAGGTACGAGCACGGCCACCTGCTTGCCGTCAGCAGCGGCCTTGAGGGCTGCGCGTACGGCCAGCTCGGTCTTGCCGAAACCCACATCGCCACACACCAGGCGGTCCATGGGGCGCGGACTCTCCATATCGCGCTTTATCTCGGCGGTTATCTTAAGCTGGTCGGGGGTGTCCTCGTAGATGAACGATGCCTCCAACTCGTGCTGCATATAGGTGTCGGGACTGTAGGCAAAGCCATGCTGCTTGCGGCGCTCGGCGTAGAGTTGTATCAGGTCGCGGGCTATGTCTTTTATCTTGCTCTTGGTGCGCTCTTTCATGGTGGTCCACGCACCTGTGCCCAGTCGCGACAGGGTGGGCGGCTCACCGTCCTTAGACTTATACTTGCTCACCTTGCTGAGCGAATGGACCGAAACATAGACTATGTCGCCGTTGCGGTAGAGGAGTTTCATGCGCTCCTGCTCGCCCTGACCGTCATCGACCATCACGAGGCCAACAAACTGGCCCACGCCATGGTCCACATGGGTAACATAGTCGCCCGGCTCAAACTGGCGGAGGTCCTTGAGCGAGAGGGCCAGCTTGCCATTCTGGCTGCGGGCAGCCTTGAGCTGGTAGCGATGGAAACGGTCGAATATCTGATGGTCTGTAAAGAAGCAGGCTTTCAGCGTATCGTCAACAAAACCGGCGTGCAGGGCCATCTCAACGGCCACAAAGCGTATGTTGGCACCCGTCTCCTCAAAGATGGCCTCCAAGCGCTGATGCTGCTCGGGATTGTCGGCCAGGATATAGACCTGGTATTTACGCTGGATGAAGTCGGCCAGCGTCTGATTGATGATGTCGAAGTTCTTATGGAAGAGAGGCTGCGGCTGGGTGCGGAATTTCAGCACCGTACCGCGGGCGCCATTGGGTCGCGAGCCAAGCACCAACGAGGGCAACGCGGCGGCCTGCTCGCTATAGTCGCTGCCTGTAAGCAGTATGCGCTCGGCGCTGAGCTCAACGCCGTCGGAGCCCTGCAGCTCGCTTATCTCGCTGCGCTCAATGAGGGCCTGCTGACTGAAGCCCTCGCTGTAGATGCGCTCTATGCTCTCGGCCACAAACTTGGGGTTGCGCTGCACAAGCACAACGCCCTTGGGCAGATAACGAAAGAGGCTTACCCTCTCCTCGGCCGTGGTGGCTACCAGGGGCACGATGGTGGCACTGTCCATCTTATCGACTGACAGCTGACTCTGTACATCGAAGGTGCGGATGCTATCTACCTCGTCGCCAAAGAAGTCGATGCGATAGGGTATATCGCAGGAATAGGAATAGATGTCGAGAATGCTGCCGCGGATGGCAAACTCGCCTGGTTCATAGACATAGTCCACATGACGAAAACCGAGGTCAAAGAGCATGGCCTCCATGCCGGCAAAGCGGAGCTCCTCCCCCACCCTGACGGTCAGGATTTTCTGTTCCAGGCTGTCACGGGTGACTACCTTGACGGCCAGGGCCTCGGGATAGGTAACGACAAAGAGGCTGCGCCCTGCCGCCCCATCATCAGCGGAAGCCAGGCGGCTCAGTGTGTCGGTGCGCAGTATCTCGTTGGTGGCATCTATCTGGGCGTACTTAACCCCGCGGCGATAGGGCGACGGAAAGAACATCACCTGCTCATCGCCGAGCATTGACACAAGGTCGCCATAAAAATAGCCGGCCTCGTCGGCATCGTTCATCACCACCAGGTAGTGGCAACACCCACCGCCTGCCGATGGCAGCGCACTAAGCACGGCAGGGGCCGATGAGCCGGACAGGCCCTCGGCATATAGCACCTCGCCTGCAGACAACTGCTGCAGCTTGGCTGCCAGTGCCCTGACGGTTGTACTGCGGCTGAATATTTCCCGTAACTCGGAACTGTGCATCACACTTGCAATATAAAAAAAGACCACCGGAATACTATTCTGGTGATCCTTATTTTATCTGTTTGGATTAACCAAATTAACTGTTTTTTACGCTCTAATCTTAGTTTGCAGCGGCAGGAGCCTCAGCAGCGGGAGCCTTAGCGGCGGGAGCCTTAGCGGCGGGAGCAGCGGCAGCAGGAGCAGCAGCGTCAGCCTTCTGTGTGGGGTTGGGCAGAGCCGGAGCAGTGGTCTGGACGGGAGCATTCTCCAGCACGGAGCCGTTGCTACGCTGAACGGGAACCAGATAGGCTGCGGCTACGCTGAGCACCACCATTGCAATGGCGAGTCCCCAAGTGGCCTTCTCTACAAAATCGGTGGTCTTGCGCACACCACCCATGGTGTTAAGATTTGAGAAACCTGCAGCAAGACCGCCACCCTTAGACTCCTGAATGAGTACGATGAGGCACATAAGAACTGCTGCAAGGACAATAAGTACGATTACTACGCTATACATGATTTAAAGTTTTAAAGTTCGAAAGTTGTAAAGTGCGAAAGTGCGAGAGTTTCTTTATTTTTTGTTGCGATTCAGACGCACCAATAACTCAAGGTATCTGATTTGTTCTGCAAAGTAAACACTTTTTTTTGGATTATCGGCACTAATTGCACGGATAATTTCAAGAGCTTGCTCAAATTTCTGCTGTTTTATATAAATTGCGGCCATTGCCTCGGTGTAGAAGTCGCTATTTCGCGTTTCTTCGTCGGATTCCTCCAACGGGGGCTGATCGTCAGCCTCGGCAAGGTTACGCCTAATGGCACTGACTGTAAACTCATCATCAGAGTGACTGAGCCCTGCAACTGTGACGGGGGTGACGGCTTCTTCAAGGTTACCAGAGTCACTGGTTTTACTAGAGCCGCCTGTATTGCTGGTCATGTCGGTTTGAGTAGGCTCACTCGCTTCTACTGCCAGGGAGGCCTCTGCCTCCTCCTCATAGTCGGGCAGCTGTTCCAGATAGGTGGAATAGTCGTTATGTGGGTCAGGGGTCTCCGTCCTGTCGGCCTTGCCACTAGGCCCGGCGGGAATGCTGCGCAGGAAATTGTCTATCAGCAGAAGAGTGCGGTCGCCATCGGCCACAACGGTCTCGTCCTCCAGCTTCTGCACCGGAATGTTGTAGTTCATGCCCTCGACCATCTCAAAGAGCACTGCCCTGTCGGCCACCATCAAGGCGTACTGCCTGAGCGCACTGCTAAACTGCGGGTCATGAACCTTATACATATTCTGCAGCAACAGCAGGTAGAGGCTCTGGTGATAGGGATACTGCCTTATGGCCTCCTGCAACACGGGGATGGTGTTACGGTTGAGCAACTCCGGATTGCGGATAAAATCTATAGTTGTGTTTTCTTCGGTAATCATAACGCTATCACCAATTGGCCACGGTGGCATTCATTATCTGGTCAACAATGTCTTTTATCATTTGCGTAACGAGCTCCTCCTGCACTGAGTTGAGCTGCTGCGAGGCATCATAATCGGCAGAGGCCGTAAAGCGGCGCTCAAAATCGTCGGCGTGCTTCTTGTTGTTGACAAAGCGCACATTGACAGTCATCTTGAGCTGCGTCTGGTTGGAGTAGCCATCAGCCGACACGCCCTTGTTAAACTGGTTGTACTCCACTATCTCGCCCGACAGCTGGAGGTCGCCCTGACGCTTCACCTGGGTCAGCTTGGTCTGGGTGGCGTAGGCGTCAGCCAACTCATTGTTAAACATTGAGTGCATGGGGGCCCACACATAGGCTGAGCGCAAGGGGAAATCGGCTATCTCAATGGTCTTGATGCGGGTATAGTCTATGGAGGTGCTGGTAAACTTATAGCTTACGCTGCAGCCCACCAATAGTACCACCGTCAGCAGTAGGACTGTTGCCTTATTTAATATCTTCCAGACCATATTCCTTAATATACCTATAGAGGGAACGCTCGCTGATGTGCAGATGCTCGGCTGTCTTCTTGCGCGAGCCATGGAAGCGGCGCAGTGTCTCGCGCAGCAGGTCAACCATGGCATCCTCCATCGTCTCGGCAGGCTCGGCATCCACATATTCCACATCGGCAGTGTGCTGGCTCTCGGCATAGTCGCCATGCTGGGCAGCAGAGGGCAGTGCCGGCAGCTGTCCGGCCGGTTTGTGGATATCGCCCTTATCACTGAGCCCCAACTGACGGCGCAAATCGGCCAGGTCGTGCGACAGGTTCTGCACCTCCTGCCCCAGCTGGGCCAGATAGGTGAAGATAACGGTGCGCTCGCTCTCAAAGCCTTTGTCATCGTTGACGGAGAGCATGGTGGCGCTGTCGTCATCGGGCAGATACTGGCGCAGTATGTCGAGGGTTATCTCCCGCTGAGGAGCGGTGATGGACATACTCTCGGCCAGGTTGCGCAACTGACGTATATTGCCCGGCCAGGAGTAGCGTCGCAGAGCGGCGGCAGCCTCATTGTCAAGACTGATAGGCTCGGGCATCTGGTATTCTGTAGCTGTGTCGAGGGCAAACTTCTTAAACAGAAGGGTGATATCGCTGCCGCGGTCACGCAGCGGCGGCACATTGATGCTCACCACGTTAAGGCGGTAGTAGAGGTCCTCACGAAAACGGCCCTCCCTGACGGCCTTGAGCATATTGACATTGGTGGCGGCGATGAGGCGCACGTCGGTCTTCTTGACATCATCAGAACCTACGGGAATATACTCACCCTTCTCCAGCACACGCAGCAGCAGGGCCTGGGTAGTGAGGGGCAGTTCGCCAATCTCGTCCAGAAAGAGTGTGCCGCCGTTGCATACAGAGAAATAGCCCTCCCTGTCGTTGGTGGCGTCGGTAAAGGCACCTTTGACATGACCAAAGAGCTCGGAGTTGATGGTTCCCTCGGGTATGGAGCCGCAGTTGACTGCCATAAAGCGCTTGCGGCTGCGACGGCTGTGGTCGTGAATGATGCTTGAGAAGATGTCCTTGCCCACGCCATTCTCACCCAGGATGAGCATTGTCAGCTCGGTGGGAGCCACAGTGAGGGCTATCTCCAAAGCCCGATCAAGTGCTTCACAGTTGCCCACAATGTCATACTGACGTTTTATTTGCTGCAAGTTTATCTTCATAACAAGGGTGCGAGTGTTTTAAAGTTATAAAGTGCGAAAGTTACCGCTTCGCTCTCGAGGGGGTATTCAATTGTCAATTTTCAAACATTTAGAACGTCAGCTCCAGCTTCACGCGCCAGCCCCACTTCTTGGCGTGAGGCAGGTAGAGATAGTTGAGCCTGCGCACGGCCTGGATCTGCAGCACCTTGAAGATGTTATAGATTCCGGCATAGACCTCGACATAGGGTTTCTTCCTCTCCATCAGGAATGACGAGAACTCATACTTACCGTCGCTGTTGAAATGGCCGGGGAAATAGTAGAGGTCGGCATCGTCGGGGTGCAGCGAAGGATTATTCTTGTCAGTCAGCGTACCCCACAGGGCGTTTACTCCTACCACCTCACGCCACTTCAGTTTCCTGAGCAACGGAATACGGTTGAAGATTTTGCCGTTGATGTCCCAATTTATCATCAGCGAGGCATAGCGGTCGTTGAGGAACTCCATGTTGTTAATCATGCAGAAGGTGCCCTTGTGTACCACATATGAGAGGTTAGCTGCCGGCATGATGAGCAGCGGATAAGGCACCTTGTTCCATTGGGCGCCAGCCTTGAGATAGAAGTCCATCCTACCCCATGCCGACGGCAGCCACACTCGCTTGTAGGCCGTGGCCTCTGTAAAATTATAGGTGTGCTCGCCGCCCAGCATCTTCACACCCATGGTGTGCGAAAGGGTAAAGATGGGGGCCTCATTGTTGACCAATATACGGCGCTGCTTGGTGTTGACATATTTGGCTCCCGGACTGTAGCTAAGTCCCAGGCGGAGGTCGGTGGTATTGAAGTAGCGCTCATGGTCGGCCTTCTCAGCTGAGGGGGTGCGGCTGCCGTTGAGCGGCTGATAGAACAGGGCTCCCACGCCCTCATCGCGCTCGCGGTGAGCCTGCACGTCAAAGCCCAATCCGTTGGCCCACTCACGCTCGTACCTAAGACCCAGCTTGGTAAAGTACATCATCTGGTCAACCTTGGTTACCTTGAACGAGGTGAACACATTGTCCTTGTCGGTAGGCACAAACTTGTCGGACGGCGACATCACGTCGCTCTGCGCCGAGGCAGAGATATTGTTGAGCGGGAACTCGGCAGCCGAATAGGCCCTCTTGTTGAAGGCGTAGGTCAGCTCGCCCATACCTTTCAGCCTATGGTCCTTAAAGCCGTAGGCCACATAGCCTTTGGCGAAGAGGTGGGGATTGAGGTTGGCCGTTGTCTGCGCCGAGGCCCTGAGTCGGAAGCCGTCAACAAAGTTATGGCTGAATATAGTGTTAACCGGCCCTATGTCGATGAGCGACGGATGCTTGGGGTCGGAGGATGTCTCCACATAGTTCTCCACAAACGCCTTGAGCACAAACATAGCCACGTTGAAATGCTTCATCTGCTGAAACTCCTTAACCATCTGGCCCATGCCGGCCTCAGCCTTGGTGAGGCTGTCGGTGCGCATCTCGGTCCAGAACTGCTCGTTTCGCAGCCCTGCGTTGGGGTCGGTGAGTTCCTGACCGCCAAAGCGGAACTCCTTGTCGGCAATAGATGCCAGACTGTAGTCGGTGAAGCGGTTGGTGAGCTGCACCTGCATGCGGGCCATATCCATGATGGCCGACAGCTGTACGGTCATCTTGTTGCTCTCCAGCACCTGGTCGCCGCTGGGCAGATGTCTGTACTCCTGATTGACATTCAGCTGCTCCACAAAGTTGACATCCGAACTGTGGGGGATGAGCAGCTTAGACTGGCGCACCCTGTAGGTGCTGTCGGTCATGATGTAGATGCTGCCGCTGAAGCCGAAGTCCTGCGGGTTGTTGGGCGTAAAGGTCACCTCTATGCACTTGTCGTCGCCCACATAGACTGTGTCCTGTATAAAGAAGCGATAGAAACTGATGGCATTCTTGGCCGAGATGGGCGAAATGAACTGATGGCGCAGCAGGCGCACATTGTCGTCAAAGATGTCAACATCGGTAAAGCAGTCGGCCAGGATGCTGTTGAGAATCTCGCCGGTGGTGAAGAACTTGTTGAGACCGTCCTCACGCTTACCAGTGATGATGGTCTTCTCGGTGGCGGGACTCTTGCGCCATATCTGTCGCGAGGTCGTCTCCTGGAACGTGATGGGCAGGATGCGCTTGCCTGTTTCGGGGCACACCTCCACATGGTTCTCCATAAAGGCCACCTTCTTAAGCATACCCTCGCGGAAGGTCTTCTCATTCACGTCGTTGAAGGAGAAGGTCAACTTCTTGTAAAGGTTGTACGAGAAGTATGGATGGCGGTGAATATCAGTCTGTTTCTTCGCCTTAATAACCTTCTTCATCAGCTCCACGGCCGGATTGTTCTTGCGGGAGTATTTCTTCTTTTTGCCCTTCACCGTAGCCGATTGCAGCTCATGGGGTGCCCATTTAAGCAACACCTGCAAATCTGCCGTCGAGCCGCTGATGCGGAAAGTCTGCTTCTCATAGCCGATGAAGTTAACCACCAGCGTCTTGCCGGGGTGCAACGGCAGCGAGAAACGGCCCTGCGCATCAGTGTTGGTACCCACGGGCATACCGTCGTAATAGACGTTGACCCACCCTATGGGCTCACCGCTGGCAGAGTCAGTAACGCGTCCTGTCAGCTGCTGCGCCAAGGCAGAGACCGTGGCCAGCATGAGAGTCAGTATTATAGTTAATCGCTTGATTTTCAATTTTTCAACTTTTCAATTTTTCAATTTTATAAAAGGTTATAGGTTATAGAAGCCAAGTCCGGGAAACTGTAAACTATAATCTGTAAACCGTAAACTGTAAACCGTAAACAATTTTCAATTTTTCAACTTTTCAATTTTTCAACTTTGTTGAGCCATTCACTTGCGCACGCGCAAAAATAGCGGCTGCAAAGGTACGAAAAAAAAATGACATAACCGCTATATTAGTAAGAACTAAAAGAAATTGTCAATAATATTTCTGCATCCACTACCAGACCTGGCTAAATTATGAAATCGTGAAATCGTAAAATGATAAAGGTTTCCGGACTTGGCAATAAACCTCAAACCTCAAACAATCACTTCGTCACTTTCCCTTCCGGCGATATCTCTATTCCTGTGTCAGGGAAATCATCCATGGTGAGCTGTCGCATATTCTTGGCAGCGGCATGGGTGGCATCTAAGCGCGGCCCTACGCCCTGGTACTGGCGGAATGAGTGGATTTGTCCGCCCTTGAACGTGCCGTTGCTGGCGTCGAGCGTCACCTCCAGCAGCGGAGCATAGCCCTTGGCACCGGCCACACCCATGCGGTAGGGAGCGCAGAAATTGCCCAGCGAATAGGCTATCAGGTGCCCATTGTAGAGCTCCATGCCCCTCGGCACATGAGGGCCATGACCTATCACAATGTCAGCCCCTTGGTCTATGCAGTGGTGGGCAAACTCATACACATCGCCCCTATCCTCCCCTACATAGTACTCCGTCTTGCGAGGCACGTGCTGATAGGCCGCACCCTCAGCACCGCCGTGGAAACTTACCACCAGCAGGTCGCCCAGCCTACGATACTTGGCAATCATAGAGTCCACCTCCGCGCGGTCAAGCATATCCAGCACCTTGGTGCATGAGGCCGCAAAGCCGATATACGCCACCTTCTTACCCTTGCGCTCCAGCACAACGCCCTCAGCCATATCCCTTAGTCCGACCACCTTGATGCCCACCTCCTTCATGGTGCGCAGCGTGTTGCGGCGGCCCGTCATGCCGAAGTCAAAAGAGTGGTTGTTAGCCATATTGACAACATCGAAGCCCGCATCAGCCAACCGCGCAGCATGATCGCCAGGCATGCGGAAGATGTAGTAAGTACGTGGATTAGTCATCTTGCGCTGCTCACCGTCGGTGCCGTCGTAGCACGTGCCCTCCAGATTGGCAATGGCAATATCCGCCGCCCTGACAATACTGTCGCAGTCCTTAAAGAGCGAGCGGCCACGGTCAGGAGTGATATAGTTGTCAGGCACATTGGTGCCCATCATCACATCACCCACAAAGGCCATCGTCAGCGAAACAGCCTCCGCTGACTCGCCTTCAAGGAGCCTCTCCCCATCCCTTCCATCGCTGGAGGGAGTCCTCTCACCTGAGGGGGAGTTAGAGGGGGCTTCGGGCTTATTTCCTCCCGTACACGCCATTACAACCACCGCCTGCAGGAGCAGGACAACCATCGCAAGCTTTCTGAACACGCTTTTCATGAAAAAGATATTTTCTGCAAAATTAAGAAAAATAACAAAACCAAGGATATTAGAATTGTAGAATTTAAGAATTGAAGAACTGAAGAATTTAAGAACTGAAAAATTGAAGAATTTAAGAACTGAAAAATTGAAGAATTTAAGAACTGAAGAACTGAAGAACTGAAGAATTGAAGAATTGAAGTTCTTCTTCTATGTTTCAATCTTTTGACTGTTGACGAGTTGGCAAGGACATAGTCTAAGCACCTCTGCTGTATGTCGATTTTTTCAGATAAATATTTTTTTCTTCTTCTTCCGTAATTGGAGAATATCTATATTTCTAACTCATCTGACAGGAAGTTGCATAAGTCTCGCGTGTGTTGTTGTTGTGTTGTTGTTGTTGTTGACATAGGAGTAGATTATCTACGACTATGTCCCTTTCTTTTATTTTCTTTTGGTTACTTTTCTTTGTTTTTCTTGTTGCGTTTTCGTAAAATTTGCAGTCCTTAATGTCCCACAGAAATCGCAAAAACAGCAGAAATCTTCATTCGTCAAATTCGTATAATTCGTAGTGCGTTTTCGTTCTTTTCGTCTTTTTAGTTCTTTTCGGAATCTCCACCATAGCTGTTGCGATAAAAGGTTAAAAGGTTAAACAGTTAAAATATTAAAACATTAAAAAGTTAAAGTGTTAGCCATTGTCTTGATTGACGGTGCAAAGATATAACATTTGCCACGAGGTTACAATTTCGAAAACTGTACCCAAGAGCCAAAACGCTACAAATCAAAATAATAAGCAATTTTAGCCTCAGAAAAGTTGGGTATAAAGTGGGTACAATTTCCACATCAACGAAGAATTTGACGTACCAATTATAGTCATCAACATAGCTCCGATGATAGCAGTCTATTGCCCTATCGCAGCATAACCTCGCATCGAAACAACCAAATCTAATAGCGTGCTTACGAAAACAAACAGCGACCTTACGAAAAATAACGTGGAGATAAGAAATTTTACTCGCGGCCTAACGGAGAAAAAATGAGGTTATGTCAATTGACACAACCTCTTATAACAGCAAACATTTTATTGTATTATTATTGTCCAGCGCGTAACGCTTAATTCCCTCTTTTACTCCCTATACAACTAACGGTTACTGGTTAGCGGCTATGGCCTATGATTCCGAATTTTGAGGTTTCCTAACGATTTAGAACACTGCGGCTATCCTGGGGATGGTTTTCAAGACATCGAGCAGCGATGTGTCTTTGCGGGCAGTCTGCATGTTGTACTTCGTCTGTAGGTACATCAGCGAGTCGGCAGGCACGTCAAGTGCAGCCTCAAACATCAAAGCCGTCTTTGGCGTCAAGGGGCGGCGTCCGTTCAAAATCTCGTTCACCACCGAATAAGTCAGGCCCATAGTGTCGGCCAACTGGCGCTGGCTGATGCCACGCTCCTCTATCTCGTCCTTCAGCACTTCACCTGGATGAGTGGCAAAGGCTCCGTAACCTAAATTTCCCATACTTACCCGTTTTTTATTTGTAATGATTAGACAATGCTATGATGTTGCAAATGGTGATACCACCTGCTTCGTTCGACTTGAACTCTATCCGGTACTGGTCGTTCACACGCACAGACTCAATACCCTTTTTGTCGCCCAACAACTTCTCATAATGTAAGGAACGATACCGATAGAGGTCTGCCACCTTTTCAACGGAGTCAAGGATATTAACTACACGCACATATCTTCTGACGATTTCTGGCTGATAGCGATGCTGCTTATCGCTTGCCACACCGTCATAGAAGAGTTCACGCAGATAGTCTTTCTCAAACTTTATCTCCATAATTGGTGCCTATAATCGGCTGCAAATATAATAATTATCTTTAATATTCGCAAATTTTGCGAACAAATATTGCACTTTCTATACTTACAAGAGCTATTGTCGCCCAAATCTTCTTTGTAACCGTCCTTTAGCGCTATACCCAGATGGGAGTAAAAAGGAATGTCTGTCACAGATTAAACTCTTTATTTAAAGTTAGAGTGTTTCTTTAAAAGCCTGCAATAATTCATAGGTGCCTCTTATTGATTTTAGTCCAGTGACGACATCGTCTTTTCCTTTCTCAACCATACTGACGAAAGCCTCTATCTCACTGTAGAAGCCCTGGGTATAGACTTGGTTATTTGCCAATATCGGCATAACATTGTTGCGCTGATACAGGTATTTAACGGTATCGTGCCTTGTACGCAATTTCTCCATAGGGACGCCCAAAAGAGTGGAGGAACCTGGCGTAAAGGTTAGCTCCTCCATTTGTCGTAGTTGATAGACACCCGAATTGGTGCAGACTTTCAGTATCTCATCAGCAGCAGTCCATGTATATGCAGTTGAAAGTTCCAATGTGCCAACGACGTGTGGATGCTGGAGCATGAGAATGTATGAATCCTTGGCAACTTGCCGGCAGGCAAGAATCTCCGGTTCTCCAAACAAGTGGCAAACAAGGTCAAGGGGATGGATATAAAGGTCGAGTATGGCATCGCCTTCAGGGTACGCTCCCGTGAGATAATGCAGGTCGTAACTGACAAGCCGTTCTTTGCTGATTCGCCTTTTCAGCAGTTGGGCAGCTGGGGCATAGCGTTTCTGTAATCCTACCATCGCGACAGGCGAGCCATGGAGTCGCTGTAATTCAATGAGCATATTGAGTTCGTCCAATGACTGACAAGGAGGCTTCTCTATAAATAGCGACTTGCCATTGCGGAGGATTTGTGAGGCGATAGTGAAATGAGCCGATGGTGAAGCTGAAACGAAAACACCTTTGACAGTCTCGTCTTTTAGAATCTCATCACGTGAGGTCGTAGCTTTCACACCACTGTATTTCCGCTCTATCAGCCGGACCTTCGCTTCGGATGTGACACAGAGGTATTTCAACGGTACCCCAAGATAATGCAACACAGGATATAGATTAGTCAGCGAATGCTGCCCCATACCGACGAAAGCATACTCATATTGGCACGTTTGGCGCAGGTAATGCTCCGTGCGCATCTGTTTGTATCGGTTAATCAGTTTCTGTATCATCGTATTGATTTTAGATGTTTGCGGTATGTAGCCCGAGGATTATCCGACCATTGATAAGGACCGTAGAAGCGCTCAATTAGCCACTTGGGCAATATACGCTCTAAATTGCGCATAAGAATGATATCGTATTTGCGGTGAAAGTTTATCCAGCACTCATTGCATTCATGGGAGTAACGACATTGAGTCTGGCAGGCCGATGCTCCATTGAAAATCTCGTCAAGCGATTGCCTGTGGATATTTCCCAGCACCACATCAAGGTTTTGGCAGAGCGGCACATCACCATTGCTATGCACCACAAGGCAGCTCTTAATGCTTTGGCATCGCAAATGAAGACTCCCATTGCGCCATTCATCGTAGAGGGCCACGAAATCATAATTCTCCTGTGTATCGTGAATGCTCTGTGGAATCCGCCTTATAAAGTCTGCTGCCGTCAGCAGTTCACTTGTTGTATCAAAGAAAGCCATTGTGCCGTAGATACCGATGCGAATATCTATGTCGTAACTTTTCGCAACGTCAATAACATATGCCATGTCGTCGAAATCATTCCACGGCGACAGGCAAAACATCAGCGACAGCGAAACTTCATTCTTCAGAGCTTCCACCACTTCTATTACCCGGTCGTAGCCATCGCGCCCACGCATTCGCTGATAAGTGTCGCGCCCGCCGTCAAGAGAAACATACAGATGACGTGGCTGGTAGCGATGGACTGCATCTATGACACGACGGGGCGCCAGACAGTTAGATAGCAATGTATAGTTAGGATGATGCTTGTGGAACCATTCCATTATTTCCTCGGCCTGCGGATGAAGGATGAACTCGCCACCCTCCAAGCCCACGGTTGTCCGTTTTGTTACGCATCTACTATGCATAATTTGCAGAATATCTTTTAGCGAAAGATGCTCCACGGGGCGCTTCTGCCAAATGTTGCAGTGCTTGCAGCGCGACTGGCAGGCAGTGGTTGAATAAATCATTAGTTGCGCCAGATGCTTGTGACGCGGCCGTATCATGTTGTTAAGATAGAGTAGCCCGTTGTAGGCATAGTCATAGATTGAATACATGTGAATTGGTTGTAGTTTCTATCTATATAGTCCGAAACTGCAACCAATGACTGCACTGTTACCACGTAAATCTGATACCCAGAGGCAAGGTAAACATGAACGGATGTTCCGTACGATAGGTTTCGATGCTACTGCCTGTCGGGATATAGTATTGAAGGCTTGGTTCGGCAAAGAAGCCAAGTCTTGGAGTGAGGTTGTACTGCAAACCGAGACCTACGCCAAATGACCACTGCCACGGCGCATGGACTCTAGCCTTTTCGGAGGCCTTAAGTATGCCATGTAAGTAATAGTTCGTATTGAGCGGCGAATAGACTGGGATTTCAGTGGTCACACCGAGGTTGCCGTAAAGTGCCCACAACCTGCCAGTATACATATTATAGGTGCCTTTTACAGGTATGCCGATATAGTGGATAGTCTGCTTCTCGTTGATAGTGTTGCCGTTTGAGCCCATCTCGAATTCTGACTTAAGGCGACTGTAGCTTAGTCCTGCTTCCAATCCAAAGCGATTATTAAACTTATATCTCAATGCCAACGAGAAATTGATAGGCATATAGTGGTGACTCTTGCGAACAATCTTGTCGGTGCCTGAGCCTGTGGCAACGCTA
This sequence comes from uncultured Bacteroidales bacterium, assembly GCA_902788275.1. GTDB lineage: Bacteria > Bacteroidota > Bacteroidia > Bacteroidales > Bacteroidaceae > UBA6382. The sequence continues at coordinate 23,608 of CADAJV010000018.1, read as the reverse complement.
GAATTGTTTAGTGCAATGTTCATAATGACGCTTCGGCTATGACTGCTTCCGTCGTCTGGAAGCTCGGACAAGTAAGCGGCATAATCGCTCCAATTCTTGAAGGTGACAGGAGAAAGTGGTTCACCAACAGGGGCTATTATAGGCATTTCCGTAAAACCATAAGGACGATTATAATTCTGTTCGCCCAGACCTCCGGCGTATGCGAACAATGCCGACCACTTTTTCTGATGGCCTGTATCAACACCTTTCTTACCCGGGCATAATTCAGCTATATCATAATGTGGTAACTCTACTTTGCGTATGGCCTCTGTCGTATCGTTTGATATTGTGTCGCAGTTTGCCTGTTCCTGAGCAACCTTGTTGGATAGACTGTCGTCAGTAATGAAATCAGTGGCCTTGGCAATATTCAAATGTAACGTATCTGTAGTCATAGCAGTTGTACTGCGAACAGGCAAATGAATAGTCAGAGGATTCTGCAGTCGATCTGTCGGAGATCTTTTCGGTAATTCATTTTTTATCTCTTTATGCCTTGTCACACTTGGCTTTTCATCTTTCACCGCAGTATCACCTCTTCTAAAGAAGAATAATGTGAGAGGCAGAAGCAACAACAGAAGCATTGCAAGCCAGTATTGCTGCATCATCTTTCGGAGCATCTTCTTCGCCCGTGACAATTGCGACGATGACGAATGTGGCTCAATGCCTAACATATCAGCAATCTCCTTATGCGACATCCCCTCAAAAACCGACAGGCGGAAAATCTGCCTATAACCCTCCGGCAAACGCTCAACAAACTTAAGAACTTCCTTCAAAGGTATACCTTTCACGTCGTCTTCGCCCTCAGGTATTGGCAAATGTTCAGCTTCTTCCAGTGGTACAAAAGGCATCCTAGTCAGATGCTCCTTGTATTTTGACGCTACATTCCTCGTTATCGACATCATCCACGCCTCCGCTTTCCTGTCATCGTGTAGCTTGTCGAAAGATGTAAAGATTATTACGAATGCATCATGTAATACGTCACTGATGGTCTGTTCGTCGCTAATATACCGACGACATACGCCCCTCATCCTCTGGGCGTATGCATTGTACAGTTCTCCGAGGGCATCTGCGCTCCCCTGCCTGCACTGTTCTATCAGCTGTGAAACTTCCATCGAAAGCATGATGTCTCTATCTTTTATGTCCTATAATCATGAAAAGACTGCACGAACACACCAACTTTTTTTTCGTCATTCTCCAGTTTTTGCCATATTCTATTTCTAAAACAGCGCGGGCAAGGATGTGAATATTTCATCCTTGCCCACTTTATTGTCAGATTTATTTGGTTACAAAAAAATGGATTCTCAACTAATTATTACATTTTGCCAATGATTCCGAGTTTGGAGGTCTCAAGGAAGTGGATGATGGCGTCTATCTCCTCGCTGGGCTCTATCTGCGAGCGGATCTGCAGGATGCCGTCCTCAAGGGATGTCTTGCCATTGAAAACAAGGCGGTAGGCATTGGCTATCTGGAGCTGCTCCTCCTCCCTGACACCTGCATTGGTGAGTATGGTGGCGTTGACGCCTCCATACTCTATGGGGTTGTGGGTAGCGATGATGAAAGGCGGCACGTCCTGCGAGAAACGGCATCCGCTCTTGACCATGGCGCAACGCCCTACCCTGACGCCCGGGTTGGCGATGACGTTGGAGGTGAGGATGGCATCATCGTGTATCTCCACCGTACCGGCTATCTTGGTACCGTAGCCGATGACGGTATTGTTGAAGATGTGGGCATCATGGCTGATATGGACTCCCTCCATAATGCAGTTGCCGCTACCGATGACGGTGCTGTCACCGCTGAAGGTGGCGCGGTTGATGACCACGTTCTCGCGGATAATGTTGTGATTGCCGATGGTGAGGGCTGTCTTGTCGCCGGTGTAGCGGAAGTCCTGCGGCACGGCGCCGAGCACTGTGCCCTGATGGACGGTGTTGTCGGTGCCGAGGGTGGTGCCGGCCATGATGCTTACGTAGGGATAGATGACACAGTTGTCGCCTATCACGGTGTCAGCCTCTATGTATGCAAAAGGATAGACGGTAACATTATTGCCTATCTTGGCTGACGGATGAATGTATGCTTGCTGACTAATCATGTTAGAATTGAAGAGTTTAAGAATTGAAGAATTGAAGAGTCATTTTAATTTGACAATTGGACAATTTACTATTTTACAATTTAGCAAGCCGTTGGGCACTGAAAGAAATTATCAGAAATTATTCAAAAATTTATGCCCACCTCCGGACTCGGCTAAACCTCAAATCTCTAATATTTTTGTTTTCGTTTTCGTTTTCGTTAACTTTATACTTATCCGTTCAATCCGAATAATCCGTGGTTAAAAAAACACAGATCTCACGGATCTCACGGATTTTCGTTTTCGTTTTCGTTATTCAAACCTCAAACCTCAAATTAATTACGGTTATTGGCTTCCTCCTCCAAGTGCGTAGTAGAGGTTGACGACGGCCTGCATCTTGTTGAAGTCGTCGGCCACCTTGGTGAGCTGGCTGGAGAGCAGTGCCTGCTGTGCAGTGATGACTTCAAGGTAGGTTGCACCATTGGTCATCAACTCGTTGACGGCTTCCACATTGGCTGTAAGGGTAGCTATGCGCTCGGCCTCTATCTCTGACAGACGGGCTGAGGTCTCATACTGCTTGAGGGCGTTGCTGACCTCGCTGCCTGCATTGAGTATGGACTGCTGCCATGCTAGGTAGGCCTGCTCCTGCTGGGCCTTGGCCACCTTGAGGCCGGCCACGAGCTGTCCGCGCTGGAAGATGGGCTGCACAAGTGAGCCGACGGCATTGGCCAGCAGCTTGCCGGGATTGACGATGCCCATGCCGCTGGAGTTGGTCCAGGCAGCAGAGCCGGTGATGGTGATATTGGGATAGAATGCTGCACGAGCCTTGTTGACATTGTAGAAGCAGTTGGCCAGGGCCATCTCCTTGGCATGTACGTCTGGGCGGTTCTGCAGCAGCTGTATGCCTATGCCTGTGCTGAGGTTGGCGGGCAGTGACTGTTCCTCAAGGGTGGAGCGGTCGATGTGCTGCGGGGCCTGGGCCAGCAGCAGGCTGAGGCTGTTCTCCACCTCACGTATCTGGCGCTCTATCTCAGGAATGGAGGCCTGCACGGAAAGGTAGTTGGCCTTGGCAGAGAGGACGGAAGCCTCGGTATAGCCGTAGAGCTGCTTCATGTCTTGCATCTTCTCCCATGTCTCGCGGGTGAGGGCTTCTGTCTGGCGGGTAATGTCCATCTGCCTGTCGAGCATGAGCAGGGTGTAGTAGCAGTTGGCAACGCCATTGATTATGCCAGTGCGCACGGCACGCTTATAGTCGCGTGTCTGCACCAGTGCTGCCTGCTGGGCACGCTTGGCATTGGTAAGGCTGCCAAAGAGGTCGATGGTCCACGAGGCCTGGATAGGCAGCGAGTATATCTGCGATGCCTTCTGATGGTCCCATGAGCTGAGTGTGCCGCTGGGCGCAAAGACGAAGGATGGCAGATAGGCCAGCTTGGCACTGGTGAGCATGGCCTCGGCCTGCTTGACAGACAGTGATGCTGTAAGCAGGTCGGTATTGTTAACGAGGGCAGTGTCGATGAGGGCCTGCAGCTTGGGGTCGGTAAACACTTCGCGCCAAGGCAATGAGCCAAGGGTGGTGGTATCGCTGGCTGCAAGGGTGTCCAGGTCGTTCTGGGTGTCACGATAGAGCCCTGTGGTATTGACGTCGGGCCGCTTATACTTATTGTAGATACCGCAGCTTTGGAGCAGCATTATGGCTGCTGCTAATATGATTAGGGTGTGTTTCATCTTGTTAGGAGTTAGTCGCAAAGTCGCAGAGTCGCAAAGTCGCAAAGTCGCAGAGCTTCCGCGCTTCGCTCTCAGTCATGAGTCAAGAGTTGATAGTTGATAATTGATAATTGATAGGTTAGCGGTTAGCGTCGCCTCCGGACTTGGCAATAAATTTCAAATTTCAAATTATTTTTGGTCCCATCAGTCTTTCACCTTCTTGGGATTAGTATATTGCTTTAGCTCGGTATCGCCGGAGCCGTCAACGAGGCCAATGAAGTGCATCGGGCTTATCTTCTCCTGCAACCACTGGAACATCACGAACAGGCAGGGTACCACGAGCACCTGCAGAATCATGCCGATAAGCATTCCGCCCACTGCGGAGGCTCCAAGCGTTGAGTTGCCGTTGGCTCCCACGCCATGGGCAAACATCAGGGGTAGCAGACCCACGATCATGGCCAGCGATGTCATCAGGATAGGACGCAAACGGGCCGAGGCACCAAGGATGGATGACCACTTGATGGACATACCCGTCTGGCGGCGCTCAAGGGCAAACTGCACGATAAGGATGGCATTCTTGGCCAAGAGGCCGATTAGCATGATGAGAGCAATCTGTGTGTAGATATCGTTGGAGTGACCAAAGATATTTGTAAACAGGAATGCTCCTGACAAACCGAAAGGTATGGACAAGATTACCGACAGCGGAAGGATGTAGCTCTCATACTGCGCACTGAGGATAAGGTAGATAAACAGGAAGCACAGCACGAAGATGAGTGCGGTATTGTTAGATGCCTCACTCTCAGAGCGTGACAGGCCTGAATACTCATAGCCGTAACCTGCAGGCAGTGTCTGGGCTGCCACCTCCTTAACGGCTCGCATGGCATCACCGGTGGAGAAGCCCTCATTGGGCGCTGCATTGATATTGATGGCGGTGAAGAGGTTGAAGCGGTTGATGTTTGACGGACCGTAAACCTTCTTCATGTTGATGAAGCTGCTCACGGGAGCCATCTGGCCGTTGATGCGCATATAGATGCTGGAGAGTGAGTTCTCGTCCATTCGCATCTCGGGAGAGGCCTGCACCATTACACGGTATAGCTTGCCGTAGGAGTTGAAGTTGCTGGCGTAGAGTCCGCCGAAATAACCTTGCAACACGGTGAGCACCTCGCGCGGTGTGGTACCGGCCTTAGTACACTTGGCTGCATCTACCTCAAGCATATACTGGGGATAGGATGCGTTGTAGGATGTCATGGCGTACTGTATCTCGGGCCTCTGGTTGAGGGCACCGAGGAACTGCATGGTGATGCCAAAGAACTTATCGACGGAACCACCGGTCTTGTCCTGCATGGAGAAGGTCAGACCATTGGATGCACCGTAACCAGGAATCATTGGCGGCTGGAAGGCCATTACCTGAGCATCCTTGAGACTGGCTGTCTGAGCAAAGATTTTCTTGACGACCTCAGTGGCCGACATGCTCTTATCCTTACGCTGCTCAAAGTCCTTGAGCTTAATAATAAAGGTGGCCTGGTTGGAGCCCTGACCGGCAATGAAGTTGTATCCCACAATCTGAATGGTGGTCTGAATGGCGGGATTGGCCTCAAGCATCTTCTGGACGGTAGAGGCTACGTCCATGGTCTTGTCCTTGCCGGTGCCGGGAGCCATAGAGATGGTACAGAACACGGTGCCGGTGTCCTCATCAGGCACAAGACCGGTGCGTGTGGTCTGCATCAGCACAGCCATGACGGCTATCGAGACAGCCACCACGGCAATGGTAATTACCCTGGCCTTGATAAAGAACTCCACAAACTTGCGGTAGTGGGAAAGCATCTTATCATAGGCTGTATTGAAAGCCACATGGAACTTGTCCACCATGCTCAGCTTCTTGTTGGGGTCATGGGCCTTAAGGAAAATGGCACAGAGGGCTGGCGACAGGGTGAGTGCATTGACGGCAGAGATGATGATGGACACTGCCATAGTGACACCAAACTCGCGATAGAAGGAACCTGACGTTCCGCCAACAAAGCTGACGGGTACAAACACAGCTGCCATCACCAGGGTAATGGAGATAATGGCACCGGAAATCTCATTCATGGCGTCCAGCGAAGCAAGACGGGCCGACTTGTAACCCTGGTCGAGCTTGGCATGAACGGCCTCAACCACCACAATGGCATCGTCCACCACTATAGCGATGGCCAATACAAGGGCTGAGAGGGTAAGCAGGTTGATGCTAAACCCAAACAGCTGCAGGAAGAAGAAAGCACCGACCAACGATACGGGTACAGCCACCACAGGAATGATGGTGGAGCGCAAATCCTGCAAGAAGATATATACCACAAGTATCACGAGGATAAACGCAATGACAAGCGTTTCGATTACCTCGCTGATGGAAGCGTAGAGGAACTCGGTAACATCCTGACCGAACACAATCTTCATGCCCGGCGGAAAAGACTCCTCCAGTGAGCTAAGTTCCTTCTTGACATTCTTGACAATCTCATTTGCATTGGAGCCTGCCATCTGGGTAACCATCATGGTGACAGCGGGCTTGCCGTTACAGAGATTGTTGACGGTATATACCTGAGCGCCAAGTTCCACCTTGGCAACATCCTTCACGCGAAGATTGGTGCCGTCGGGATTGGCATAGATTACCATGTTCTCAAACTCCTCAACCGTCTTAAGACGACCGGTGTAGCGCAGGATATACTCAAACTGCGTATCGCTGCTCTCACCCAACTTGCCGGGCGCAGCCTCTATGTTCTGGCCTGCCAGCACACCGGTAATATCTGAGGGCACAAGGCTGTGCTCCTTCATCTTAACGGGATCAAGCCAGATACGCATGGTGTATGTCTTGGCACCGAATCCCTCTGCAGACCCCACACCATTGATACGCTGCAATACCGGGGCAATATTGATGGCGTTATAGTTGGTAAGGAACTTCTCGTCATACCGCCCGTCCTCGGAAGTCAAGGCATAGATAAGCACCTGCGAGGTCTGGCGCTTACGGGTGGTGACACCCACCTGCACAACCTCGGCAGGCAGTAGGTTGGTGGCCTGGCTCACACGGTTCTGCACATTGACGGCTGCCATGTCAGGGTCTGCACCCTGCTTAAAATAAATGGTAATAGAGGCCGAGCCATCGTTGGTTGCCGAGGAAGTCATATAGGTCATATCCTCCACACCATTGATGCTCTCCTCCAGCGGAGCAACCACAGAGTTGAGCACCGTCTCGGCATCGGCACCACTGTAGGTGGCCCACACCATGATGGTAGGTGGTGCAATATTGGGGTACTGCTCAATAGGCATTCCCGTGAGGCCAATCACACCCAGCACCACAAAGAGGATACTGATTACGGTGGAGAGCACCGGCCTCATTATAAATTTGTCAAGTTTCATCGGTATTTTTTTTTCATATCTACAGAAGCTATAATAGACCTGTCGGCACTATAGCAATCTATAGCTTTATTCTCTCTCTCAATTTACTTTCCACTCAGGTCGGCGGCACCCATCTTTATGGACTGCTGCACTCTGGCTGCCGACTCCTCCTCGGTGATGGGAGTAATCTCCATGCCGTCCTTCAGGCGTGTGACGCCCTCCACGACGATGCGGTCGCCAGACTTTAGACCTGCAGTTACAATATAATTGGTCCCGTCATTAACGTCTGCCACCTGCACCACAGTATAGCTTATCTTGTTGTCCTTGCCTACAGTATAGACAAACTTCTGATCCTGCACCTCAACAGTGGCTGCCTGGGGAATAACAATGACATCCTTAGCAACATAGGGCACAAGGATGTTGCCCGAGCCACCGGTCTTGAGCAAATGCTTGGGGTTGGGGAAATCGGCACGCACAGATACGGAGCCTGTCTGCTGGTCAATCACACCGCTGATGGTGCTTACCTTGCCTGGACGATCATAGACGGAGCCGTCTGCCAGCTTAAGCTGCACGGCGGGGAAGGAGGCAAGGATAGTCTTGCTGTCGCCCGAGGTGCGGGTCATGTCCAGCAACTGCTGCTCTGTAACGGAGAAATATATATACATCTCGTCGATGTTAGAAACCGTGGTAAGCGGCTCCACACTCTGAGCGCTGACCAAGGCTCCCACACGGTAAGGAATGGAACCAACCACACCATTAGCCGGACTCTTAACATAGCAATATGAGAGGTTTTGGCGAGCCGCTGTCAACGCAGCCTGAGCGGAAGCGACGCCAGCCTTGGCCGTGGCCACGGCGGCTTCTGCCTGCTTCATGGCATTTTGAGCAGTCTGAAACTCATAGTCGCCGATAATGTTTTTATTTTTCAGCTGTAGCTTGTTCTCGTAGGTCAACTTTGCCGTAGCCAGGCCGGCATTAGCCTGATTGAGCGATGCATTGGCCTGATTGACGGCTGCGCTGGCCTGATTAACAGCCTCGCGATAGGTAACGTCGTCAATAACGAACAGGGTCTGCCCTGCCCTGACGCTGGCTCCCTCATCAACGCACACCTTAACAATGTTGCCCTGCACGCGGGGACGAATCTCAATGTCCTGCTTACCCTTAATGGTGGCCGGATAGGTATAGTTCAACTCAGGCGAAGCCGTAGTAACGGTTCTCACGGCAAACTCATTAGACTGAGGCTGCTGCCCCTGCTGCTGACCACAGCTGGATGCAAGCATCACAACGGCCAGCACTGAAAAGGCTAAACCGGCTTTAGATAGTTTCATGCAATTCATGGGTGTTATAGATTATTTTTTATATTAATTCCAATTTCAACACAGGGCGCAAAATTACCACTATTTTTTGTAGAAAAAAAACCTAAAAGTAGGTGATTTTGACCAATTTGGCTGTAATATGTATTTTTTAAGCGAGATTAACATTTTATAACAATATAATAAAACCAAACATTGCAGAAAAGGCCATTTACGGTGTCACCGTAGTGGAGAATGAGGCTCATGACTGTATGTCACAGTTGTTTATACACCAGAGCATAAAAAAGCGGACGGATTACACGTCCGCCCGCTTTTTCAGGATTACCATTATTGGAAATAATTACATCTTGTCGCCATACATAAGGTCGCCTGCATCGCCAAGACCTGGCACGATATAGCGATGCTCGTTGAGTTCTGGGTCAATGGCTGCGCAATAGAGCTCTACGTCATCCGAGGGGAATGTCTTTTGTAGGTGCTCAATACCCTCCTTAGCAGCTATCACGCTGGCCAGGATGATTCTCTTTGGCTTACCCTTGCTGAGGAATGCCTTATAGGCAAGCTCCAGACTCTCGCCGGTAGCAAGCATAGGATCAACGATGATAAATGTGCAATCATTAAGGTTAGGAGAGGCAATATACTCTATATGCACATCAATATTACGGCACTCGCGATCGGTGTAGTATCGATAGGCCGACAGGAAGGCGTTGCCGGCCTTGTCGAAGATATCAAGGAATCCCTGATGGAAAGGCAGTCCTGCACGCAGGACGGTGCCTATCACGATATCGTCGGTGGGTATGGAGGCCGTGGCAGTAGCCAGGGGAGTCTGCACCTCCACAGGCTTATAGACAAGCGTCTTGCTTATCTCATAAGCCATAACATGACCTATGCGCTGCACATTGCGACGAAAACGCATACGGTCTGTCTGCACGTTAACATCGCGCAATTCGGCTACATACTGGTTGAGCACTGTGTTGCATGCTCCGAGATCAAATACTTTCATGGTTTAGAAGTTATGAATCCTACCGTTTACTTCGCCTCCTTTTCGCGGGGGAAGATAGCATTAAGGATTACGCCAACCAAGGCTGCTATGGCAAGGCCAGAGAGATGGATGGGGCCTATAGCTATGCCATCCTTAGTGCCATAGGTAACGCCAATGGAGATTACCAGGACGAGGGCTGCCACGATAAGGTTGCGCGACTTGGTGAGGTCAACCTTGCTCTCCACCATGTTACGTACACCCACAGCGGCAATCATTCCGTAGAGAATCAGCGAGATACCACCGATAGTTGCAGCGGGCATAAGCTGGATGAGCATAGCAAACTTGGGACAGAAGGCCAGCACGATGGCAAACATTGCTGCCAGACGAATAACGCGCGGGTCGAAGACACGAGTGATGTTCAGCACACCAGTATTCTCGCCGTATGTAGTGTTGGCAGGTGCACCGAAGAGGGCTGCCACAAAGGTGGCTATACCATCACCGGTAAGGGTGCGGTGAAGGCCCGGATCGGCAAGGTAGTCCCTGTTGACGGTGGAGGAGATGGCGCTGATATCGCCGATATGCTCCATCACAGTGGCTATTGCCAGAGGCATGATGGCTACGATGCTTGAGATAATGAGAGTGTAGTCGGGATTATCAAACACGGCAAGCACAGTGCTCTCGCGGGCTATAGGCAGGCCTACCCAAGCAGCGCTATCAAGCTGGCTGAAGTCAACCTCACCCATGCAGGTTGCTACCACGTAAGAAACTATTACACCCAACAGGATGGGGATAATCTTAATAAGGCCGCGCCCCCAGATGGTTGCGATAATTACTACGACCACTGCCGACGCAGCAATGCCCCAGTTGGTGGCGCAGTTGCTGATTGCAGAACCTGAGAGGCAGAGACCGATAGCTATAATCATCGGGCCAACCACTACGGGCGGGAAGAAGCGGATGACCTTCTTGAGGCCGAAAGCCTTAATGAAGGCAGCCACCACAAAATAGATAACGGCAGCAGCACAAATGCCTATGCCAGCATAGTCAAGGGCAAGTGTCTTGCTGAGTCCGTAGTCATCCATACCCATCTGGGTAACAGCAGCATATCCACCAAGAAAGGCAAACGAAGAGCCAAGGAATGCAGGAACCTTCCACTTAGAAATAAAATGGAAGATAAGCGTACCGACACCAGCAAAGAGCAGGGTGGTTGATACGTTAAGCCCTGTAATCAGGGGAACGAGAACAGTGGCACCGAACATGGCAAACATGTGCTGAAGTCCTAGCAGAGCCATGCGGGGCTTACCCAATATCTGGGCGTCGTAAATAGCATTGTTGTTAGTTGCCATAATACATATTTAATAAAGGGTTAATTTAATTTCATCATTGGATTTTTCTCTGCTTCTGCTTAATCAAAAAAATTAGAATTTTTTTCCTGATATTATGCTGAGAAATGTCAGTCCCAGTATTTTTACATCAAACCACAAGGAGCGGCGCTTCAAATAATAGAGATCCAGCTCCAGTCGGCGCAACATCTTCTCCATGGTGTCAGTATAACCGTTGTAGAGTGTTGCGTAGGATGTAACACCAGGGCGAATCTGATAAAGGAAAGCATATCGCGGGTCTTCCTTCATTATCTGGTCAATATAGAACTGACGCTCCGGGCGATAACCCACAAAAGCAATGTCGCCCACAAACACGTTCCACAACTGGGGCAGCTCGTCCAGGTGGTGCGCTCTGAGGAACTTGCCGACCTTTGTCAGTCGCGGATCATTGTCGCCGTTGGCATGACTGAGGCTTGGGCCCGACTCCTCTGCGTCCAACCGCATAGACCTGAATTTATAGATATAGAAAGGATGACCATAACGACCCACCCTTTGCTGCTTGTAGATGGCAGGACCACCGTCGTCACACTTTATCAGTATGTAGCTAAGCAGCATCAGCGGCGAAAAGATGATAAGGCAAAGCAACGACAATATCATGTCCGCTGCACGCTTTATCTGTCGCTCAAAACCATTCATGCCGTCTGAGATAAAAGCAACATCCTCCACCACATGATTCTGGCTGAGATTCATATCACCATAGGTCTGCGCCTTGCGCTTCAGGGTCTCATGGGGTATGTTGGCATACCATGAATCCTCGCCATAGGCTTTCTCCCATTCCTTATAGAATCCCTTCCTTTGATGCTCGTGGATGAAATAGTTAAGAGTAAGATGAATGGCCACCCACAGCACTATATCCAGCAGCACCATGATGGTGGGGTTACAGCTGAAGAGAACACCGCTGGTGTTCATTACCACAAAGACGCCTATCAAGCCTGCTATCGTGACGGGAATCAGCCTACGCGGTATTCCGGTGCGGAGCAACTTGTGGTTAAACTGGTTGCGGTCGGGCCTGTCTAGCGTGCGGTTGTCCCTTACTCGGCTGTTAACCACTCGGATAATGTCCAGCATCGGCACAAACAGGGCACCGAGGCAAATCATCAGCATACCGTCCGGCATGCGCTCGCTATGGCTCAGCCCGATGCTGAGGTAGCTGACAATGTAGCCCAGCACATAGGCACCACTGTTGCCCATAATGGTATTGCCCCACCTGTTAGACAGGAAAGACCTGAAGCAGAGGGGTATTGCCACACCCAGCGCAGCGGCTGCCACAAAACTGATAAGCGTGGAATCATACCATATACTGAACAGCAGGAATGTGAAAATGATGATAGATCCCACCCCACTGCTCAGGCCGTCAATGCCGTCCAACAGGCTGAAAGCCTCAGTGATGTAGCAAACCAGCAACACCGTCAGCGGAATGCCGACATACGGCGACAGTCCCTCAATGCCAAAGAGGCCATGCAGATTGTCTATCCATAGACCCGTGGCAGGAAACATGGAAGCGGCTATAAGCAATGCTCCCATTTTCACGAAACCGCCAGTACCGTTAAGGTCGTCCTTCAGTCCCGTGATAAAAAGAACCATACATCCCACTACCAGCTGCATGATTCGCATTGCTGCAGGCTCCACCACGGCACGCAGATCATCTATCTGCAGCAAATAAGGGAGCGAGATGCTGATACATAAGGCTATCAGGATAATGGGGAAGAAAGATATTCCTCCTATCATCACGCCATTCTTTATCCTGTCATCGCTTTCTGGCAAGAAATTCTTTTTCTTTGATGCCATCAACCGAAGATTGGGAATGATAAGCAATCCCAACAACAATGAGATAAACAGGGGCGTTATTTTGAGTAGAATAGAAAAAATCATATATGATTGCCTGATAGCCTTGTTACTTATTTTTCTGCCTTTATTATGTGGGCCTGCAGCAGGCGGCCCTGCATGGCATCCTTTATCTTGTGCATCATGCGCCGCATCACAATGAGCGGTGACTTATGATAGCCGTTCTCGCGCAAAGCTCGCATAATGGCAAGATTGCCACGTATGATATTACGCAGGCTGCCGGTACTCTCCCCGCCAACGCGCATCCTCACGAAATAACGGTGTATATAGCGATTGCGCAGTTTACCTACCTCCACAAAGCGAAGCATTAGGTCATAGTCTGCCGACACAGGGAAACTGGTGTTAAACACTCCCAGGCGCTCATAGCACTCACGGCGGGCATAGAACGTCGGGTGTGCGGGATGCCATCCGCGCTTAAACCCGCCCATCCTGTACTGCGAACCACGCCAGATACGTACAACACGTGTAGGATCGTCAGCCTTCACAAATTTCAGGTCACCATAGACACAGTCCAGCGGTTGCCCTTCCATTTCACGGTTGATATCCCCCAGCACATGCTCGTCATAATAGAAGTCGTCTGAGTTGAGAAATCCCACCACATCACCGGTCACCATAGCCAGGCCCTTGTTCATGGCATCGTACACCCCGTTGTCTTTCTCCGAAATCCAGCGCATCTTACCGCCAAAGAGCGGTTCATACTGCTTTATAATATCCAGGGTGTTATCCTTGCTCGCGCCATCCACAACGATATATTCAATATCCTTGTGTGTCTGCGACAATACGCTTTCAAACGTCTCTGCCACCGTGGCACTGCTGTTAAACGTGGTCGTTATGATTGAGATTTTCATCTTGTTTCCTATTGTTTACCGATTATCCTTGCCCTCCACCACGCTGATTCTGTGATTGAGCCATCTGTTGATGCACAACCATATCAGTATGTCAAGGACCAGTATAATATTTATCCTCACACAGGTCTCCAGCTTAGAGTCTGCATTTATGTTCGCGTCGAAATTTATATCGGCTAGTGCAAGCACAATGTTTACCACAATCAGGCATACATCAAGCAGCAGCAGCACAACCAGGGTGCGTGAAGCACTGAATCCTATACGCAGGAACTCATGGTGGATATGCGTCTTGTCGGGCAGAAAGGGATTGTTGCCCCTCAGCATCCTGCCCACCATTACCCTAACAGCATCAAAGCAAGGAATGATAATCAGACAGAACGGCACAACCGGAGACTGCACGGCAGGATTATCACTGACATAGTGAGGCTCACCCGACGACATAAAAACGACAAGAAAGGCAACAATCAGCCCCATGGTCTGACTGCCGCCATCTCCCATAAAAATCTTTGTGCGGTTGCCAATGCTGCCAAACTTGTTGAAGCAGAAAAACACAGCCAGCGATGCAGCCAGTGCAAACGACAGCACAGCCATCAACTCCTGACCCGACAGCAGCAATATCACACCTATCACCAGCGAGGCCACAAAGCCCAGCGACGATGCCAGACCGTCAATGCCGTCTATCAGGTTAAAGGCATTGATCACATACATTATCAGCAGCACAGTAAAGCCCTTGCCCACAACAGGGGGCAAACTCCATATGCCGAGCAAACCATGGAAATCACTTATCCAAAATCCCCCCACCAGCACAACCAGCACAGCACTGACCAACTGACAGAGAAACTTCATCTTGTAGTTCAGCCTACGGATATCATCCCATAGCCCCGCCACAAATATTATCATGGCTGATCCAATCAAGGCCCCATACTGCACCCAGTTGCTCTTGGGGGTGAGCCTGCATGCAGCCTCGTCGCCATCAAACATCAGCACGGCAATAGCCACAGCCACGACTACAGACAAAATAAAGGCACCGCCACCAAGCCTTGGTATAATACCAGAGTGGACAGTGCGCTCGTCAATAGTGTCACACAGCTTCTTCCTATATGAAAGACGAATAATGAGAGGAACCATCAATGCCGTCAACGCTGCACTGATAATCACTGGCACTATAATGTTCAGCACACTCATCATTCTTTTCTCGCGCTTTACTTATATATATAACTGACCAATTTGTTATTTATTGTTTACAAACCACAAAAAACATTAAACTCTCTGTGGCTCAACCGAATAGAGGCAAAATTCATCTATTCGTCACATTTATTGGGGCCAATTGCCAGCGAAATTACGAAATCCCGCAGACATATACCACAACCAGCAATGACTTTTCGCATATAAAACATCAATTTCCGCAAACCATCACCACTTTCCACTGCAGCACGGATAGTCACAACACCACATCTCCCACTGACACAGGCGACACAGCACCATGCCATGTGAATCCAAAAAACTCCTGACTCATAACACCTAACTCCCATTTTTTTATTACCTTTGCCGCGCAAAAATAATAGGTGGGTTCTAGAATATAGCTTCAGATGATTTGTAGCTTGTTCTCGAGAGGATTCACTCTTTTGGGTGCCAAAGCAATAGCGAGCCATGGTTCAAGACCAAAAGTGCGATGCATCCGAAAAAACAGCACAAAGCATCGAAGTAGAGAAAAAACCTGCCGACAACAAGAAACTAATTTTTAGAACCCACAAATATCATCCCGTAATATGTTTGAAAACCTAAGCGAAAAACTCGAACGCTCATTCAAAGTCCTCAAAGGTCAGGGGCGCATAACCGAGATCAATGTAGCCGAAACCGTAAAGGAGATACGCAAGGCCCTCTCTGACGCCGACGTAAACTATAAGGTGGCCAAGCAATTCACCGATGAAGTCAAGCAGAAGGCACTGGGTCAGAACGTACTCACATCCGTCAAGCCAGGCGAACTGCTCATCAAGATAGTTCACGATGAGCTCATCACCCTTATGGGCAGCCAGACGGCAGAGCTGCAACTCAATTCCCGTCCCAGCATCATACTGATGTCGGGACTCCAAGGCTCCGGCAAGACCACCTTCTCCGGCAAGCTGGCCAACTGGCAGAAGTCTAAGTTCGGCAAGAAGCCACTCCTTGTAGCCTGCGACGTCTATCGCCCTGCCGCCATAAATCAGCTGCAAGTCGTTGGTGAGCAGATTGGCGTGCCCGTATATACAGAGGAGGGCAATATGAATCCCGTAGAGATAGCCCGCAACGCCATCCGCAAGGCCAAGCAGGAGGAGCTCAACCTCGTCATCATCGATACCGCCGGCCGTCTGGCCATCGACGAGCAGATGATGCAGGAGATAGCAGCCATCAAGCAAGCCGTCAACCCCGATGAGACCCTCTTCGTCGTGGACTCCATGACCGGCCAGGACGCCGTCAACACCGCCCGAGAATTCAACGAGCGCCTCGACTACACCGGCATCGTGATGACCAAGCTCGACGGCGATACCCGCGGCGGTGCTGCCGTGTCCATACGCAGCGTGGTAGGCAAGCCCATCAAATTTATAGGTACCGGCGAGAAGATGGACGCCTTCGACGTCTTCCATCCCGACCGAATGGCCAACCGAATCCTCGGCATGGGCGACGTAGTTTCACTGGTGGAGCGCGCACAGCAGGTCTATGACGAGCAGGAGGCCCGCAAGATAAGCAAGAAGCTGGCACAGAACAAGTTTGATTTCAACGACTTCCTTTCCCAGATCCGCCAGATCAAGAAGATGGGCAACATCAAGGACCTGGCCGCCATGATACCAGGCGTGGGCAAAGCCCTCAAGGACGTTGACATCGACAACGATGCCTTCAAGCAGATAGAGGCCATCATCGGCTCCATGACACCCTTTGAGCGCGCCAACCCCGACAAGATTGACTCCAGCCGCCGTGCCCGCATAGCCCGCGGCTCAGGCAACAGTCTCCAGGATGTCAACAAGATGCTCAAACAGTTTGACCAGACCCGCAAGATGATGCGCATGGTCAGCGCCCCCGGCTTCGGCAGCAAAATGCGCAACATCAATGCCATGCGCAAAATGGGCAAACAGCCGTTCTAACCGTTAACCGTTAAACAATAACCAATAACCGTTAACAAATAACCGTTAACCAACAACCATTAACCAACAACCACAGTGCCGCGCAGTTCGGCTGCGCGGGTCCACATCCGGACCAGGCAATAAATTTCAAATTTCAAATACCAAATCCTCCCTATGCAACTAATCGACGGAAAACAGACAGCCGCAACCATCAAGGCCGAGATAGCCCAGCAGGTGGCCGACATAGTAGCCCGCGGCGGCAAGCGCCCCCATCTGGCAGCCATACTGGTTGGCCACGACGGCGGCAGCGAGACATACGTAGCCAACAAGGTGCTCGCCTGCAAGGAATGCGGCTTCACCTCCACCCTGCTCCGCTTTGAGGATGACATCACCGAGGAGCAGTTGCTCCACGAGGTTAACAAACTCAACCAAGACGCTGATATCGACGGATTTATCGTACAGCTTCCTTTGCCGCGCCACATCGACGAGCAAAAGGTTATTGAGGCCATTGACTTCCGTAAGGACGTTGACGGATTCCACCCCATCAATGTAGGCCGCATGGCCATCGGTCTGCCCTGCTTCATCTCCGCCACCCCCAAGGGCATCCTTGAGCTCCTCAAGCGTTATAATATCCAGACCTCAGGCAAGAAGTGCGTCATCCTTGGCCGCAGCAACATCGTGGGCAAGCCCATGGCTCAGCTCATGATGCAGAAGAACTACGGCGATGCCACCGTCACCGTCTGCCACAGCCACTCCGCCACCCTCAAGGACGAGTGCCGCCAGGCCGACATCATCATTGCCGCCATCGGTCAGCCCGAGTTCGTCACCGCCGACATGATCAAGCCCGGAGCCGTCATCATCGACGTAGGCACCACCCGCGTGCCCGACCCCACCCGTAAGAAAGGATTCCGCCTCAGCGGCGATGTCAAGTTCGACGAAGTGGCACCCCTCTGCTCCTTCATAACCCCCGTGCCCGGTGGCGTAGGCCCCATGACCATCTGCACCCTGATGACCAACACTCTGCTGGCCAGTCAGAAAAAAATCTACTAATTCCTTGGTCAGTTCAAGAAAAAGCCGTACCTTCGCAGCCGCAAAATCAAAGGAGACACGTCACCCTTGAGTTTGCACACCGTAACCTTTTAACGTCTTAACATTTTAACTTTTTAACGTCTTAACATTTTAACCTTACATAAGCTGGTGGCTATAGTTCAGCTGGTTAGAGCGTCAGATTGTGGTTCTGAATGTCGTCGGTTCGAATCCGACTAGCCACCCCACCGACAAAAGCCTTGCAGTCCAAAAGACAGCAAGGCTTTTTCTTTTAGGCCGGGGCATTTTATTCTCAACAAACAAGTTCCTCCACTTCCTCCAGCATCATCTGGGGCAAAGAGAAGCGGATGTCTTTGCTTTCGGCATTGATAGCCTTTATGAAGTGCGGCCATTCCTTAGCATACACCTGCTTCATATGAACATTGTCTTCATTTGCATGGCTGAAAGAGTATGATATATTTGCCCTGCGGTCTGCCAACTTTACAAACGGGGCATAAGGAGTCTCGCGTATTCCTTTATAGTATTTCTCCCCGGCCCTCTCTGCGCGGGTTCGTCCCTTGTCGTTTGTCAGCGCATACACAATCTCCGTGGCAACGAACGCCTGTTCCTCGTCCATGAACTGGCGCGCCGTCCGCATCACATCGTTGTAAGTCAGCCTTGCATCCTCAATGCTGTCGTGGAAGTAGGCTCCAAACAACAATGGCAGCACATCCTCCTCACCAGCACAGACCATGTGTCCGAACTTATACACAGCCTCCGCCACCATGTCCAGATGAAATCCATAGGGGTGTACATCGTCGTATGTTTGGTTAACACTCTCATGCAGCTTATGAGCCGTTGTCCTTATCCGTTCTACTGTCTCATGCTGCCGGTCAATATAATCCTGAAAAACTTTCTGTGTCATAGTCTTTATCGTTTAATGGTTAATGCCCCCTCTTATCCCCCTCAGGGGGGAGGACTCTGGCGCCAGGGGCCTCCACCTTTAGGGAGATAAGAGGGGGTCTCGGTTATTGTTTATTGTTCTTTCTTCTTATGTTTCGCCTTACGCGTATAAGTTTTCTTCGACTTATGCAGTCGGTTGAAGGAGTGGAACCCCGGGCCGAGCAACTCCTGCTCAGCCTCGCGGTTTCCTCGCCTCATCGCTTTCAGCGCATCCAGATTCATCGGGCGCAATATCTTCTTTCTCATTATCTTATCACTTTACTCTGTTCGCAAAATTAGGCAGTTTTTCCATTCTCGCAAAACATTTTTGTAACATTTTTTTGGCTCTCCACAAAACCGCATAACGCAGACCTGAGTAAACCTAACGTGGAGATAAAATCAAGAAAAGCGGACTTAAAAAAATCTAACGTGGAGATAAAATCAAGAAAAGCGGACTTAAGAAAATTTGTCGCGAGGAAAGGGTGCGTCCCGACGCAATTAGTTTTCGGCTCTGCGCGATTAAAATTCGGCTCCTCGTGATTATTTTCACCCACCTTCTGCATCGATAACAGATAGTAATAACAAGACGTAATCATATAGCCAAGATGTAGCCCTTTTTGGTACAGACAGGCATGCTGCGGAACAGATTGAAGTTGGCTATGAAAGAACTTGGTTTCTTCGCAACCACCTTTTCTCGCCATGGCAGAATTGATGCAAGCACCATTCTGCTCATTTGGCTTATCGAAAACGTTCATTTTATCATAGCTCAGCATACTGACAGCGGCATCTTCCATCAACGGATTTCCAAAACACATCTGCAAGCTTCCATGAAGCGCTCGTCATACTCCATCTGACGAATCCTCTCAAACCGTTCTTTCGTCTCCCCGACCAACTCTTCAGGATGCTCTTCAAAATACCATTTCACCTGCTGATATTTTATCCAGTCTATGAACTGCATTCCCAATAAGCTGTTTAGCCACAAGGGAGTATCTTTGTCAAAAGTCGGTTGTCCGTCAACAACAAGTAATTGCAAAAATTCTTTCCTAACCTCATTGAATGAAGTCGCAAATTCGCGGTCACTGATTGTACCCTTCACAAAAGAGCGGATAAGCCCTATTGCTTTTGCCTCAACCTCTGTGAAACGGGGCTTCTTCTTTTTACGAGTCTTAAGGGTTGCCACAAGCATAGTATCACCACTACCAAAATAGTACACAGCCGGCACAATATCGGCGGGCATCTGTTCACTTACCTTGCATGCATCTGCTCCAGTCGGAGCACTTGACAATTTCTTCATATCTCCCGTGCTGATTCGTCGTTTACGGAATATGAAATTTTGGTAAGACCTGTTCTCGTTTGCATAGTCATATATGTCAAAGCAGGGATACGGTTCCCAAAGTTCTCCTACATGTACCTTGCATACCTCCTTGGGAGTCCTCAGGGTAATTTTCCCATGCTCAATTCCTCTATAGAGATGAGCCTCTACATGAGCTTCAATATCACGGAGGCCATGGAATACGTGTCCGAGTATCTCCACATCCTCATCAATACAGACTTCTCGGACAACCACCTTGCCCGCATTCTCTTTCGAGAACAATGTTTTGAAATTGACTGTCTTCATAGCTTTAATATTTTTACACGTGAGAATATAACAGCAATCTAACGAACGAGCCAGAAAGATGAGACCGAGATTTTTGTCCGTGAACGTAGGCACATCGCCGTCATCACTTAGCCGCATGACACAGCTCGTGGCGCTATCGTTCCAACTGGACAATTAGTAAACGTCAACAATGGTAACTAATGAAATTACAATCGCCTTACAATAGCATGAAATTCGGCAAGCGTGCGGACATCTACCTTGGGAAAATCATAATGCTCCAGCTCCTTAAAATGATGGTCATTACTTACAATGTATGTCGCGCCCGCCGTGATTGCACAGTCCACAAACTTATTGTCGTCAGGGTCGGAAGTTATGAGGTTAAACCGATAAGCGGGACTGATATGCTCCACGTTTGGTAAGGTCTCTATCAGATCCATCACCTCTTCAGCAAACTGCACACTGCCAAACCGTCGCTCTAATATCTCCCGATATTCAAGCATTATCTCACTGGTTAGGCAGATGATATATTCCTGTGCCAATAGAGCGTCCCATATTTCTTTGTAGCAAGATTTGGGAAAAACTATTTGCAACAGGCAGTTTGTGTCAAGTACTACTTTCATCAGTATGGCAGACGTTCGTGAATATTAGCTAACTCATCAAGCTTATCCTGATTCAGTTCGAGCTTATCCCAAATCTCATTAGCGTGTCTTTCCACTTTCCTGCTGTAGTAATCTGACAACACCTTCTGCACTTCTTTGAGCTCCTGCTCAGATTTCATGCGAGAAAACATTTGAAGCAGATGCAGCTGAATGGGGTTGAAAACAGTTGCAGACATAACGATATAACCTTTACATAATTTTGCCGCAAAGATAGTAAGATTTATCTAATCAGCAATGAATTAGAGAAAAAACATTGTTTTTTCACAATTGTACGGCCGCTCAGCGATAGCACAAATTTCTTGTATTGCATATCTTTACTTTTGCTACGCTAAATCCATGCGCGCCCTTTATGACCTTGACGGCCATTTTTAGGGCCGCAAAGATTTAACTTTTATTTTTTTACACAGGCAATCTAACGAGCGAGGCGGAGGCCGAGGTTGCTGCTCCTGTACGCAGGCGTGTAGCTATTGCGATTAGCTGAGCGGCAGTACGTCGCGCCGTCGTCCCAGCTGCCACCACGATTGACACGGCTAGAGCCCGAAGTGGGACCGGTGGGATTAGCCTGCGCATTGCTGCTATAGCCTCCGTACCTGTCTTGGCACCATTCCCATACGTTGCCGCTCATGTCATAGATACCCAGTTCGTTGAGAGACTTGATTGCCACAGGATGAGTCTTGTTGCCCGAATTACTATCATACCACGCAACATCTCCTTCGATACTGCTGCCACTGTAGGTGTTTCCCTTACGCTGGTTTCCACCCCTGGCTGCAAACTCCCATTCTGCCTCTGTCGGCAGACGAAAATGCTCACCCGTGAGCTGATTGAGTGTAGTTATGAATTCCACACAATCATCCCAGTTGACTTCCTCCACAGGAAGGTTATCGCCCTTGAAGTAGCTCGGATTGCTACCCATCACAGCCTTCCAAAGGGCCTGGGTGACCTCCGTCTTACCAATGTAGTAGCTGCTCAGCGTAACGTAGTGAACAGGCTTCTCATTACTTTCTCCGTCATAGCTACCCATCGGGAACGTGCCGCCAATGACATAGACCATCTTATAAGCCACACCGTTCACCTTTAGGGTGTTAGTAGAATAATTCCAAGAGGTCTGCTCTCTTTTCTTAC
>CADAJV010000018.1:0-1628 GCA_902788275.1 uncultured Bacteroidales bacterium | reverse complement strand
CGTTCTTCCTCCTGACGCTGGCGTTCTTCCTCCTGCCTCCTGCGCTCTGCCTCGGCCTGCTGCTCCTGCTGGCGGCGCCGTGCCTCATTCTCACGTTTCAGCCTTTCCAATTCCTCATTATGGTCTTTGATTGCCTTTTTACACTTGCTTATCCACGAGGCGGCACGCCCCGTGGGCGCCTGCTCGTTAGCCTTGTTAAAAAAGGTCAGCGCTTTCTTGTAGTTACCGCTGTTGTATGCCTTGATACCTGCATTGAGCATATCGCTATACACGTCTGCCATGGCATACAACACTGCGAATAGAGGTATCAATATTACAGTTATTCTTTTCATAATATTTGAATTCTTATCTACTTTTTCATTATTAACTGATTCTGACTCTGCATAGCCATGTGTCGGACTGCTTCAACATCAATGCAGGCAAGGCTTACCATAAAGAACATAGAGAATATCCTTCTCATTTGTGTACTGTTACTCTCTTATTTATCCAGTCTCTCAAAGGCCTTCTTCGCATCTTCATCTCCTTGGTCAGCTGCTTTTCTATACCATTCCATGGCCTTGGATAAACTTTTACCTACACCTTGTCCGTATTCATAACAATAGCCGAGATAGAACTGCGCATTAGCATTGCCCTGCTCTGCGGACTTGCGATACCACTCCACGGCCTTATAATAGTCCTGGGAAACACCTTGCCCGCAATTATAACAATAGCCGAGGTTGCACTGCGCATGAGCATTGCCCTGCTCTGCGGACTTGCGATACCACTCCACGGCCTTATAATAGTCCTGAGAAACACCTCTGCCGTAATAATAACATTCGCCGAGGTTGTTCTGCGCCGGAGCATTGCCCTGCTCTGCGGACTTCCGATACCACTCCACGGCCTTATAATAGTCCTGGGAAACACCTTGCCCGTATGCATAACAATAGCCGAGGTTGCACTGCGCCGGAGCATAGCCTTGCTCTGCGGACTTCCGATACCACTCCACGGCCTTATAATAGTCCTGGGAAACACCTTGCCCGTAATAATAACAATTGCCGAGATTGTGCTGCGCACAAGCATAGCCTTGCTCTGCGGACTTCCGATACCACTCCACGGCCTTATAATAGTCCTGAGAAACACCTTGCCCGTAATAATAACAATTGCCGAGATTGCACTGTGCCTTAGCATTGCCTTGCTCTGCGGACTTCCGATACCACTCCACGGCCTTATAATAGTCCTGAGAAACACCTTGCCCTTCATGATAGCAATTACCGAGATTGCACTGTGCCTTAGCATTGCCTTGCTCTGCGGACTTCCGATACCACTCCACGGCCTTATAATAGTCCTGGGAAACACCTTGCCCTTTTTCATAACAATAGCCGAGATCGCACTGCGCCGTAGCATTGCCCTGCTCTGCGGACTTGCGATACAACTCTGCTGCCTTAGTATAATCCTGACTTACGCCGTTACGACCATAATAATAATCCGCACCTTTGTCATTCAACTCACTTGCACTCGGCATCTTTGCATTTGACGGTTGATCCTTGGAATAATTCCCCGAGGTCTGCTGGCGTTCGGCCTCTTCCCTGCGCTTTAATTCTTCCTCTCTCTTCCTCAATTCTTCTTCCTTACGCTTCAATTCCTGTTCC
>CADAJV010000017.1 GCA_902788275.1 uncultured Bacteroidales bacterium | reverse complement strand
TCAACACTTGAAGGAACAAAAGGGCTTCTTGGAGATCATAGTCCTAATGCTGGTACAGACTCAGATGTTGCCATTGCATATCGCAACAAGAACAACAAACTGTGCCTTTGGCTGATAGAACACAAGTTAACGGAGCAAGAATTCACGACTTGTGGAGGCTATCGTTCAAAGGGAATTTCTCACTCAGAGAAGGTATATTGCACTTCTTGTGGTATTGAAGAAATTTTGGAAAACCACGATAGGTGTTATTACCACAAGCATTGTGGTTACTTTTATTGGAATATTATGGATGCCCAATCTTCATTCTTCTGTGGTAAATATGAAGGCAATGGCTGTCCGTTTCGAGGCGGCATGAATCAACTTTGGAGAAATCAGTTACTTGCTTTGGAACTTGAGAATAGAGGTGTATTTGAAGATGTCTATTTCTCGGTTGTCTCTCATCCCGAAAATTCTTTTCTTGATAAAACTATGAATGAATATCGGCAACTTACAAATAACTCCCCCAAGTTCTATGACTTCAAATCTAATGCGCTTGTGAATGTAGCTGAAGATTATTTGCCTGATTGGGCTAATTGGTATAAAAAGGTGTATTTGGGAATTGAGTAGTGTAACAGTATGATTATAAAAAAACAAATGATAGAACGACTCCAACAACTAATGACTCTTGATGCCAATATGAACACCATTGACGTCGAGTCACGTTTTGAACAAATAGCAAAGATGCTGTTTAGTTGTTTTGCTATTCAGAAGGGAAATATCATATACCTCTTTAAAGAGATTGAGTTTTACTTCTACAACAAGAATAATCGCGATATCATCACTCATCCACGGGAGTCAAAACCATTGTGTTGGTATGTAAATGACTTTGGAGGGATTGATTTAAATTTTGCCAGTAATATTAAGCGTGAGTCTAGAGCTAACAGTAAAGGAAAGAATGTTGAAAAGTATGTTCTCGATGATAGTGCATATTTTGGTGGCATCTTAATTCGTCAGTTGATAAGTGAAGATGGCAGTGCGATTTTAAGCGGTCCAATTGCTTGTGCGGAATTATTTAGATGCCATGATGTTCTTTTGGAGCATGATAATGGTATGGTGGGCTATATTCGTGAACCTCGTATCAATCTACTTACATCCAAACAAACAGTAGAGGGTAAGGTTGATTATATTCTTGAAGAATATTATGAAGTTTCTGAAAGGAAATGTCTATATAGTGATTTTTCGAGATTTGTGGATAGACGTTATAGATATGTGCGTTGTGATACATTAATGCACGATAAAGATACAAACCTCGTGTATTTCTCTCCTTGGTTAAAAGACAATAAAGAAGGACATCCAGAGTTTTATAAGCGTCTGAAGGTGTGCTTAATGAAATGGAAATTGAGTCCAAAGAACTGAAATCTACAAATGATTATTGGGCTCGCGATTATATGCCGATTCAATTGGGCGAAAATGAGTTTTTGAAGTATCGCTATTATCCTGATTATCTTGTGAAGAGCAAGAATAAAAAAGATATTGAGACAATTACTGATGCTACCAAAGTGTTACGAGGTATGGGGATTAGCTGTCGTTCGACTGACCTTATCATAGATGGTGGTAATATGGTACCATGCGGTCCATATATTGTGATGACTGATAAAGTATTTATGGAAAATGGACGTGAGAAAGGAGATACAGATTTCAAGGTTTTGCTGGAATCTGAAATTGGGCATCCTGTTATCATTATTCCCTGGACTTCACATGAAGATGATGTGTATGGACATTCAGATGGTTTCATCAAATGGTGTGGTGATAATCGAATACTGATGGGTAATCATGGTGATTGTTATCCTGAAGAAGCTGCATCCATCCGTTGGATTCTTGAAAGTTATGGCTTTGAAGTTACAGAAATTCGTTTCAAGGACAAAGTTGATACTCCTTGTTATGAGTTCAACTGGGCATATATCAACTTTCTTCAGGTAGGTAAAAACATCATTGACGAAGATGCAATAGCCTTACAATATATTCAAACTGCTTTCCCTAATTGCAATATTCGTCAAATAGAAATGAAAGAGATAGCAAAAAAAGGTGGAGCGTTACATTGTTTAAGCTGGAATGTATATCTGCCAAAACACGAGTAAAAATGTAAATCACCACCCATGAGATATTTTTGTCCCTCGGCTGTTTTCGACTATCTCGGGGGACAGATGGGGGACAAAACGGGCGAAAATCTGCAAATATCGAAGTTAAAAATCAAAAATCTGCAAAAACGGACGAAATTTAAATGCCTGAAATGATGTGATTTACGGGCTATATTTGCAGATAATATGCTTTTCTTTGCAAAAAATCACTTTCCCACGCAGAATCTACTTTCCCACGCAGAAGTGGCTGAAGATGTTGGACAGCACATCGGGGGTGGTGACTTCACCGACTATCTCGGCCAAGTGGGAGAGACATTGGCGCAGGTCCTCGGCTACGAGGTCTGTGCTTACTCCGTCTTGCAGGCTCTCTATGGTGCGCAACAGGTCGGCATGGGCAAGGTCAAGGGCTTGCTTATGCCGGATGTTGCTGATAAGTACGGTGGTTGTGTCATCGCCCGTGGCTTTGGCTGCATTGATGAGCTGCTGCTCCAGCCATGGCAGGCCTGTGCCGTTGATGGCTTGAAAGGAGGGGGTCTTGTTCTCGATGCGGATGACGGTCTGGTCTTGGCGTGTGGCCAAGGAGGGGTAGGGTACCCCCGGCTGGGTCATCATGATAATGATGCGTGCCTTGGCAGCAGCAGCGGCGGTGCGCTCTATGCCTATCTGCTCTATGCGGTTGGTGGTGTGGCGCAGTCCTGCGGTATCGATAAAGCGGAAGAGGATGCCTCCGAGGGTGGTGGTGTCCTCTATAAGGTCGCGGGTGGTGCCGCTCTCCGGACTGACGATGGCTCGGTCATCGCCTACCAGTGCATTGAGCAGGGTCGATTTGCCTACATTGGGTGCTCCGACGATGGCTACGCTCACTCCCTCCTTAAGGGCATTGCCGGCGGTAAAGGTGGCAGCGAGACGGCTTATCTCTGCGGCGGTCTGTCGGGCCAGGCTCAGCAGCTCATGGCGATCGGCAAACTCTAGGTCTTCGTGGTCGGAAAAGTCCAGCTCCAGCTCCAGCAGGCTGGTAAGTTGCAGGAGTCGGTTGCGCAGCTCGCCTAACCGTTGGCTTACGGAGCCTCTCATCTGGCTGTATGCCAACCGGTGACCAGCTGCCGAGCGGGCTGCAATGAGGTCGGCAACGCCCTCTGCCTGGCTGAGGTCCATCTTGCCATTGAGGAAGGCCCGCCGGGTGTATTCGCCAGCTTCGGCCATGCGGCAACCGTGGCTTGTGAGCAGTTGCAGCACCTTATTTAATATATAGGGGGAACCATGACAGGCTAACTCTACCGAGTCTTCGCCGGTATAGCTGTGAGGGGCCCGGAAGAGGCTCGCGAGTACATCGTCAAGCTCATCACCGTTGTCGTCAGAGATTGTGCCATAGGCAATGGTGTAGGCTTTGCGCTCCTTGAGGGGCTTGCCAGTTTTGACACGGAATATAGAGTCGACAATACTGATGGCCTCCGGACCGGAGACACGTACTATCCCTATAGCGCCGCCTGTGGGAGTGGCTATGGCGCAGATAGTCTGGAGGGAGGTATCAAAGTCAGGCATGTCAATAAATCTGCTTGGCAATAAGGGCTGCGAGTTGCTCAAGTGCCTGGCGGTCTGTCTCGTCAAAAGCGGCGAGGCTGTCGCTGTCGATATCGAGCACGGCTTTTACCTCTCCCTCACTGATGAGGGGCACTACTATCTCTGAGCGGGAAAGGCTGCTGCATGCTATGTGGCCGGGAAACTGCTCCACGTCAGCTACGACGATGCTCTGCTTCCTCTGCCATGCTGTGCCGCACACACCGCGACCATACTTGATGGTAGTGCAGGCCATACTGCCTTGAAATGGGCCCAGTATCAGTTCTTCGTTGCGTACCAGATAGAAACCCACCCAAAAGAATCCGAAGGTTTCGCGTAAGGCTGCAGATATGTTGGCCATCACTGATACCTCGTGGGGCGAGGCTTCTATGTAGTATGTCACCTGCTCCAGAAACTGGGCATAGCCTTCGGCTTTGTCGCTATGCTCTCGCGGCTCTTTAATGCCAGTCCACGCCGTTGGCGTGATCATTGGCGAGCCGCTCGCGAAGCCTTCGGCTTTGTCGCTATGCTCTCGCGGCTCTTTAATGCCAGTCCGCGCCGTTGGCGTGATCGTTGGCGAGCCGCTCGCGAAGCCTTCGGCTTTGTCGCTATGCTCTCGCGGCTCTTTAATGCCAGTCCGCGCCGTTGGCGTGATCATTGGCGAGCCGCTCGCGAAGCCTTCGGCTTTGTCAGCTGCCGTTATCATGATTGCGGGTTCGCTCATATCCTGTCAAGCACTTTGATAATGAGTGTGTCAATAGTGTTCTTGTAGCTGGTGTCAGCTTCACCGGTGCGACGGCCGGCAACTACCATGCAGCAGGTCATGGCCTTATGGCCGAGCATGGCGCTCATGCCTGCTACGGCACTACTCTCCATCTCGTAGTTGGTGATGCGCAGCCCTTGGTATTCGTATTCTTCCACCTTGCTGTTCTGTTCGGGGTCGGCAAGCGGCAGTCGCAGCCGACGTCCCTGCGGACCATAGAATCCGTTGCAGGCAATGGTGATGCCTCTTACCATATCTTCCTGGGCTATGCGGTCAAGCAGTGAGGGGTCAGCGTCAATGACATAAGGCAGACATAAGGGTTGCTTCCAGCGCATATAGTGAAGGAAGTCATCTTCCATATCGAGGTCGCAGACCCTGTCACGATAGGCATAGAAGTTGAGCAGCCCGTCAAAGCCGATGCTCTTCTGCGAGGCTATGAACGTGCCCACCGGGGTGTAGTCCTGCAAGCCACCGCAGGTGCCGAGTCTTACTATCTCCAGTTGGGTGAGAGTCTGCTTGACCTCGCGAGTGTTGAAGTCGATATTGACCAGGGCATCGAGCTCGGTAAGCACTATGTCTATATTGTCGCAGCCGATGCCGGTGGAGACAACGCTGATTCGCTTGCCTCGGTAACTGCCGGTGATAGTGTGAAACTCGCGGCTCTCAACCTCGGTTTCCTGACTGTCGAAGTGTGCAGCTATGGTGCTCACCCTGCCGGGGTCGCCAACGAGGATTACCTTGTGGGCCAGCTGTTCCGGTCGCAGATGGAGATGAAAGATGCTGCCGTCCTCGTTGATAATCAGTTCTGATGCTGCAATCATGTTTTTTGCTTTTTTAGAGAGACCAATAGTTTCTACAGTCTTGCTCGTGTTCTTATTTTCTCAGGTAGATGCCTTCCAGTGTGCCGGCTACGCCCCAATCTTCTACCCGACCATCGTCGGGATTGGTGCGCATAATGTAGAGGCAGTCCTTATAGATAAAGGCACGGAAGTCAAAGTTCTGGTAGTTGCCCATGAAAGTGTTGAACTCGATAATGCTTTCACCGTTGGCCTCGGCAATGCCACTGCTGATGTTGTTTATCTCCCAGCGAACCATATCGCTGCCATACGGAGTGAGCTTGGCATAGCCGCCACCTTCAACAAGAGGCTCTTCGCTCTTTACAAAGGAAAAGCCAAACTCGCCATTCATCTCTGCAGGTGAGGCGGGCTGGAAGAATGTCTCGTGCTTGCCTTCGGAGAAACTGACTTTCTCTGTCTTGGTCATCTTCATCTCTTTATTGCCATTGCTCCAAGTGCCGGCATATATGGCATCGTTGGCACCGATGTCAATGGTGATGGTGCCGCACTCCTTGCGTTCGTTGTATTCATGCAGTAGCAGCCATTCGCCGTCGCCTATCTCGCGGAAGGTGCCATAGACAGGTATATCGCTCACTTTGCCGTTTTTGCGGAAGTAAGTCATCTCGCCGATTACAAGGTTGTTGTTGGCCTGCTCCAGTTCAAGGCGGAAATGAGTCGTTGCATCAAGGTAGCCTTCCCAAGCGTAGCGCTTAATTATGGCATTATATTCGGCGGTGTAGTCGTCTTCATTATCAGGTTCGATGTCGGGGTATTCACTTGCATCACGATAGTCGGTCTGCCACGTTCCGCCGTTGCGGGTGATAAACTGATTGTCGCTATCATCGCTATAGTGGTGCTCCACATCGCAGTTGTTGAGAGTGACATGGCTCCGCAGCCAGAAGAGTTCGCCCATGTTTTCCATGAATTTGCAGTTGTTGAAAACTACGTTATTTGTGCCTTCGCCTATCATAACGCCACTCTGGCACTTGGTAAAGGTGCTGTTGCTGAACGTGAGTCCACTGCTCTGATTGTCACCCATGTCAATATACATTGCACGCTCAGAGCAATCATGGATGGTAGTGTTGTTCACCAGCAGATTGCTGCAATGGCTTATGTACATTCCAACCTCGCCGCAGCCGTAGATGTCGCAGCCGTTGATATTGGCGGTGCGGCAGTCGTTGAAGGTGAGTACGCCGCTGCTGCATGTGCCGCCATCTGTGTGGCCGAACTTGAGGTTGTTAAGTGTGAGGTTTTCGCAGTTCTCAAAGTGCAGCACATCGGTATAGCGCGGAGTGACCTGCAGTTCTACAGGTTTATCTCCGTTGCCTTCGATGGTAAGGCCTATCATGCCAGCGATAATCAATTCGGGCCCATCGTACTCCTGATCAAAATATATACCGAAGTCCAGCTCGGGGGCATCCCAGTCGATGGCGGGAATCTCTCCTGCTGCAATCATGCCATCAACAGCCTTGGTGATGTTAAGGGGCTCTGAGGTGGTGATGACAATCTTGGTGTTGCTGGCAATAGCCTGCACCAGTTCTGTGGCGCTCTTTACCTTCACCACTTTCTGCTTAGGTGCGCCGCTCATGCTGATGAGGCATCCGCACACTGCAATCAAAAACAGGGCAATCTTTTTCATAGTGTTGTGTGTTTATTGGTTTGTGCTGTCAGTAATGCTGAGAATGGTTTTCTTCAGGTTCTTGATGTTGCTGTCGGGCCCAATCATTATCT
Source organism: uncultured Bacteroidales bacterium (assembly GCA_902788275.1). Lineage (GTDB taxonomy): Bacteria > Bacteroidota > Bacteroidia > Bacteroidales > Bacteroidaceae > UBA6382. The sequence goes on along the minus strand of CADAJV010000017.1, from coordinate 53,541 downwards.
CGAAATCACCCGGCTCAAGCACATAGTCAAGCTCTTGGTTGTAGAATTTGAGCATGTCGTCAGTAATCGTGAAGCTCACCTCTGTGCTCTCGCCTTTGGCCAGATGTATGCGCTTGAAGCCTTTCAGCTCCTTCACCGGTCGGCTGATGCTGGCCTCCACGTCGTGGATATAGAGTTGTACTATCTCATCGGCATCATAGTTGCCGGTATTGCTGACCCTGACACTTGCCGTGCGACCGTCAAGGGTGATGTCGCTGTACTCAAAGGTGGTGTAGCTTAGTCCGAAGCCGAAGGGGTAGAGTGCGTCATTGCGCACATCAAGGTAGTTGCTCTTGTAGAGGCGGAAACGTTGCGCATTCTCACCTGCAGGTCGGCCCGTAGGGAGTTGGTTGTAATACAGCGGTTCCTGACCGGTGGCCTGCGGCATCGACACGGTGAGCTTGCCGCTTGGTACAACCTCGCCAAAGAGTACGTCGCAGATGGCATCGCTCGCCTCGCTGCCGGGAAACCATACGTTCATAATGGCCGGTATGTGGTTCTGCTCCCATGTCATCACGGTGGGGCGTCCTGCAAAGTTAAGCAGCACTATCGGCTTGCCTAATTTCAGCAGTTGCTCAAGCAGCTTTTGCTGGGCATCAAATATCTCCAGTGAGGCACGGCAGTGGCTTTCGCCGCTCATCTCCGACTCCTCGCCCATAGCACATACGATTACGTCAGCCTTCTCTGCCACACTGATGGCTTCTGCCAAAAGTGTGTCGGGATTTTTCCATGGTGCGGCTATCCATGCTCCGCCGTCGGCTTGTAGCACCGGGTCGCTGGTGAAATTGCTGCCTTGGGCATAATCAATTTGTGCCTTGCCTTTCAGCCGCTGCTCCATCGTCTCCTTCAGCGATGTCACTCTCGAGCGCTGGGCCATCGGTGCCCATGTTCCCACCATGTTGGCAGCGTTGTGAGCCATCGGTCCTATCAGGGCAATACGTCCTTGCGGTTTTAGCGGCAGGATGTTGCCTTCGTTTTTCAGCAGCACAAAAGTCTTTGCTGCCGTTTGGCGGGCAAGGAGTCTGTGCTCTGCTGTATAAATATCGGTGGCGCGACGCTTGGCATCTAGGAAACGGTAAGGGTCTTGAAAGAGTCCCAGCTTGTATTTGGCCTCCAGCACACGTCGGCAAGCATTGTCGATATCTTCCATGGTTATCTTGCCGTCGTTCAGTGATTGGGATAGCGTCTTTATAAATCCGCCCGAACACATATCCATGTCGGTGCCGGCTTTCAGTGCCATGGCAGACGCTTTGGCGAGATTGCCCAGTCCGTGGGCCGACATTTCTTCTATAGAGCCATAGTCAGTAACGATGAAACCGTTCCAGTTCCAACCCTTGCGCAGCACATCGTCCAGCAGCCAGCGGTTGGCTGTGGCAGGCACATACTCCACAATGTTGAATGAGGTCATAAATGAGCCCGCACCAGCCTCAGCCGCAGCTTTGTAGGGAGGCATAAACTGGTTAAACATGCGTATGCGGCTCATATCCACCGTGTTGTAGTCGCGTCCTGCCTCAGCAGCTCCGTAGAGCGCATAGTGCTTGACGCAGGCCATCATGTTCTGTTCGCTGAAGTCGCCCTGGTAGCCTCTCACCATCGCCTCGGCTATGCAGCTGCCTAAGAACGGGTCTTCTCCGCTGCCCTCAGCTATACGTCCCCATCTGGCATCAAGGGCAATGTCAACCATCGGGCTGAATGTCCAGCAGATACCGTCTGCTGTAGCTTCCTTGGCAGCAATGCGTGCCGATTGCTCTATGGCCTCCATGTCCCAGCTGCACGACATGGCCAGCGGAATAGGAAATACTGTCTCATAGCCGTGGACCACATCCAGACCTGCCATCACGGGAATGCCGAGTCTGCTTTGGCGTGTAGCCACATCCTGCAGCATCCTCAGGTCTTTCTCTCCGCACAGGTTGAGCACAGCTCCCAGCTTGCCGTCAGCCGCAAGCTGTAGCAGCGGATTGTCTTTCGGCTCCCCTGTAGTGAAGGAACTGCCGGGCATCAGGTTGAGCTGGCCGATCTTCTCCTCTACGGTCATCTTCTCCATCAGGGCAGAGACAAATCTCTCCATCTCCTCCTCCTGAGCCGTCAGCGTCAGGCTGGAGAACAGTAATGCTATTATGCAGACGGCAAACTTGCGCATACGTGTTTATATGATTGTTTTTGAGTTTGTTATCAGTCAGTTGCTCTCCAATTTGCGCACCTCGTTGGCCAGAGCCCTGAGCTGCAGCTCTTGTGTCTGCAGTTCCTGCTCCTGTCTCAGTATTACCGGTGCCAGAGCCTTGCGCTCAGTGTCAGAGCGTGCGGCGGCATACTTGCTGCGGTTCTCCTTCAGCATGTCAGCCAGCTGTGATTGGCGAGATAGTTTCTTTGTCCACTCCTCGGCCTTCTCCCTCGCCCTGGCGTTCTTAAAGTTGCTGAGGCTGACGTATCGCTTGCCGTAGCCTACGTCGAAGCAGAAGTCATCGTTGCCCGCTGTGGCTGTGTGTGCCGAGCGTGCCTCTTCCAGTCGCTTCAGCGCCTCATCGGCAGCCGCCTTGTTGCCCTTCTGCGTGTCGCCGATGCTGTGCAGCGCCGCCATTCGCAGAAGCTGCTCCTCAGCCATGTCGCCGTAGGTCTCCCTCAGCTCTGTCGGAATGAAGGTATATACACACACCTTGTCGGCTGGCTGGTTGCGGTCGCTGACAAACCATCCCAGGTTGTTCACCTCGTCGTAGGCCATCAGGTAGTCGTTGGCCGGCGAGCAGAAGGGCATGCCCACGTTCTCAGGTTTCAGATACTGGCCGCTGCCGGCATCATAGCGGGTGACGTAGATGTCATAACCGCCCAGGCTGCCCTCATCCTTCGAGGCGAAGTATAGTGTAGTGCCGTCGGCCATCATAAAGGGAAATCCCTCTGTGCTCAGGCTGTCGCCGATGCCGTCCAGCGGGGTGGGGGAGCTCCATTTGTCGCCAAAGAGGTTAGTCTGCATCAGCTTTGCTCCCTTGCCGCCGACTGCCTGGCTGAAGATTATGTGGTCGCCAAAGTCGTTGATAAACGCCATTCCCAGCGGTTGCACACCATTGCCCAGCAGGTCCTTCACCTGCTTGACGTTGAGCATCTTGCCGCAACTCTCGTGCAGGGCAAAGGCCTTGGCTATCGCCTCGCGCCCCACCACCTGACTATCCACCACCACCACTTTCTGTGTGGCCTCTAGCATCATTCTGCCCTTCTCGGCCTGCTTCTGGCGTGCCCTCAGCCTGGCGGCATATTCTGCGGCGGGCTGTCCCTCCAGCTCCGAGCTAATCAGGTCGTCTGCCTCGCTGAAGAGGTAGCAGCCAATCAGCGAGTCAATCTCCGCTGTCTTGGGCTTGCGCTCAGCCGTCGGCTGCTGCACCCTGGCCTGCGTCTTGGCGCCCGCTTTGCCACCCCTCTTCTGGGCTTGCAGGCTGCCAGCACCTACAATCATTGCTATAATCGTAAGGAAGACAATCTTATTCATTGTGTTTCAATTTCCGGTGTCTCTCCTCAGCTTTTCGTCCATCTCCTTAGCGGCGCGCTTGCCGTCACCCATAGCCAGTATCACGGTGGCACCGCCTCTCACTATGTCGCCTCCGGCGAAGAGCATAGGTATGTTCGACTCCATCTGCTCGTTGACGCAGATAGTATTCTTGCGTCCCAGTTCCAGTCCTTGCACGCTGCGGGGCACTATGGGGTTGGGGCTTACACCTACGGCCACTATCACAAGGTCCACGTCCAGCACCTCGGTAGCCCCTTCAATGGGCACGGGGCTGCGTCTGCCGCTCTGGTCGGGTTCGCCCAGTTCCATTTTCTGCAGCACTATCTGGCGCACCCTGCCATCCTCGTCGCCGTGGTATTCTATCGGGTTATGCAGAGTGAGAAACTCCACGCCCTCCTCTTTGGCATGCTTCACCTCCTCGGCACGTGCCGGCATCTCAGCCTCCGAGCGGCGGTAGATAATCATCGCCCTCTCGGCGCCCAGCCTCAGCGCTGTGCGCACCGAGTCCATCGCCGTGTTGCCGCCGCCAATCACTGCCACCCTCTTGCCGTGGGGCACAGGCGTGTCGGTAGCCTCGTTGCTGGCGTCCATCAGGTTGACGCGCGTCAGATATTCGTTGCTCGACAGCACGTTGATAAGGTTCTCGCCTGGAATGTTCATGAAGTTGGGCAGTCCGGCACCGCTGGCCACAAACACGCCCTTAAATCCCTGCTCTTTCAGCTCGTCCACAGTGATGGTCTTGCCAATCACGCAGTCCGTCACAAACTTCACGCCGCTCTCCTTGAGACTCTCTATCTCCTGCTCCACGATGCTGTTGGGCAGTCGGTATTCGGGTATGCCATATTTCAGTACACCGCCAATCTCGTGCAGCGCCTCAAAGACAGTCACGTCGTAGCCGCGTTGAACCATCTCGCCGGCAAACGACAAGCCCGCAGGCCCACTGCCCACCACGGCAATTCTCTCCCCTTTAGGGGGAAATTGATAATTGATAGTTGATAATTGAGAATTGAGAGTTTCCTCCCCTTTAGGGGGCTGGGGGGCCTCCTCCTCACTCCTAATGTCCACTGGCGTGTCAGGCTCCCCCTCTAAGCGGGGTCCCCTTTGGGGAAGATAAATATGGATATCCTCGCGGAGCGAGGGGGTGTCGCGAAGCGACGGGGGCGTATGATTAACTCCTAACTCCTCACTCCTAACTCCTAACTCCTCACTCCTAACTGGGGTGTGGCTTACTCCCCAGTCAGCCGCAAACCTCTCCAGATAGCCAATCGCTACCGGCTGGCCTCCTGTCTTGAGGTGAATACACTGCGCCTCGCACTGCTTCTCCTGCGGACATACGCGTCCGCATACGGCAGGCAGGGCGCTGTATCTCTTCAGCACGGCGGCAGCCTCTGCCACCTCGCCGTGCTCAATATGCTTGACAAACGATGGTATGTCGATGCCAACGGGGCAGCCCTTCACGCATCCCGGGTTCTTGCATGCCAGGCAGCGCTGAGCCTCCCTCTGCGCCATCTCCAGTGTCAGGCCCATGTTGACTTCCTCCCTCAGCTTCGTAGCCCTGTACTTAGGCTCCAGCTCAGGCATCACCACCCTAGGGATGGCCATCCGCTCCTTGGCGGTGAGAGTCTCCCCAGCCCTCAGCCCCTCTCTATCTCCCCCCTCAAGGGGGAGTACTCTGGCGTCAGGGTTCTCCCCTTGAGGGGGAGTTAGAGGGGGCTCCGGAGTTATGGTGGTCTCTGGGCTATACGCCTTCATGCGCTTCATCATCTCGTCGAAGTCCACCTCGTGGCCGTCAAACTCAGGGCCGTCCACGCATACAAAGCGGGTCTTGCCCCCCACCGTAACGCGGCAGGCGCCGCACATACCCGTGCCGTCCACCATGATAGTGTTCAGCGACACGTCCGTGGGGATATTATATTTCTTCGTCAGCAGGCAGCAGAACTTCATCATCACTGCAGGGCCTATGGCGAAGCATTTGTCCACCTTCTCGCGCAGGATGACCCGCTCGATGCCCGCAGTCACGAGACCCTTCTCGCCGTAGCTGCCGTCGTCCGTCATGATGATAACCTCGTCGCTGCTCTCTCTGACCATGTCCTCCAGGATAATCAGCTCCTTGGTGCGGCCGGCCAGCACCGAGACCACGCGGTTGCCCTTCTCCTTCAGCGCCTTGATGATAGGCAGCATAGGAGCTACGCCCACGCCACCGCCGGCGCATACCACCGTGCCGAAGTTCTCAATCTTGGTAGCCTGTCCCAGCGGTCCCACCACGTCGGCAATCTTGTCGCCCACGTTGAGGGCACACAGCTTGCGGGTGCTCACGCCCACCTGCTGTACTACCAGCATGATGGTGCCCTTCCGGGTGTCGCTGTCACTGATGGTGAGCGGTATGCGTTCGCCGCCTTCATCTACTCTTACTATTACGAAGTGGCCCGCCTTGCGGCTGCGGGCAATGAGAGGAGCCTCCACGTCAATGCGGAAGACATTCTCAGAGTATTGTTCCTTATAAGTTATTCTAAACATCGTTTACAGTTTACGGTTTACAGATTTGAAAAGTTCGAAAGAAGAAAGACTAACGTCCTCTATCTCCTTTTATCTCCTTCTATCTCCTTCTATCTCCTTCTATCGGCTTAACTTCTTAACTTCTTAACTACTTAACTTTTTAACTTCTTAACTTTTTAACTTCTTAACTTTTTGTCGGGGGCTTTTTCTCTCCGCAAAGATACGACAATTTTTCTTTACGCGCGTAATAAAAAAGGTAATAAGATAGAAGAGGGCAGTCATAAGCCCCATACTTCTTTACATCTGCAACCAAATCACTTGGGTAATTATCAATTATCAACTTTGCCGCTGCGCTCTCAGGCTCTTTTTTGTCAGCCCGGCTTCGCCGACCACTGACAGAGCCTTCGCGATGCTTTCAGCATTCAATTCTCAATTTACTATCGTCCTCTATCTCCTTCTAACTCCTTCTAACTCCCTCTATAACCTATAACCAATAACCTATAACCTTTCATTCTAATCCCGTGCCTTCGCGAAGATTTCGTCGGTGGTCGCGCCGTCTTGAAAGAGGCTGGGCCTCTTTAGGCGCGGGCCGACATTAAGAAATCTGAGAGCCTTGGCGGCAATTCTAAGAGCCTTGAAACGCAATCTAAAAGCCTTGAAAATGACAGCTCGAGGCTCTTAGATTTTTTTTCCACGGAGTTAGATTATTTTTCCACGGAGTTAGATTTTTTTTTAAGGGGATTAGATTTTGTTATGTCCACATTTCCTGATTTTATCTCCACGTTAAAATTTCTAAGGTCGCCGTTAGATTTCGTTAAGTCAGCTTTAGTTTTCCCTGTTTCAGCGAGGTATAGGATCATGTTCTTATCTGCTGATAAAATCACAAGTGCGATAGGCTTGCGGCATACACCTGGGCAATATGTGTTTATAGTAAAGTTTGATTATCCTATCATCACTTACATGGAGAGTCATCGGATATAGATGCCTCTTGTCAAAAACGAATAGCGCTATTGTTTACGACATATTTCACATAGTGTTCCCGGCCATCGGTTGTGCAGTCTTCAATAATTGAGTCCAAGGTAAATGGAGCACCAAGTTCCCTGTTGTACTTTTCAAAATCAAAACTGTTGGCAGTGTTGGAATAGAACCGTGGGATGCTTGTAATCTTCTTTTCGCGCTTTTTGTTTGAGAAGAAGAATATAGCTGTGTCATCAGCTCCACAAAAGGAAACATGAGCAATGATTTTTTTCTTCATGTCAATCATATCCACGTTCGTCAGTCTGTCCAACGGAATGTAATCCAGCTTCTTCAGACCGTCGCCAGCCATCTTGAATACCTCATATTCGTTGCCCGCCTGTCCTTGATACCAGTCGGATATAAGCAGTTCGTCATTGCCGTCAAAGTCAATGTCTAGAAACTGGAATGGAGTGTAGTACCCCAAAGGCGAATTGCCGTTTGTTTCCTTAAACGCATCAATAGTGTCGGGGGAGGTGTAATCGAAATAATGTATGTCACCGTTGTTGTGTCCTTTGAAACCATTGGCGAAGCTTATCTTGTCAGTATCGAACGAATGATATTTCTCGGCAAAGTAATAATAGTCCTTCCCACTCTTCAGATTATGAAAGTTGATGACTACCGCTCCCGTTTCCGCCATCTTGTCGAAAGGCCACCATTTGACAGTCACTTCATATCCCGATACAGTCTGATTGTATTTGAAGTAAACAGCTATGGCAGAGTCGCTACCTATGTCCTTTGGTTGAGGCGTCTCATCAAGCCTTGCTATCCACTGCGCACTTTCGCCTTCTGAGGTGCCAGGCGTACTCTTGTTGGTGCATCCTGTGAGTACTGCCATCCCCGCAATGAGGGCAATGATAGCGAAGTAAAATAGTCTTTTCATGTTGAGAGTGTGTTTGTTCGGTTTTTACTCGTATGGCCTAATTGTTTCTTCGGCATACATTACCTCGACTTTCTTTGTCTGACCTTGAAAAATTAGGAATTCAGCTGTGTTATTTTTATTTATCTTTATCTTAGCTATTCTTTCACCCCCCTCCTTCTGCTGCAATTGACAGCTCGTCTTCTGGCAATGAGTATGGCTTCGTATTGTCTTTCATCCATATGTGGCTCAGGGTATAAACGAGCGACTGAAGGGTCTGCTCCCTCTTCGATGGCTTCAGCTCACACTCCCAGACAGTGATGGAGTGCCAGCCCATTTGCGCCAGTTTCCTCTGCACTTCCTCGTCGCGCTCTTGGTTTCTCCGTATCTTTGCCACCCAGAAGTCATGATTCGTACTCGGAATCTTACAACACTCGGAATTGCCAATCCTCAATTCTCCATTTTCAATTTGTTGCAGTGCTACATGATGTCCGTGCCAGAAGCATCCGTTCACGAAGATACATGTGCGGTAGCGCAGCAGCACGATGTCGGGCTTGCCTGGCAGCCTCGGGTGGTTGAGCCTATATCTGAACCCCCTCGCCCACAGGTATCTGCGTACCATCATCTCCGGCTTCGTGTCCTTGCCGTGAATAGCTGCCATATTTGCATGACGCTGCTGAGGAGTAAGGTGGTCTGGCATAAATATCTAAACTATATTCTTGTAATAAGACTCCAATAATTCCGAGATAAATTCAGCCTCCAGCCGACGCAACTCTTTAGCTATCTTCTTTTTGTCTCCATGGAAATATTCCTCTATCCACTCCAAATCATCAGTGCAGACCTCTTCGCCTTCAAGAATACAATAGAGAATGTTATTTTGTAGGACATCGTCACGACAATAGTAATCGGGCAGATTTGGTTATGCAAATATGTAGTGTTTTGGCATCCTCTCTTGGCGCTCTTTAACTAGTCCGATAAATGCGGACAAATCACATATACCGCTTCTATATTCCTTGGGGAAACTTGTCAGGTACTTGTGAGGAACCACAAGATGCAGATGATAGTCTTGCATTTCCTTAAGCTGGTTGGAAGAAATTCCTTGCTGCAATGTGAACAGGTATTTGTCATCCACTCGGTCTGCCTCATTAAGCACTTGGCGCCACCTGTCTTTGCATGTGGTCTTGGCTCCGAGCATAGTCAACAATTCGCCTGGAAAAGAAAGATTGTGATAGCACTTGCCATTCGGGAACAAGAAATCTGGCTTCTTATTCTCTTCCGTAACAACCTGCTCTTCGAATATCAGCTCGTTATGAGTGAAAATATCGGCCAGGTGATGCTCCAAAGATTTTCCTGCTCTCGACTTCCTACGGTTCAGCACTTCGTTAGCCATCGCGACAAAGGTGTCAATGTCTGGGAACGGCTTGGCGGTAATGTCAGAATACACCTTCTCTTCCATAAATTTGAAAAGAGTATACTCTGTATCCAGCCAACCCAAAAGCACCTCGTCAGGAGTCGTCACTATATTATGTGTGGTAATTCCGTTTGCTTTATTGAAACACAGCCTTGCTCCATTTGCCATGATACGAGTGTCAGGAAAGTCTGCATATTGGGCCACAAACTCACTTATAAGAGTGAGCAGCCTCTGCTCTGGCTTTTCAGTCTGAGCTATGTCAATTATTTGGTTGGTTTTGTCGTATGACAGATTAAAGAATGAGAAGAAATCGTCGATATCATCATCAGTCTGCAACACAAATGCCTCGTAGTAGTCTTTGTCGAAACGCGCCAGCACCAGCAAATCGCCTACGTTGTTATCAGTCAGGAAATCGAAGCCTCTGCCAAAACGAGTAATACGATATTCGTTTCTCGTACCTACACCATAATATTTGAAACGGCTATCTGTATCGAATGCCCCCTGCCAATGAATACGAATCGGTATGTCAATATTATTTCCTCTTGCAGGTTCTACATCAAGAAACATTGACCATGCTTCCTTTGATATATGATAACCACATTGGTGACCGCCAGTTGAGCCAGTATCGTTGGCAGTAATAAATTTACATAGAGCCGCTTTCGACTGTTTTACCTTGCTGATAGCTAAGTTTAGAACCTCACTCATAACATTATGCGCTTTGAAGAGTTGTTACTATTTGCTTTGAAACTGCAGTAATCAACGGCACAATTACGGAGTTGCCACATTGTCTGTAGGCTTGAACGTCAGACACGCGGTCAATTATATACTCGTCGGGATAGCCCATCAGTCGTGCACACTCGCGGGGAGAGAGTCGACGGGGATTCTTTCCCTTTCCTTGAGGTATCAGAATCTCTGAACCATCCTTATAATATCGCGCGCTTAATGTTCGGGCAATACCATTGAGGTCAACCAAGCCATAACCAAAACCATTGCCCTTTGCACGATGCTTCTCTGCATAATTTTGTAGGTAAGTCCATAATTTATCACTAAGCGTGTACTTGGAGTCTATATCGGGGTCGAGAATTTCCTTGATACTATGTTTAGATTCACATTGCTCTGGAAACACGAACTTCTCCTTGCCATGAAATATCTTTTTGTCGAATCCTACTATCATTATGCGCTCACGGTGCTGCGGTACATATGTCTGACCGTCCATGACCTGATAGTGAATAGAATAATTCAATTCTTCCAGCGTTTCTCGAATAACACGAAAGGTGTTACCCTTGTCATGCGAAGTCAGATTCTTGACATTTTCCAGATAAAACGCCTTGGGACGATGACGACTGATAATATCGGCGACATCGAAGAAAAGGGTTCCCTGCGTCTTGTCCTTGAATCCAGTTTCGCGCCCCAGACTCTTTTTCTTGGAAACACCTGCTATAGAGAATGGCTGGCAGGGGAAACCTGCGCAAAGAATATCAAAATGCTTGGGGATATAAGATTTTGTCACTTCCTTGGTTATGTCACCAAAAGGCATTTCGCCGAAGTTGGCAAAATATGTTTTCTGCGAGTATGCATTCCATTCTGACGAGAAAACGCATTGACCGCCTTGGGCTTGCATTGCCAAACGAAAACCGCCCATTCCAGCAAACAAATCTATGAACGTAAACTTTGGATTCTCCGGGCTGGGGAACGGAATCTTGAAGAAATCAGAGAAGAGGTCGTACTGCGTGGCATCCTCGGCCACCCGCATCAGTTCATCGTCAGACATCTCGCCGTATGGATTTTGGCGTAGCTCCTTTCGCGACAGAAACTCGCGGACAGCACTAACAATTTCCCTCCTGTCCTCTTTGCTGACCTTCTCGCGGTTGCTGTGGAGATAATGGCTCAGCACAGCCAGATGGTTCTCGTACGAAGTCTCGCCGTAAACCTTGACCTTATTCTTGCTGTCAACTTCCTCGGGGAAATCAACAATCTTTATATCCTTTACCTTTGTCATATCTATGTTTATAATGGTTACAAAGTTATGCTTTTTTCCTGATACCGCAATATTTCATCATCAAAAAAAATTCTTCAATGAGATTTTTATCTCTCTGTCGTCGTCTTGATGAAGGCGAGGCGCTTGTTAACAGTCATCGGTCAATGTTCTTTGGCATTGCGGGCCATCTGGAAGAGGGTTTGGGGGAGGTGGCAGTAGCCTTCGGGATTTTTGTCGAGGTAGTCCTGATGGTAGTCCTCAGCTTTATAGAAATTCTGGAGGGGCTGCTGCTCTACGGCGAGGGGCTGGGCATGGTGGGCTTGCTCGTCCTGACAGCACTGACGGATGACAGTCCGATCAGACGGGTCGGTGAAATAGATGCCGGTACGGTACTGGGTGCCTTCGTCATGGCCCTGACGGTTGACGCTGACGGGGTCGATGGCCTTGAAATACATGCGTAGGAGGAAGGCCAGGCTGACAACGGAGGGGTCATAGACGATGCGGACGGTCTCGGCATAGCCGGTGAGGTCTGTGCAGACGTCCTGATAGGTGGGGCTGGGGGTGTGGCCGTTGGCGTAGCCGACCTCGGTGTCGAGGACTCCATGCAGCTGCTTGAAATAATGCTCGGTGCCCCAGAAGCAGCCACCGGCAAGGTAGATCTCTTTGGTGTTCATAGGTGGGGGGATTGGTTGACGCTACAAAGGTAGCGATTTTAATTTGAAAGTTGGTCGCTTTGCGACACGCAGACTTGGATAAATTGAGAATTGATAATTGAAAATTGAAATTTAGCAAGCCAGTGGACATAAACAAACACGAATCTCACGAATAACACGAATACCGAAGGTATCGCGAAAAGGCTCTTTCGCTGTCGGCGAAGCCGGGCTGGCAAAAGAGAGTCTGAGAGCGAAGCGGCACAGAAATTATCAGAAATTATTCAAAAATTTATGCCCAACGGCTTGCTAAATTGTGAAATAGTAAATTGTCCAATTGTCAAATTAAAATGACTCTTGACGAAAATGAAAATCTGTGTAATCTGTGTGATCTGTGTTTTTTTTAACCACGGATTATTCGGATTGAACGGATGATTATAAATTCTCTAATTGCCGCTTCGCTCTCAGACTTTCTTTGTATGTTGGCACCGGCTTCGCCGACAGCCAACGAAAGTCTTCGCGATGCCTTCAGCATTTTCTAATTCTTGATAATCACAGAGAAACTGAAAAAATGGTATTGCGCAAAAGTCTGCTGCCGCCTTATGCAATGCTAAGAAAAATGATTACCTTTGCATCAACAAGTTTTTATGTTGATATGAAACGATTTGTTTTTGGACTGTCTGTGCTGCTGGGCAGCATGATGACGATGATGCCGGGATATGGGCAGGTGGCCGTGGATGTGTATGAACTGCCGGTGGTTTACCCTATGCAACAGGAGGCTGTGGGTGAGGCTCGCATGGATATTGACGAACAGACTACTGACGATGGGACGCTGACGCGATATACCTTATATAATAATGTGCTGGCGGCTTCGTTTGTGCGTTCTGGCGGAGCCCTGATGTTTGGGGGCTGCGAGGCTATGAACCTGAGGGGCGGAACGGAGTTGTTTTGCCTGGCTCTTGGCGAAGGCGAGAAGGTGGTGAACGCCAGCGAGATGATTCTGCGCAGCGTGAGGACTAAGGCTCTGGAGGCTGAGCCTGACGCTGTGAACGGAGCGCGCCACTTTGCCGGGCAGCAGATTGAGGCCAACTATAAGTATGTGGACGACGGCAGGGTGCTGGAGGTGGTGTGGCGTGCTGTGCTGCGCGACGGCAGCCACTACCTGCGCACGGAGATGGAGCTGCTGGGACGCACTGATGTGGATATGTTTAATGTGGTGCCGATGATGTATAGCGTTGACGTTGCCGAGGCGGGCTCTGTGCCCGTGGTGGTAGGCAATACGCGCGGTGCGGTGATTATGAACGACCGCATCTTTGCCGGCCTGGAGACTCCGATGGGGTATAACACGGTGGGCAACGGTGCTGACGACGAGGACAAATGGGAGCTGGTGAGCCGGCTGGCCTCGACGAGTCTGACGGCGAACAGCTGGCTGAAGATGGAGTCGGGACTGGTGCCTGCCAGGGTGGTGGAGGCTACGGGCTACGGTTACCCGAATATCTACTGCTACAGCCGCGAGGGCATGGCCCTGGAGAAGGGGCACAGGCTGGAGGTTGGCATTAACTACCGCAGCGGTAATCACCGACTGAACTTCGGCGGTGTGGACCTGCTGGACGCTAACGGGGCGGTGGTGGCGAGCGACTATCACAGCGGCTTCTCGGGTAACAAGGCTGAGAATAATGTCTTCTCGATGGTGGTGCCCAGCAGCGGCAACTTTACGCTGAGGGCTTTTGTGGAGGACGGCACGGAGAGCATTGACGCTTCGTCGGTGATGGACGTGGCCGTGTATAAGGCTAAGGAGGGTGTGGTGATTGATGATGACGTGGTGAGCATCAAGGGACGGTGGAGCCGCAACACGGTGCTGCAGAACGGCGAGACATGGAAGGTGAGTGCCGTGGTGGGCCTGATAGCGCAGGACGGCACGGAGGGCAATGCGGATATCCTCAAGACGCAGAAGAGGCGCTCTTTCCTGGCTTACAGCGAGAGGGAGAGGGCGGTGCCCTGGAGGCCGTTTCCGTGCTATATCAGCTGGTATGAACTGAACATCAACCGCAATAACGCCGCTGACCCTACGCAAAATATGAATGCTAATCAGGTGATGGACGTGGTGAGGCACTGGAAGGAGGATTTCTATGATGTCTATGGGACGGCACCGGCGGCCTTCGTGATTGACGACGGATGGGACAACTACGGCACATGGACGTTTCACAGCGGTTTTCCCAATGAGATGCGTGACATTGCGGCGCTGGCTGACGAGATGGGCAGCGGCGTAGGGGCATGGCTGGGACCGGTGGGCGGATATGGCCAGAGCGGCAACTACCGCCGTGCATACTGGAGCAACATGGGGCAGAGCATGGTGCTGGGCAACAGGAACTATTACAACGTGTTTCTGGATGCTGCTGCTAACCTGGTGCGCAACCAGGGCACTGACGACGAGGGCAGGGGGCTGTTCAGATTCTTTAAGTTTGACGGCATCAGTGCGCAGTTCAGTGCCACAGGGCCCGACAGCGGTGACAGCGGCAACGAGAATGCAGAGGGCATAATAAGGCTGGAGCGTTATGTGAGGGAGAATCTGAAGGAGGATATCTTCTTTAACACTACGGTAGGTACGTGGGCCAGTCCTTTCTGGTATCACTACACGGATGCCACATGGCGGCAGGAGAATGACTATGACAGGATTGGCAACAATGCGTCGAGCCGAGAGAACTGGATTACCTATCGCGACAGGCTGGTGTATCAGAACTATGTCTGCAATTCGCCGATTTGTCCTATCAATACGCTGATGACTCACGGGTTTATCCTCTCCAGGTATGGCAATGTGAGCAATGACTATGGCTACGATGCGGTGAGGCGCGAGCTGAGGTGTGCCTTTGCCTGCGGCAGTGGGCTGGTGGAACTGTATAACGACTATGAGCTGATGAACTCTATCAATGGCGGCAAGCTGTGGGGTGACCTGGCTGAGTGTATAGAGTGGCAGCGGCGCAATGCCGATGTGCTGCCCGACGTCCACTGGGTGGGCGGTAATCCGTGGGACGGCAGCAGGGCTGCCGTCTATGGCTGGGCCAGCTGGAACGGACCGAAGGCCACGCTGGCGCTGCGCAATGGCGGTACCACTGCGCAGATGTATCTGACGACGCTGCGAGAGATGCTCAACATTCCGGCAAACGTGAGTGGCAGTATCTGGTTTAAGAAGGCGTTTGCTGACCAGAAAGCGCTGAATGGACTGAGCGAGAGTGCGCCTATTGACATTGACAGGGTGCTGACGCTGAGGCTGCCAGCCAGCAGCGTGTATGTGTTTGACGGCACCGACGAGGATTACGAAGACCCCACGGCTGTTGACGGCCCGATACGCGAGGCTGATGAGGGCAGCGGCAGGGCAGGGGGGTTCTTCGACTTGCAGGGACGACGCCTGCAGGCTCCGCCAAGCCAGGGTGTGTATATCCGTGATGGCAGGGTAGTGGTCAATTGAGAATTGAGAATTGAGAATTGAGAATTAGCCATGTCCGGAAGTGGACAAAAGTGACCGTCTCCTTGCCATCAAATTGTATCATACGCCCCCCTCTATCTTAGAGGGGGAGCCGTCTCCTTGCCATCAAAAGCAGAACGGCTTGCGGTAGAACGGCTTGCAAGCTCCCCCTCTAAGATAGAGGGGGTGGCAGCTTGCTGCCGGGGGCGTATGAAAGTAACTATGACCGACAGGGGCGTATGAAAGTAACAGTTATTGCCATATTAATGCCAACTGCTATATCATTGCCTACGAATAAAGCGCTTTCTCTCAAAAGCGCTTTGAATCCATCCTGCTTAAAGTAATGGACTCAAACCGTTATACGCTTTGAATCCATCCTGCGGAGAGGATAGGATTCGAACCTACGAACCGCTTTCGACGGTTACACGCTTTCCAGGCGTGCCTCTTCAGCCACTCGAGCACCTCTCCAAATATTACTAAAACTGGCTGTTTTTGTTTTAGCGAGTGCAAAGGTAAGAAATAATTGACAATTGACAATTGAAAATTGAAAATTATTTTTCTCTGACGTGGTTGTTAGAAATAATTATAAAATTGAAAAGTTGAAAAGTTGAAAAATTGAAAATTATTTTTCTCTGACGTGGTTTTTTGTTAGAAATTAGGAATTCCTAACTCCTAATTGCCGCTTTGCTCTCAGACTTTCTCTGTATGTTGGCACCGGCTTCGCCGACAGCCAACGAAAGCCCCCTATTGCGGCGGTGTTTTCAAAGTATTTCAAGTATTTTATAGTTTTTGGTTTGTTTTTATATAAATACTTAACTGTTTGCAAAAGATGTCAAAAAATTCTCGTATCTTTGCGACGAAATAAACTAAATAAACTATTAAATAATATTTTTATTATATGAAAGAGAAAAACCTATCACGAGCAGACTTTATTAATAACGCTCTTTATGAGTTTAGGGGCGGTATGGCAAGAAGATTCTATTACACCAACGAAGAATACCCATACATACCATATTATTACAATCCCGAAGATGACTGCCTCCATGCCGACGCAGTAAGCGTTCCCTTTGGTTACAAGGAAGAAGAGATTACTGATGAAGTTATATGGGATACGTTGGTATTATTGGAAAAATCGCTAAAGGATTATTTCTTTCAACAGAAAGGCATAACCCTATATGAATATGATTGATGTATAAAAAGTTTAAATTGAAATGATAACAGAAAGGGATGTATTGTTAATTTTATACAATGACCCGTGGTTTACACCAAGCGGATCTGTTAAAAAGAAGACAATAATAGATGAAAACGGAAAAACAATAGAGGTCTTCGCGATGCCTACGGCATTGCCGCTTTGCTCTCAGACTTTCTCTGTATGTTGGCACCGTTGCCTTGCAACGAGATTGTTTTTTATTTCCCCAAAGGGGACCCCGGCACGACAGCCAACGAAAGTCTTCGCGATGCCTACGGCATTGTCGCTTTGCTCTCACAGCTCTTTCATGCCAGCCCGCGCCGTTGGCGCGACCACTGGCGAGCCGTTCGCGATGCCTGCGGCATTCCTCACTCCTAACTCCTCACTCCTAACTCCTCACTCCTAACTCCTCACTCCTAACTCCTAACTCCTCACTCCTCACTCCTCACTCCTCACTCCTAACTCCTCACTCCTCATTGCCGCTTCGCTCTCGCGACTCTTTGAAGTCGGCACCGGCTTCGCCGACAGCCGACGAGCCGCTCGCGATGCCTGCGGCATTCCTCACTCCTAACTCCTCACTCCTAACTCCTAACTCCTCACTCCTCACTCCTCACTTTACAGCTCGAGTTCCAGCAGGACGGGGCAGTGGTCGGAGCCGTAGATGTCGCTGAGGATACGGGCGTCCTTGAGGTGGGGGAGGAGGCGGTTGCTGATGAGATAGTAGTCGATGCGCCATCCGGCATTGTTCTGGCGGGCGTTGAAACGGTAGGACCACCAAGAGTATGCCCCGGTCAGGTCGGGATTGAGGTGTCGGAAGGTGTCGGTGAAGCCGCTGTCGAGCAGTAGGGTGAACTTGTCGCGCTCCTCCTGGGTGAATCCGGCGTTGCGGAGGTTGGACTTGGGGTTCTTGATGTCTATCTCATGGTGGGCTACGTTCATATCGCCGCAGATGATGACGGGTTTTTGTTGGTCGAGCTGGCAGACAAACTGACGGAAGGCATCGTCCCACTCCATGCGGTAGGGCAGGCGGCGCAGGCCATCCTGGGAGTTGGGGGTATAGACGGTGACATAGTAGAAGTCGGGGTACTCCAGGGTGATGACGCGCCCCTCGTGGTCATGCTGGTCAATGCCCATGCCGAGGGTGACACCGAGGGCGGTGAGACGGGTGTAGGCGGCAGTGCCGCTGTAGCCTTTCTTCTCAGCATAGTTCCAGTAGCTCTGGTAGCCGAGGAAATTGAGGTCAAGCTGACCGGCCTGCATCTTGGTCTCCTGCAGGGAGAAGATGTCGGCATCCAGACGCTCGAAGATGTCTGCGAAGCCTTTGCCGGCACAGGCTCTCAATCCGTTGACATTCCATGAAATAAAACGCATAATGGTGTTTTTTAGTGTTATCATCTGCAAAAGTAGAGAAAAAATGACTAACTTTGCGGCAATTAGATGTTTATTTGATATGAAGCGACATATTTTTTCCTTATTGGTGGCGATGGCTGCTCTGACGGCTGTGCCGCAGTGTGTGCTGGCGCAGTTGACGGCTGAGAAACGGACGCAGAATCTGGGTACGCTGCAACTGTATAGTGAGGCAACAACGTCTTTTAAGATTAAGAACACGTCGGGCAAGGCGGTGAATGTGGACAGGATTGTGACCTCCAGTTCGCAGATGAAGGCCAGCTGCTCGCCGATGACTATCGGGGCGGGAGGGACTGCCACTGTGAACGTGAGCTACAACACTGACCTGGTGGGCCGCTTTACTAATG
This sequence comes from uncultured Bacteroidales bacterium, assembly GCA_902788275.1. Lineage (GTDB taxonomy): Bacteria > Bacteroidota > Bacteroidia > Bacteroidales > Bacteroidaceae > UBA6382. The sequence continues at coordinate 35,192 of CADAJV010000017.1, read as the reverse complement.
GAATATATGTATATGTGGAGGGCAGTGATAAGCCCCTGGCCTTGCAGATTAAGGGTAAGGTGTATATTGACCTCAGGAAAGCATACGAGAACAGTGGCACCAAGGCTCCGGAAGACGACTTTGGCGTGGTGTTTGGTCCGCTGACACTCAAGACGGACAATATTGAGTTTGACTATGTGAACGATGGAGACGTGGTGAACAGGACGATAGCGGTGACTAATAACAGCGAGGAGAATTGCCAGCCTAACCTGTTGCACCTGCCGGCCTATCTGAGCGTGGAGGCTACGCCCAAGGTGCTGCGTCCGGGACGTACGGGCTATCTGACCATAACGCTGGACAGCCGCAAGTTGAACCATAATCTGGGACTGACACAGGACGTGGTGTATGTGAGCAGTTATGAGGGTGAGAGCGTGAGCAAAGACCGCGAGATACCGGTGAGCATTGTGCTGTTTGACACGGCAACAGTGGAGCGGTCTAACCGTGCCCCGTCGATTCTGCTGAGCACAGACGTGCTGGAGATGCCCAAGGTCAAGAAGAGCAAGGTGAAAGGCACCGTGAGCATAAGCAACACAGGACGTAGCGACCTGATGATTCGTTCGCTCCAGGTGTTTCACCCTGCCATCAACGTTAGTCTGCCCAAGACGACCATCGAACCGGGTGAGACTGTGAATATGCAGGTGAAGCTGGTAAACAAATATCGCGACCTCAGCAACGCACGATACCGAATACTGATGATTACCAACGACTACCGCCGGCCGGTGGTGTTGGTGAGCATCAGGTAGGGAAGGCATAGGGCGTTGATTGGTAACTACGTTAACTAACCTAAAAAAACTTATATTATGACTCGAATTCTGTTTCCTCTGCTCTTAGCGGTAATCTGCATTACTACATCAGCACAGGTTAAGACGTACCAGAAGGTGCTGGAGGATGAGACGATGGAACTCAATGCGAGCGATTGCTTCGATCGTCAGGGTGTGAACTATCTGCTGTGGGTGCGATATGACTATTCCAGCCCCAAAGATTGTAAGAAGGCTGCACGCCGTGAAGGGGTGTGCGGCAAGCCTGTGAGGGCAGAAGTGCTCTATGAATTTGACGAGCCGGTTCTTTCATACCGCATCATCTCAAAGAAATATTATGATAAGGATGACAGGGTGCTAAAAGAAATCCATTATTACTATGCACCATGGAATAGTATCGGTGACTTCGACTATTCTCTCAAGCTGGGCATCTATTTGAGCAACGCCTTTAATATCACCGTAGGATAACAGGCAATTATATTCTGTCGTCAACCTATAATCAACTCTTCATAATGGAACATCCAGAAAACCAAGCTGAATATCAGGGTCTCAAGGTGGAGACCAGCCCCGAGAACCCAGGCATAGTGAACCCCTATCTGAAACTGAGGCCGAGGGCACGCAAGCGTGAACTTAGCGTGAGTGACTATGTGGAGGGTATTCGCAAGGGCGATGTTACTATATTAAGTCGCGCCGTGACGCTGCTGGAGAGTGTGCGCCCCGAGCATGAGGCCATGGCGCAGGAGGTGATAGAGAAATGCCTCCCCTTTGCCGGCAACAGTGTGCGCATTGGTATCAGCGGTGTGCCGGGAGCAGGCAAGAGCACCTCGATAGACGAATTTGGAATACATGTGCTGGAAGAGAAGGGCGGCAAACTGGCTGTGCTGGCTATCGACCCAACGAGTGAGCGCACCAAGGGATCGATACTGGGCGACAAAACGAGAATGGAGAAACTGGCTGTGCACCCAAAGAGTTTCATACGTCCCAGCCCAAGCAGCGGCTCACTGGGCGGCGTGGCTCGCAAGACGAGAGAGACGATAGTGCTGTGTGAGGCTGCCGGCTACGACAAGATTTTTATTGAAACAGTGGGTGTGGGCCAGAGCGAGACGGCCTGCCACTCGATGGTGGACTTTTTCCTGCTGATTCAGGTGGCGGGTACTGGCGATGAGCTGCAGGGCATCAAGCGTGGCATCATGGAGATGGCCGACGGCATAGCCATCAACAAGTGTGATGGCGACAATGTGGAGCGCTGCCGGGTGGCAGCAGGCCACTACAAGAATGCTCTGCACCTGTTTCCACTGCCGCCCAGCGGCTGGACACCGAGGGTTTATACCTACAGCGGATTCTACGGCCTGGGCATCAAGGAGCTGTGGGACGGCATCTATGAGTATATTGACTTTGTAAAGAAGAACGGCTATTTCTACCGCCGCCGTAGGGAGCAGAACCGCTACTGGATGTATGAGACTATTGACCAGCGGCTGCGCAACTCCTTCTATCAAGACCCGGAGATGGAGCAACGCCTTGTGGCTGCCGAGAACAGCATTGAGCTGGGGCAGCAGACTTCTTTTATGGCTGCCCACCGACTGCTGGAGCGATACTTTGAGAAATTGAAAGGTTGAAGAGTTTTAATGGTATTCCCGCTGCCAACATGCACAAAGATGCTGGCAATTTATAGTGCGCCGAACAGGATTAGCGCTACGATAATAACGTTAGCAATATTGAATGGCAATTTACCTTGTTAAGACTCGCCGACTTTGCTATTCTTGAACTTTTAATGGTCGAGTATTACGACCTTGAGATAGTCCTTTAGGTGGAAGGGGCCGTTGCGTACTCCACCTTGCGAATCATTGATGATGATGAGGGTTTGACGACCGTCATCAAGCGTGGGGCCGAGGCACATGCCTTCATAGTTGGCATAGTTGAGACGGCTGATATGGGTGGTGAAGGTGCATAGTAGTCGCTTATTTTTTATGATTCCTGGCTCTATATCTATCTCGTAGATTTTTATGCGGCACTTGCCGCCAACATAGCGCGGGGGTATGCTGAGTTCGCGCTCCATGACAAGTAGTTTGCCGTCAGGCTTAACTGTCATGGCGGCTATGCCGTGAGCATAGTATTTGGTATCTTGTTTGAATTTGGGGGCATCCATGCTATAGTTTAAGCTTTTGCATACCTGCAGGGTGGAGTCGAAGACTACGATGCGGTGGATGGAGTCACCCTTCAGGGGCTGCTCGGTGGTGAGATAGAAGGTGCAGGTGCTATTGCAGTAGGCAAGGGCTTCAAAGGCACCGTTGTGCTGCATGGAGTCCAGGGAGAAATAGGGCGGCAGACTGAGCTGTCGGCCTGTAGGTCTGCCGTCAAGGTGATATTCTGCCACGATGCCGGTGCGCTCCTGGGCAATGAAGAGTGTGTTGCGGGGGGAGTAATAGATAATGTCTTCGCAGTCTGCTCTGGCATTTGTGTTGGGATTCCCCAGGAGTGGCGTGCTACTTACTCGGAGCACTTTACCATTGCGCGGATGGATGTCAATGGTAAAGATGTGGAAACCATCGGTGGTGCTTTTATCGTCAACCACAGCATAGCGGTTGGAGCCTAAGGGCGTTATGCCGCTGTAGTTAGCGGGGGCGATGTGCCAACGACTGAGGTTCTGCTGGCGCAGCACCTTAACTTTTGCCATAGCCGGCAGTGCGGCTAAAGCAAAGAGGAAAAGCAGCCGCCATTTTATCCCCCTAAAGGGGGAGGATATGATGTTTGGAATTTCCACTCTTGATTATAGTTTTTAGACTTATTACTATTCTATAGCGAGGGTGATGGCCGTGGCACGTGCTGAGAACTCAGGAGCGTACTGGCACTGTACCTGCGGACATGCAGAGGTGAAGCGGCCGATGCGGTCAACGTCATAGGTTTCTTCTATTACGTGGTGGCCCTTGCTGAGGGAGTCGAAGTACCAGATAGTGCCGTCATCTTCCACAGAGCGGTAGCAGTTGTGTCTCCACTCATAGCCAGAGTCGGTGCTGGTAGGCTCGAGGCATGCAGGGCGCCCGTCGCGGAGTGCCACGAAGTCGAAGTCGCGGCTGGCGTCAATATCATAGCGCACCATGATGCGGTCGCCCTTGCTCAGGCCGTTGATGACCGGTGATTGCCCATTGGTGAGTAGCATCCATCCGTCTGCCGTCTCTTTGTAATACTGGCAGGTGAGGCGTAGCTCGGAGCCGGCGGCGGGAGTCTCAATAGCTGGCAGCCAGGACTGCAGGTAGGCAGCTCCGTAGGAGAGGGGCTGCTCTACGGTGGCGGCCGACTGGCGCACGGTGAGGCTCTGAGGTGTGGCGGCAAGGAGACTGTCGGTGAATGTAGCTTTGATGTAGCCTGCCTGCACGAAGGGCTCTATGCTGGCGTACTCCTGCACGGGGATAACCTCTTGTGTGGTGAGGTTGAGGTCGAGCTGCGATGGGAGGGCTGTGGGTGCTGCCAGCATGCCGTCGGAAAGGAGACAGCTGATGGCACGTGTGGCGGCCAAAGGCTCGTCCCACATCATGGTGTGCTTGCTCTGGAGCAGCCAAAGGCGCATCTCCTGGAGGGCCTGCTTGTCATCGGGATGGATAAGCTGCAGGGCATCGATGGCGGCAACTTGGGTGGGCACCTTATACATTGACCAGAAGTTAGGGGCGCGGCGACTGTCGAAATAGCGGCCCATCTCAGGTGTGCTGACGGTGTACTCCATCAGACTTTTGAGGGTGAGGTCGGCCTGTTTGGTGCGTGCTGCACGCTGCAGTATGACGGCGGCCATGGCCTTGTTGTAGAGGTCGTAGCTCCTAGAACTCTTCTGCAGACGCTTGACGAGATACTTAACTGTCTTGCTTTTGGCAAAGTCGGCAGAGTAGAGTGACTTGGCGTAAAGGTAGCGCATCCATAGTGTGGGCACATATTTGGTCTTATATTTCTTGATATAGGTGACTTCTTCGGCTGCCTCTGTGTCGAGGAATCGCAGCGCTGGAGCTAACAGTTCGTCGATTTCGTCGGTTGCATCGGGACATAGGGCGCGGGTGTTGCTGAGCATCTCGGCTATGTCGATGGTAAGCCAGGTGCTGGCGGGCATGCCGGGGAACCACTGCCATCCGCCCTCATAGGTCTGCATCTCCTTGAGCTTATGGAGCATGGAGGCCTGCTTGAGGGTGAGCGTCTGGTCGTCCTGCATGAGGTTGTCAAGGCGGCTGCGCTCATGGTCGGCATCGCCAACCCACGGGGTGTTCTGCAGTGCCACTATCTTGAGCTCGGGATTGTTCTGCAGCTGGGCGAAGTAGGCTGGCACGCTGTCTTGCTGCTGCCATTGGCTGATGGCGTCGGTGAGCTGAGGATTGCGCTTGATAATCTGGCGCATGAGGGTGAGGGCGTTGTAGTTGATAGCGAGCTGGGTGGCGCACTTGGTCTGGTAATTGACGGTGGAGGGCAGCGCGCTGATGGCAGTCCAAGCGGGATTGCCTGTGTACTCGACGGTGAGCAGCGAGTGGGTGGCATTGGGATTATAGTGCAGCGAGTCGAGCGGGAAAGTGTGAGTCTGGCCGTCGTTGATCATGAAGGGTACGGTGCTGACGGTCTTCTGCAGGTCGCTGAGCACGGGCAGGTATTGCTGCTCTCCGTCGCTGAATTCGTCGGTGAGGGCGGCATAGCGGCAGATGAGCATGCTCTGGTCGCCGCTGACCTGGAACGGGAAGTCGATGGTTTCTGTCTTACCGGGCTCAATGGCGAATTTGTTGGTAATGAGTTTAATCTGCTGACCTGTCTGGGCATTGATGATGACGAGCTGTGCCTTGCCACTCTGCGGGAGGTCGGTGTTGTTGCGTATGGTTATGGCCAGGCTGGTCTGGTCACCGCTACGCAGGAAGCGCGGCATGTTGGCCTGCACCATGAGGGGCTTCTGCACAACGATGACATTGTTGAGGAAACCGTAGCTGACGTCGCGTGTGTGAGCCAGAGCTTTGAAATTCCATGACGTGAGGCTCTCGGGCATGGTAAAGTCGATGGTTGCCTCGCCCTGGGCATCGGTGCGCAGGGTGGAGGTGAAGTAGGCTGTCTCATTGAAGTTGGAGCGCATCTCCACATTGCCGGTGATGTCTGCGTCCTCCTCATCGTCGCTGTAGTAATCGACGTCTGCCTCCTCCTCAGCCATGGCGGGGCGCCTGGCCTTTGCGTTGCTCCTGGCGCTTTTGGTCAGGGCTACCTCGCGTAGCATCATATCCCTGCCCGCAGCAGCGCTGAGCAGTGCTATGCGACCACGGTAGTGGAAGGGATTTTCGTCAAGCAGATAGCGGTCGATCTCGGTGAAGTCAAACGATTCTTCGGTGAGACTGGAATAGCTTTTCTGCAGGCTGGCGGAGAATGTATAGTTGTGGGTGGAGGTCCAGTAAGTCTGTGGCACATAGCGGTCGAAGCTGAGGCCGAAGGGCAGCGAGTGATGGCCAAACTTGTCGAGGCTGGCATCGTACATCGTGGCGAGTATGGAGGCCTCAACGGGCTTATCCTGATGGAGCACGCGCAGAGTCCAGTGCTCGGTGGAGCCAGGCTGCAGCTTGTCGCGGAAGGAGGACCACTGCAGCTTGAGTTCCTTATTGGGCAGAGGCTTGGTCAGGACGAATGACTGACTGTGGAGGTTGCCATTGCTATAGAGGGCGAAGATGATGTGGGCTCCGCGGCCGTACTTCTCGTTCCACGGAAGAAGGATGTGGGTTACGGTGTCGCTTATCTGTATGATTTTGCTCTCTGCCACCTGCTCGTTGGCTATTATGTCATAGCGGAGCCACATATCCTTTAGCGGGGTGGCCACGAGGATGTCAACAGGTTTTGTATAGCTAAACTCATCGCTGCTGTGCCAAAGCTGTAGTGGCTTATTGCCGAGGGGCTTGGTATCGTTGAAGGAGAGGAGGTTGAAGTAGGCGTATTGGCCGTAGTATAGCTTTGTCTCGCCGGTGGGCAGCACGATGAGCTTATATTCGCCGGAGGGCAGCTGGCTGATGAAGCTAAGCTGGTCGGGCTTGTTGAACTGCAGGGTGCCGCGGCGCAGGGTGTCGGTGTCGCAAATGAGGTAGTAGCTGCCTTCGCCGTCCACGGCCTCGCCCATGGCATTGTTTTGCGTTACGGTGAGGGCGGGCATCTGCTCCTTGCAGATGATGGGCGGGATATCCAAGGTTACGAAGGTCTTGGTGTTGCCGGCGGTAATGGTGAGGCTGCTCTCCTCGGTCTCGCCGTCGTCAGCGGTGGCCTTGGCGGTGATGCAGTAGCTGTAGCACATTGGTCTCCAGTAGCCGTCGTCGCTTCTCTTGGGTATGCTCAGCACCACGGGCAATGAGAATTTGCCTTCGTCGTCGGTCATGACGGTATCACGCAGGATGAAGGGAGCCTCCTTGTCGGCGTAGCGGAACCACCACGTCTGCTTGCGTTCGTTGCTGCAGTAGACGGTGGTGTTGGCCAGCGGCAGGCCTGAATAGGTCATGACCTGGCCTGTGACCGTGATGGTGTCGCCAAGTACATATCCGTCGGTGGGCTTGCTGATGGTAACCTTAAACTTGGGACGCTTGTATTCCTCCACCTTGAAACTGGTGCCGCCGTTGATGGTGCTTTGTATGCTGAATGTGCCGTTGAGGCATTCCTGCGGTAGGGTGAAATCGGTGCTGAAGGAGCCGAACTCATCGGTTACCACGGTAATGGTCTGCAGTTTCTTGCCGTTGGCGTCGCGTATGAAGAGGTCGAGCGACTGTTGGGGGATTACACATGTGCTGTCGTCGTCCTGCTTATAGAGGAAGCCGCCAATCTTTACCTGCTGCCCCGGGCGATAGATGGCGCGGTCGGTGTAGATCTCGGTGCTTATGTCGTGGGTGGGACGATTCCAGTTGTAGTCAGGGCTGTATGCCATGTCCACCGGTTGGAGGGCCTTGTCGTCCTCGGTGAGGGCGAAGATGTCGGTGTCGCCCTTGAGGTTGCGGAGCACCAGTTCACCACGCTCGTCGGTAACGTACTGCATCCAGCGTACGGTGTCTCTGTGGACATTGCGCAGCCTTATGGTGGAGTAGGGCACCGGCTTGCCGTTCTTGTAGTCTGCTACGCAGATTCGCAGCTTCTGTTCGAGCTGTGGGAGCTGCATGACGGCCAGCCGTGAGACATTGATAATGGAGTAGCTGTTGTCGTAGTCGCTGCCGCCTATCTCCACAAGATAGATGCCGGGGTTGGGCACGGTGAAGGTGATGGTGTCCTTAAATTTGTCGTACGGCTCGCCCTTGCGTATGGGCAGAGGCAGGGTGAAGTCGGCATTCTTGGCATACTTCGGGTAGTTTTTTGCCTTGAGGTTGAGCCAGGCAGTATCGCAGGCAGCGAAGGGTAGGCGATAGTAGCGCAAGGTGGCATTCTTGGTGTTCTTGTAGCTATAGATAAGCCTTACCTCTTCGCCGGGGTAGGTGTTGATGTCGTTGGTGTTGATGCTGAGCGTGGGTTGCTCTATCTTGCTGAGCACATTCTTGATTTGGTTGGTGTACTTGGTCCTTGGATAGCGCTTGAGCACATCCTTGCCCAGCAGGTATGCCTCCTTGTCGTTGTAGTAGGAGCACAGCCATGCGTATGCCTGGGTGCTGACAGGGAGGTCGCCGTATTCCTTTGTTATCTGCTCATAGAAACTCTTGCTGCCATAGGACAATATATTGACAGAGTCTATCTTGGCGAGCATGGCGGCCTCGCGCATCTGGTGGGTCTTATACCACTCAATCTCCTTGCCCATCACCGTGGCGGCGAGCCTTTGGGCTTCGGGCATATACATATCGTCAAGCTGGTTGGCCACGAAGGGGAAGATGACGCTGAGCATATCGTGGTTGTAGTATTTGCTGTCCTCACCTTTGATGAGCAGAGCCATATAGTCATCGGCTTTAGCAGTGGCCAGGGCTGCCGGGTCAGACGTGGCCTCCGTAAATGCTTTGATAGCCTTGTTCTTGGTCTGCGGGTCAATGTCGGTAGTGCGGCAGTTGTACAGCCATCCGAGCAACGCCTTATAGATGCAGCGGTCGGATGGCGTCTTGCGGTCTTGGCATATTTTCTCCATCTGTGGCAGCAAGGCTTCTGCGCTGTCGGGGGATATCTGATTGGCGAGGCACATCCTTACTATCAATGCCTTGGCCAGGTGGTCGCTGTCGCCCTTGCTGTTGGCAATGCGGATGATTTTGTTGATGCTGGTGAGAGCGGTCTTGGGCAGGTCATTGTTTTGGGCCTGCTCCACTTCACTCCATAGTTTACTGTAGTTCTGGCCCATTATAATGAGCGGAACAATCATCATTGTCAAGAGGAAGCCGATGCGTTTCATAACTGTTTTATTTAAAATGATTTATGTTCAGATGGTCGCCGTCAAACTCGGCATAGGTGTATTTGCTTATCCAGTCGCCCAGTACAATGAACTGACCACCGTTGGGCAGGTCGTTATGCTGGTCGATGTGGCGATGGCCGATGATGAAGTAGTCTGTCTTGGGATTGTCCTGAGCATATTGGCGGGCAAAGGCCAGTGTGTTGTCCTGTTCCTCGCTCAGGACGATGCCTTCGCGGCCTTCGTGCTTGAGGCGGCTGTGGCGAGCCCAGCTATAGCCGAAGTTCATAGCCCAGCGGGGGTGGAGCGTGGAAAACATCCGCTGGCAAACTTTATTGTGAAAGATGGCGCGCAGCATCAGGTATTTGCGGTCTTTCGGGTCGAGGCCGTCGCCGTGGGCGAGGCAGAATTGCTTGCCGCCGATGGTGATGGGCATCAGCTTCTCTCTATGGATGGTTATGCCGCACTCTTCGCGCAGATAGTTGTACATCATCCATTGGTCGTGGTTGCCTGTGAGGAAGTGCACCTCCACGCCGCTGTCGGTAAGTTCACTCAGTTTGCCAAGAAATCGGGTGTAGCCGCGCGGTATGGTGTAGCGATACTCATACCAGAAGTCGAACATATCGCCCAGCATATAGAGGGCGGCAGCATTGTCTTTGATGCTGTCTAGAAATCTCACCAGGTGTTTCTCCTTCTCGCGTGTGTCCTTGATGGCCCACGAGCCCAGGTGTGCATCGGCTATAAAATATGTTTTTTTCATCTCCTACATAAATCCGAGGTCCATCTTGGCCTCATCGCTCATCATGTCTTGTGTCCATTCGGGTTCAAAAACCAGGTTGACCTGGGCTGTCTTGACGCCCTCCACGCAGAGCACCTTCTGCCTCACGTCCTCCATAATGAAGTCGGCCAGGGGACATCCTGGGGCGGTAAGAGTCATATCCAAATCGAGTGAGCCGTCCTCGGGGTTGTAGTCCACACGGTAGATAAGCCCGAGGTCATATATGTTGGCAGGAATCTCAGGGTCGTAAACAGTTTTGAGTACTTCCACTATCCGCTCTTCTACTTGTTGTTTGTCCATTTTTGAAAAAAGTTTGTAGTGTTGTTTATATTTTTCCTTGGTCGGCAAAGGAGTAGTAATTGCTTTCTCCCTCGCAGACTATTATGTGGTCAACGAATCTGACACCCAGTTCTTTCGCTACGGATGCCAGGCGTTTGGTCAGGTTGTCGTCCTCGCGGCTTGGCTTGGGGCTGCCCGAGGGATGATTGTGAGCCACGGCAAAAGCTACGGCCTGCTTGGTCACAACGTAGTTGAACACCATTCGCGGCTCTATCACTGTACCCTTGACATCGCCCTGGCTCAGGCAGCGGTCATCAAGGTATTGCAGGCGATTGTTAAGCAGCAGCACCCAGAAGACTTCGTGGTCCTTGTCGCACATTAGCGGGCGGAAAAAATCATACAATTCGCCGGAGTTCCTAAATTCACGTTTCTTGGTGGGCCGCGCATACATACGGCGGCGGGCAAACTCCAGTGCAGCTAAAACGGTGATGGCCTTGGCTTCTCCTATGCCCTTGAAAGCTGTAAGCTCCTCATAGGTTATGCGGCCCAGTTGGGTCAGGTCATTGTCGCAGTATTCCAACACCTCACCCATCAGCTGTACGGCATCTTTCTGGGTAGTGCCTGAGCCAATGAGAATGGCCAGCAACTCAGCGGTGCTGAGGCTGGCGGCACCGTTGCGTAGCAGTCGCTCGCGTGGGCGTGAATCTTCGCTTCTCTGTTTCAGGCTGATGCTCATTTGTGTTCTTTTTTAATAGTTGGATTCTTCGCAACCACGTTTCCTCGCCTCAAGATAATCGAAGCAAGCTTTGCTTTCTCTATTCGGCTTAATCGAAACGTGCCTGTAACTGTTATTTATAGAAATTGCGATTGAAAGCGCTAAATTCATCGCGCCCCATCACCAGCCTCTCCCAAGCAGCGCGGAGGAATCCGCTACCATAGCCGGTGAGCTGCACAAAGGCGGCAGGCACAGCCATGAGACCCACCTCAATGTTTCCGTCTGCCAGCGTGGCATCAAGGAATATTATGACGGCGTAGAGGAACAGCAGGGCGAGTGCCCACGGGAAGAAGGGGCTTATCAGCAGTAGTAGGGCGCACCCGATAGTGAACACTGCGGGCAGGGTGTGAACAAGCTTGAGGCTGTCAGGGTAGCGCTTGTAGAGGTTGATGCGCGCAATGCCCGAGTTATGCACCTGCTTGAAGAATTTCTTGAGGTCGGTACGACGCTTGTGCCACACCCATGCCTCGGGAAACAGACGGCAGCGGTAGCCGCCCTTAAAGATACGGATGCTGAGGTCTATATCCTCACCGAAACGCATCTTGCTGAATCCGTCCAGAGTCTCATAAACCTCGCGCCTTACGCCCATGTTGAATGAGCGAGGGTAGAATTTGTCCATCTTCTTTTTGCCGCCGCGAATGCCGCCGGTGGTGAAGAAGGAGGTCATGGCGTAGTTGATAGCCTTCTGCATGACGGAGAAGTCTTTACTGGCACGGTCGGGGCCGCCAAAGGCATCGCAATCTTCGCGGTCCAGCTCGGCATCAATGGCCTGTAGATAGCCTGGAGGCAGCACTACGTCGCTGTCCAGTATCAGCAACCACTCGCCCGTGGCTCTCTCGGCACCATAGTTGCGTGCCGGGCCGGGGCCGGAGTTCTCTTTGGGCAGATAGCGTACGTTGATGCGGTCGGCATATTGGCAGGCCACATCCTCACTCTTGATGGAGGAGCCGTCTTCCACTACCAGCACTTCCACGTCGCTTGTGTCACGGTCTTGGGTTACGATACTCTCCAGAAGTTCGCGCAACTCATCAGGCCGATTGTAAACGGGTATTATGATAGAATATTTCATATTAGTGTCTTTTCGTGAGCAAAGGTAGTGAATTTATATATAATAATGTACGCGCGCAATCATAAAAAACATATAAAAAGATGTTGTTGATCAGTGAGCTATCATAAATTTCATAAAAAATCTGCACGGCATTTGTTGTGTGCAGATGCCGTGCAGGTCAGTAGTAGTGCGCTGTGTAGCAATGTTACTAGTCGCTGAAGCTACTGTAAATAATTGTTATACCTATAGGATTGTCGGGGCCTCCCATCAGTTTTACGGAGGCCATCGACAGGTCGTTGTCCAAAGCAATAATCTTGCCACTGCTGTTTGTGCTGGTTTTCACCGGCAGGAGTATCACCTTGTTCCAGTCGGGGTCGGAGGTGTTGCTGTCCTTATACATCTTAGCTACCAATGGTGCAATGTTGGTGAAGGTGTATGAATTGTTGGTTGACGAGAAGTCGGCAACATAGCTGGTACGGTTGTCGGGCACCTGTCGCTGCTCAAAGAATTTGTGCAGCTCGCTCTTGCGCACCATCAGCAGTTTACTGGGCGTGGGCAGGGTGTAAGTGGACGAACTTCCGTTGTTGTATCGTGGCAGCACCAGTTTGGCACCGTTTATTGAATCGTTCTCGTGATTATGCATTATGGACTCAATAGGCAGTGTGGCCTCGGTAAAGATGGCTACAGGCGACTTTACGAAGGTGTAGCCTTCTGCCTCCATCAGTGGCTGCAGGTTGCGATTGTCAAAGTAGTTGCACTGTATCACCTCGCTGGTGGATGCCACTCGCTTAACGCCCACATAAGTCTTGTCAGCTATGTTGAAGCGGAAGAATATGCTGAGCGTAGTGATGTCAATGTCCACCATGGTGCCATTGCCGCCAAGCACCTTAAAGTAGAAGCCTGGCACCACATGATGGATGAAGGCGTATGAGTTGCGGAAATACTCGGGGTGTTCATAGTAGAGGCGCAGTATTCGGGTGCCGTATTCTGCGGGCAGTGATATGCGTATGTTCTTGGTGTAGCTTGACGCAAAGCGCACTGTGTCGGCTACGTCGAAGTCAGCTACCGCAAAGGTGGTCTCCTTCTTTACAGCCGAGGGGCTGTCGCTCAGGTAGTCTTCGGGGTCTATGTTGGTGTAGATGTAGCGTCCCTCGGGAATCACGTTGGCAGAGTCAAGCTCATATACCCCTATCTTCATGGAGTTAACGGAGTCGCCGTAGTAAGTCTTGATGTAGAGATTTAGCACTACGGAGTCGGCCACCACTTGTCCATCCTCCTTGTACATGGCTGATATGTCAGGCAGAATGTCATCCTCCAGCACGGCAAACTGTGCTATAAAATTGCAGGTGGTGGTGGAGTTTGTCTCAGGGTCGGAGACACGGCCCAGATAGCAGTCGGATGTAAAGGCTGCCAGCGAGTCTGCGGCCACCGAGCGTGTAAGTACGTCATAAATGGCTTGTGATGTGCGGCTCTGGTCGTAGGAGGGCATAGTGCTTATGCCGAGGGTGCCGGTTTCGTCGTCACAAGAGGTGAGGGATATGCTCGCTGCCAATGCAATGCAGAGCGACAGGAGCGTCTTTAGTTGACTATTTAATAATTTGGCCATATTACAACTAAATAGCTGGTTTCTTTGCAACCACATTTCTTTGCCGTAACATGATAAGACATGCCTTCTTCCTGTGGCTTAATCGAAACGTTGTAAAGCTGAATAGGGGTTAACTCTTGTTACAGGGTTTCAAGCAGGGCGTTGAGCTTGGCTGTTTTCTCCTGGCGTGTGCTGCCAGGCTCGTAGCTGATGATTGGCAGGCCGATAGACTTTGCATATTTCAGCAGTTCGGGGTCTGTGCCTTCTTCGGTCACAACGGCGGCGTCTGAGAATTTCAGAGCCAGCTTCATCAAGTCGCGTGGCTGCTTAAATTCCATCTTGTAGCGGTTGACCTCCTTGATGTCTACATTGCGAAAAGCGAGGAAGTAGGGGAATCGCTCGGGCATAGGCTTGGTGATGTCTAAAGGCTGTAGGGCGGTTACCACCTTAGCGTCGCAGAAGGCGGGCTCGTCCTTATAGACAGTCTTCATCAGGAACGGAGCTACGGCCGATATCCAGCCCTGGCAAAGCACGTAGTTGGGATACCAGCGTAGTTTTTTTGTAATCTCCAGTGCGCTGCGTCCAAAGAATACGGCGCGCTCATAGTTGTCGTTATATTCCACTCCGTCGCGGTCGCAGGCTGCCAGACGCTTAAGGAAGTAGTCCTCATTGTCAACAAAATATACCTGCATCTTTGTCTGGGGCAGGGTGGCCACCTTGATAATGAGTGGGTGGTCAGTGTCGTCAATGATGGTGTTCATGCCCGAAAGGCGCTGTACCTCATGTAGCTGGTTGCGTCGCTCGTTGATGTTGCCCCATTTGGGGTGGAAGGCTCGGGCCTCATAGCCCAACTCAAAGATTGTTTGGGGAATTTCCTTGCCCAGCACTGATGCGGGGGTTTCCGGAACAAAAGGAGTTATCTCCTGTGAGATAAAGAGTACTTTCTTACTCATTATTTATAATTATAAATTCTTTTTTCTTCACGGCTACGTTCCTTAATCCATAGGATTGCTATAGTAAACTTTGCTCATCCTATCGGTTTAGGTAATACGTAGGTATTGCAAAGATAGTGATTTTTTCTTAAACAGAACACGTTTTGTTGCAAAAAGCTGACAAAAAGTGTGCAAGTGGTCCTTTCTTCTGCCCTTTTTTCTTACTTTTCTGTCGCTTTGTAGGGTGAAGGCGTTCGGTGCAGTGAAGTAGGGTGGGTATTGACTTTTGGCATCGATATTGTATTTTCGTGCGCAAAAGTTTCTCTATGTGAAAAGAAATGTGTTATTTTGCACTCCGAAAACTGAAAATCAATACCGCGACAATGCAGATTGTAAAGACGATAAAGAAACTAAAGGCTGTGCTGGATACAGCTCGTCAGGAAGGTAAGACCATCGGGTTGGTGCCCACTATGGGTGCGCTGCACGAAGGTCATGCTTCTCTGGTCAGGCGCAGCGTCAAGGAGAACGGGTTTACCGTTGTCAGCGACTTTGTCAATCCTACCCAGTTTAATGACAAGAATGACCTCAAGAATTATCCTCACACTATGGATGCCGACTGTGCCCTGCTTGAGAGCATCGGAGCCGATGTGGTGTTTGCCCCGTCGGTCAGGGAGATGTATCCTGAACCCGATACGCGCCAGTTCTCCTATCCACCCACCGACACGGTGATGGAGGGTGCTTTCCGTCCCGGTCATTTCAATGGTGTGTGCCAGATTGTCAGCAAGCTTTTCTATGCTGTGGAGCCCGACCGCGCTTATTTTGGCGAGAAGGACTACCAGCAGGTGGCCGTAATCAAGGCTATGGTTAAGGACCTTGGGTTTAAGGTGGAGATTTGCCCGTGTCCCATTGTGAGAGAGAAGGACGGCCTGGCTCTCAGCAGCCGCAATGCCCTGCTGACTGATGACGAGCGCAAGATTGCCCTCAATATATCCAAGTATCTCTTTGAGAGCAAGGAGTTTATGCAGTCGCATACACTGGCCGAGACCAAGATCTTTGTGGTGGACGGAATCAACAATGTCGAGGGGCTTGAGGTGCAGTACTACGACATAGTTGACGGTGACTCCCTCAGCAGTCTTAGCGAGTGGAGCGACAGTGATTCCGTGGTGGGGTGTATCACCGTATTCTGCGGCCATCGTCCCGTCAGGCTGATAGATAATATAAGGTATAAGTAAATTTGTAATTGGGCGGTTTAATACTTGCCCTAGGGATGGCAGACTACGCCATTTGCGGTTAGATCGTTTTTATAATTGATAGCAGATATGAACGTAGAAGTTCTTAAGTCAAAGATACATCGTGCAACAGTAACCGATGCCAACCTCGATTATGTGGGCAGTATCACCATTGACGAGGATCTCATGGATGCTGCCGGCCTTATCAGGGGCGAGCATGTCTATGTGGTGGATAACAATAACGGCGAGCGCCTTGAGACCTATGTGATAGCCGGCGAGCGTGGCAGTGGATGTGTATGCCTCAATGGTGCAGCAGCGCGCAAGGTGGAGGTGGGTGACATTGTCATCATCATGGCCTTTGGCTCCATGCCACTGGAGGAGGCCAAGACCTTTAAGCCGCAGATAGTGTTCCCCAAGGAGGGTAACCGCTTGTAATAATAGAGAGGGTAACCGCTTGTAATAATAGAGAATGAAAAGAAGGTGCAGGACGTAGCAATACGCCTTGCACCTTCTTTTGCGTTTCACAGCAAAGAGAATCGTCTGCCGGAAATCCCAGGAGGGCTGTTAACGGCCTTTAGCTTGTTGCTGCCGAAGTTGGCGATGTCCGCCGACAACCTGTCGGAAATCAAACCAAAATGCGCCAGAAACGCTAAAAATGCCTAATTTTTGGGTTCAAAGTGATTTTTATTGCCTGCATTAAGGGGCCGTTTGCAGAAAAATTAGTAATTTTGAAGTCCAAAAACAGAAAGAAAACCTTAACCCTCAAAACATAATACTTATATATCATATGGACGACACACAAAATTTAAACAACGACAGGATTCTCAAGGTTGACCTTAACCGTGAGATGCGGAGCAGCTATATTGACTACTCCATGTCGGTAATCGTAGCCCGTGCCTTGCCTGACGTGAGGGACGGATTCAAGCCTGTGCACCGCCGCATTCTCTATGGTATGCTGGGCATAGGTAACACCCACAACAGCCCCTACAAGAAGAGTGCCCGTATAGTCGGTGAGGTGCTCGGTAAGTACCATCCCCACGGCGACTCCTCTGTTTATGGAGCACTGGTAAGGCTGGCCCAGCCATGGAATATGCGCCAGGTGCTGGTGGACGGCCAGGGTAACTTCGGTAGCGTTGACGGCGACTCTGCTGCCGCCATGCGTTACACCGAGGCCCGTCTCACACAGCTGGGCGAGGCCATGATGCAGGATCTCGACAAGGAGACTGTTGACATGCGTCCCAACTTCGACGACACCCTGCAGGAGCCTACCGTTATGCCAACCCGCATCCCCAACTTCCTGGTCAACGGCGCAACAGGTATTGCCGTAGGTATGGCCACCAATGTGCCCACCCATAATCTGGGCGAGGTGATTGACGGCTGCGTAGCCTATGTTGACAATCCCGACATCACAGTTGACGAGCTGATGCAGTATATCCCGGCTCCCGACTTCCCCACCGGCGGCATCATCTGCGGTCTGCAGGGAGTAAAGGACGCCTATTCCACCGGCCGCGGCCGTGTGGTAATGCGTGCTCGCTATGAGATAGAGGACGAGGGTACTCACTCGGCCATCGTCATCACCGAGATTCCCTATGGCGTCAACAAGGCTGAGCTCATCAAGAAGATTGCCATGCTCAGCAATGAGAAAAAGGTGGTGGGCATTGCCAATGTCAATGACGAGACGGGTCGTGAGGGTATGCGCATTGTGGTTGACGTTAAGCGCGATGCCAATGCCAATGTGGTGCTTAACAAGCTGCTTAAGATGACTGACCTGCAGTGCTCCTTCAGCGTCAATAATATAGCACTGGTGCACGGCCGTCCGCGCCTGCTCACCCTCAAGGACTGTATCAAATACTTTATCGAGCATCGCCACGACGTAGTGATTCGTCGCACGCAGTATGATCTGCGCAAGGCACAGGAGAGGGCCCACATTCTGGAGGGCCTGATCATAGCCTCCGACAATATCGACGAGGTGGTACGCATCATCCGTGCCTCCAAGACTCCGCAGGATGCCGTAGAGGGCCTGATGAAGCGCTTTGAGCTTGACGACATCCAGGCCAAGGCCATCGTTGAGATGCGCCTGCGTCAGCTCACCGGTCTGCAGCAGGAGCAGCTGCACGCTGAGTTTGATGAGCTGATGCGCAAGATTGAGTATTACAATCAAATACTCTCCGACGACGAGCTCTGCAAGAAGGTCATCAAGGACGAGCTCCTTGAGGTCAAGGATAAGTGGTCTGAGCCGCGCCTCACCGAGATAATGCCGGGCGAGGCCGACAACTTCAACCCCGAAGACTTTTTTGCCAACGACCCGATGATGATTACCACCAGCCATCTGGGCTACATCAAGCGCACCCCGCTGAGCGAGTTCCATGCCCAGGGCCGTGGCGGCATAGGCAGTAAGCTGTCATCTACGCGCGACGCCGACTTTATTGACAAAGTCTATCGCGCCAATATGCACGACACACTGCTCTTCTTTACCCAAAAGGGTCGCTGCTATTGGCTTAAGGTCTATGAGGTGCCCGAGGGAGTCAAGAACTCCAAGGGACGCGCCATTCAGAATATGCTCAATATCCCTGGCGACGATGCCCTCAACACTATGATTCATGTGCAGAACCTCAAGGATGAGGACTTCTGCAAGAGCCACTTCATCACCTTCTGCTCACGCAAGGGTATAATCAAGAAGACCGTACTGGCCGACTACTCTCGTCCGCGTGCTAACGGCGTGAATGCCATCAATATACGTGAGGATGACTCAATCGTTAGTGTAAGTCTTACTGACGGCAGTAGCGAGATAATAATTGCCACTCGCAACGGTCGCGCCATCCGCTTCAATGAGAGCAAGGTGCGCGCCATGGGCCGCAACGCCACTGGCGTGAAGGGTGTGACCCTCGACGGTGCCGACGACGAGGTCGTAGGCATGATATGCGCATGGGCGCAGGATGCCGAAAGCACCATCTTGGTACTCTCAGAGAAGGGTATCGGCAAGCGCTCACTCATTGACGACTATCGCCTAACGGGTCGTGGCGGCAAGGGAGTCAAGACCATCAACATCACCGAGAAGACCGGCAAACTGGTGGCCATACTCCTTGTCAACGACAGTAACGACCTGGTGGTCATCAACAAGAGTGGCACAGCCATCCGCGTGCCCGTACGCACCATCAGTGTGCAGGGTCGCGTAACCCAGGGCGTCAAGCTCATAGACCTGGCCAAGCGCAACGACACCATCTCCTCCGTATGCCATGTGGAGGCCGAGCCCGATGCTCCCGAAGCAGATGCCGAATTTGATTTCACTGAAAACGACTCTAATGCTTAAACCCCTAATAACTATGAAAAAAACATTGTTTACCTTGGCAGCCATTGTCACTGCCATAGTCAGTTATGCTCAGGACGGCCAGATTTACAAGGCCCAGGAGCAAATCAACGAGAACAAATTTATGGAGGCTCGTGAGACCATTCAAGGCGTGCTGACAAACCCCAAGACCAAGAAGTTGGCTTATGCCTACAACGTGGCCGGACAGGTAGAGTTGCGCCTTATCAACGAGCAAGTCAACAAGATGCAGCAGAATGCCGACGTTGACACCGCCCTCTTCCTCTCCAGCATGGACAATGCCGTAGAGTATCTGACCAAGTCGTATGAGATTGATCACGCCCCCGATGCCAAGGGTAGGGTAAAGCCCCGCTTTGACTACGGCACCAAGAAGAACGAGTACGACATCGGTGAGCACAACGGCAACGTCGAGTGGATGAAGAAGATTGTGGGTTACTACCTCATCTCCGCACAGCTTTGCTATACCAAGGGCGACAACGATGGCGCCTACAAGTATTACATGAAGCACCTGGAGCTGCCCAAGAGCCCCCTCTTTACCAAGGCAGAAACTGACTCTATCTACAAGGCAGACAAGAACTACCCCAAGGTAGGATACTTCGCCACCATCCTGGCCTTTAAGGACAAGGATTACGACCGCGTACTCAAGACCGTTGACTATGCCATACAGTCAGAGGACGAGACCACCCGTGAGGACGGTTACCACATGAAGACCACATCTCTCCTCCACAAGGGCGACACCGCCCAGTGGCTCACCACCCTTAAGGATGCTATGGAGAACACAACCAACGTAAACTATCCTCAGATAATCCTTAAGTACTACTATGACAAGCACCAGCAGGCAGAGGCCATGAAGATTGCCGACGAGTTTATCCAGAAGGCTCCCCAAAACAAGATGGCCCACTACATCAAGGGTGTAGTGCTCATGGACCAGACCAAGGACAAGGAGGCCCTCGCCAGCTTTAACAAGGCCCTGGAGATTGATCCCGGTTTTGTTGACGCCATTGCCAACGTCGGTGTCGTAAACTTCAATGAGATTCGTGTGCTCAACCAGAAGGCCACTACCAACAACCGCGACCCGCAGTATAAGGCACAGCAGCAGGAGCTTAAGGACAAGCTCACCACCACCCGCACCTATTTTGCCAAGGTACAGGAGCTCGCTCCCGATCGCAGCGACCTCTGGCAGAGCAAGCTCGACAATATCGATGAGCTCATCTCCGTGGTGGAGAAGAACCTCAGCGAGGTAGCCAAGCGTGACAAGAAATAAGAGACCTCCTCTTGCCCCCCCCCAAAAAAAGAGGGAACACAATCCATCGGGCAGGCTGAGTCAATCAGCTTGCCCGATGGCGTTTTTGTTTACGTGTGTATTGTTGGTGTAAGTTTTATTGGTGGAATGGATATTCTGTATTGAAATCCTATCAGTGTAAAAAAATATGTTACATTTTTTTTTGCTTGTGAGGAAAAGCCTGCCTAATTTTGCACAAAAAATAAGAAGATGGAAAAAACAATAGGAGCAAGAATACAGTCCATTGTGCAAAAGCGTGGGCTTTCTGTCACAGAGTTTGCAAATCAGATTAATTGTGTTCGACAGAATGTCCATAATATATTTAAACGTAATAGTATTGATATTGACTTGCTTCGCCGTATATCAGAAGTGCTTGGACATAATTTCTTTTCAGATCTTGCTAATGATCCAGGATTGTCAGTAAGGACGGATGACGATATCGATTCAAAAGCCATTGCTCAATTTCATAAGTCTATTGACATGGTTATGAAAGATTTGGGGATTGACGGATGTATATGTTATGGCCGTGGTGAGTTAGTGACTGATGATATACCTTTACCGGATTTTACATTGGTTCCATATTTTGTTACTTTTACTGTTGGTGAGACCTTTCAGCAGAGAACCAAAGGCTTGTTGGAAAATATTATGACCTTTAATTTGATAACAGACGATGAAGGGAAGATGACTATAATCGAATGTATAAACGGATATACTGGACTACAGTTTCTTGATATAAAATTGGATTACAAAACTGAACAGGAGTGGAAGGACTATGTTTCTTTTGCTCTTAGAACAGCAGAATTAATATATCTTAAACCAACGAGAGACTTAATCAAAAAATATAAAGCAGTATGAAAAACAGACGTTTATTATTCATTGGAGTATTGTTACTCTTATGCACAGTAGGATTTTCTCAAACGGATTCTACAGATGTTAGATGTTTTCCTCAACGTTATAAGTTGTATAAGACGCAAAACAAATTTACTTTTCTTAAATTAGATACAAGGACTGGTCGCATTTGGCATGTTCAGTGGGGAACCGGAACATACGACTCCATGGAATATGTTTTGTCCGAAAGGAATTGGGCTGATCTTATCGGAAGAGAAGAGAGAGATGGTCGATACGAATTATATCCAACGACTAATATATATAATTTTATAATGTTGGATACTATTGACGGAGATACTTTTCAAGTACAGTGGTCCATGGAAGAAGAATATAGGCTTGTAAACATTATTAAAGTAAATTGGCCAAAAGAAGATGAAGAATGAAATTGCTTATGATGCTTACGAGAATATTGTATTTGTAGGCGAGGCTAAAAAAGGCAAAGACTATTTTTGTCCTTCGTGTCATGAAAAATTAGTGTTTAAAAACAGTGGAAAAACCGGGCCAGGAAGTAGATGCGCTCATTTTTCCCATATTGGAGGTTCTGATTGTAACGAATCATCTTTACATGCTATATTTAAGCATGAAACTGTTAAAATTCTTCGTGGCTGTTTGAATGAAGAAAAACCGTTTGTTGTCGAGTTGGCATGCAGAGACTGTGGAGTGGTGCATAAGCTTAACCTTATTTCTGGAATAATAAGTGTAGAAGAAGAACTGTCATTAGGGACAAATTGCCCTCGTCCTGATGTTGCTTTGATTAATGAAAATAAAGAAGTCGTAGCAGTTATGGAGATTGTTGTTGAACATGAACCAGAAGAAAAGGCCTTAACTTATTACAAGAAGAATAATATATTGATTTTTAAATATTATCCACAAGAACACGACTTGAATGATATGATGCCGCGTTTACAAGTACCAGTATTTAGTTATCATTGTTATGACTGTAATGTCCGTGCTTATCGTGATTCTTATCGTGATTATAGTAGGCTAAGACTACCAAGAAGAAATTGGATTCTTGAAAGAGGGAAGTGGAAAAGAAAGCATAGATTGTAGTCTGTTTGTGTAAGTAGAGCTATCGCGAAAGAGTGTCTTTTAGATGCTCTTTTGTGGGCTTATACGACGTGGGATCATCTTTCTATGATGAGTGAAAACAATTAGGAGGTTGCAATATATAGCGAGGCCATGCGGATTATTGTAGCCTGAAGGATGGGGTGGTGAGGAGAAAGAAATTCTCATTGCTATGCGGGAAACTATACGAGTTAACAAAAAAAGTGCGACCTAAAAAATAGGTCGCGCTTAAATTTTCTAAGGTCCACGTTAGATTTTCTAAGGTCCACGTTAAATTTTCTAAGGTCGCCGTTTGTTCTGCTTATGTCGCGCTTAGGAAAACTGACTGCAATATAAGGTCTGAAATAGGTTGCATTTAAAAAGGGAGTTAAAACAACAAACGTGAACCAATAACCAATAAACGTGAACCGTTCGGCTTCCAGGCTTGGCATAAACCTCAAACCTCAAATAAAATAACTTCCACATGCCTCGTTGTTCTCTGGTTTTAAACTCACAATTCTACTTCAATTTGGCTATGTCAAAATATCTTCGTAATTTTGTCGCTCATTTTTTAGGCTAAATATTTACATGTAACCAAACGACTATCTTATGAATAGAGACACACTTATAGGAATTGTTCTGATAGCAGCCGTTATCATCGGCTTCGGTATAATCAACCAGCCTTCGCAGGAGGAGATTGCTGCCATGCGCGAAGCCGACAGTCTGGCTATGGAGGAGCAGCGTTTGGCTGACATCAAGGCGCAGATAGTGGCTGACAGCGTGGCTAAGGCCAAGGCTGACACTGCGGCCCTGGACACCACCTCACTCTTCGGTGCGGCCATGCACGGTGCCGAGCAGACGCTCACACTGCAGAATAAGCTGGTGAAGCTGGAGGTCAACACTCACGGCGGCGTAATCAGCAAGGCTACCCTCAAGGAGTTTAAGAACCAGCAGAAGCAGCCTGTGGTGCTGTTTGACGACAACAACTCGTCGCTCAACTTTGCCCTGGCCATGAAGCAAGAGAACCTCAATACCCGCGACCTTTACTTCACCCCCTCGGCAGCCACCGACTCTACACTGACGCTGACGGCCAGCGGCCGCGACGGCGCTGAGCTGACCATCACCTATGCCTTGAGGCACGAGAGCTATATGGTGGACATGACTATAGGCAGCCGCGGCATGGCCAACCTCTTTGACCCCGGCAGGCGCGACCTGCTGGTGGAGTGGACCGACAGTCTGACGCAGCAGGAGAGAGGCTATAAGTTTGAGCAGCAGCGATCATATATCACCTACAAGGAGAAGGGCGAGGGCACTGACTATCTGCGCGCTGAGATTGCCAACCAGGAGGACCTGAGCGAGACGCTTGACTGGGTGGCCTTCAAGAATCAGTTCTTCAGCTATGTGCTCATCAGCTATGAGGACTTCCGCGATGCCACACTGGCTACCAGCCCATTGGAGCAGGGTAGCGGCTATCTCAGCTACTACACGGCTCAGATGAAGACGGGCTTTGACCCCTCGGGCACTAAGCCCACCCGTATGCAGCTCTACATAGGCCCCAACAAGTATCGCCTGTTACAGAAGATGAACAAGAATTCTATCGACGGGCGCGACTTGGAGTTGCAGGAGTTGGTTTACCTGGGCTGGCCGCTGTTTAAGTATATCAACCGCTACATCACCATCTATCTCTTTGACGGTCTGACGGCCATAGGTCTTTCGATGGGCATGGTGCTGCTGGTGATTACGCTGATACTCAAGATTATTGTCTATCCTGCTACCAAGAAGAGCTACCTCTCGAGCGCCAAGATGCGTGTGCTGAGGCCCAAGGTGGACGAGATTAACAAGAAATATCCCAACAGCGAGGATAACCTGAAGAAACAGCAGGAGATGATGCAGCTCTACAGCCAGTATGGCGCCAACCCGATGGGCGGATGTCTGCCCATGCTGATACAGATGCCTATCTGGATTGCGATGTTTAACTTTGTGCCTAACGCCATTGAGCTGCGCCAGCAGCCGTTCCTGTGGGCCGACGACCTCTCGACCTACGAGAACATACTGACTTGGCAGGAGCCTATCTGGGGCATCGGTGACCACCTGAGCATCTTTTGCGTGCTCTTCTGCGTGAGCAACCTGCTTTACTCCTGGCTCAACATGAAGATGCAGAAGGACACCATGGCCATGCAGGGCGGTGGCGGACAGATGAAGATGATGCAGTGGATGATGATGCTCATGCCGATAGTCTTCTTCTTTATCTTCAACGATTACGGCTCGGGTCTCAACTACTATTACTTCATCTCGCTGCTCGGCTCTGCGCTGACCATGTGGTTCCTGCGCTGGCGCACCGACGACAAGAAGCTGCTGGAGAAGTTGGAGGAGAACTATCGCCGCAATAAGGACAACCCCAAGAAAATGTCTGGCTTTGCTGCCCGTATGCAGGCCATGCAGGAGATGCAGGAGCGCCAGCGCCGGCAGAGAGGGAGATAGGGGAAGCCCTCGTGGCTACAGGCCCGGATGCCAGAAAGCGGGCCGGCTCCTGAATGTGTGAATTTGTATGATAAAAAGAAAGTCCTCCTGATTATGACTAATAATCCCGACTTGCGTCAAGGCTCCAAGATCCGTGCCAGCATAGGTATCCTCATCACTGCCACCGTGCTGGTGATAGTGATGGGCACAGTGCAGTATTGGTTTGCCAGCAGTGGTATCAAGGCTGCGGTGGAGGAACGTGCACGCGGCGAACTGAGGGTGAAAAGCCTTGAAATCAAGAATGTGATGACCGCAGCTGAGGTGGCTGTGCAGAACATGGTGTGGGTAGTAGAGCAGAACCTCGGTAAGCCCGACTCCCTATACACCATCACGCGGCGGATGCTGTCAGACAACAACGGCGTGGTGGTAGGCAGCGCCGTGGGCTTTGAGCCTTACTACTATCCAAATAAAGGCCGCCAATATTCGCCCTACAGCTACAGGAAGGACGGGCAGGTGGTTGACAAGCAGCTCGGCACCGACGTGTATGACTACCACGAGATGGAGTGGTACACCGAGACCAAGCGTACCGGTCAGGGCCACTGGAGCGAGCCTTACTTTGATGAGAGCGGCGGCGAGATGGTGATGACCACTTACTCCTATCCTGTACGCAACAGCAAGGGAGAGACGGTGGCTGTGTTTACTGCCGACATCTCGCTGGAGTGGCTCAGCGACGTGATTAACAAGCAGAAGGCTTTTCCCTCATCCTATAATGTGGTTATCTCACATGAAGGCCAGATAATCGTGTCGCCTGTTGACAGCCTTGTCCTAAAGCATAACGCCTACACCTTTGCCTCCAAGAACAACGACACCGTCATGCAGCGTGTGATCGAGGCAATGGCTGGCGGTTCCAGCGGACGTGCTACGGTGAAGGACCCCAAGGGAAAGTTGAACTATATATTCTATTCGCCTATCGAAGGCAACACCGGATGGTCGATGGCCGTGGTCTGCTCAGACCAGGAAATCTTCCAGGACTTGCGCCAGCGCAACTTCTTGCTGATCCTGATTATGGTGGCTGGCCTTGTGCTGCTGGTGTTTATCGTCAGCCGCAGTATGAATGCGTTCTCAAAGTTGCAGAGCATCAATGCCGAGAAGGAGCGCATAGGCAGTGAACTGCGAATTGCCAGCGGCATACAGAGGGGTATGCTGCCTAAGATATTCCCGCCATTTCCCGAGCGCAACGATATTGACATCTATGGCTTGCTGAAGGCTGCCAAGGAGATTGGCGGCGACCTTTACGACTTCTTTATACGCGATGAGAAACTGTTCTTCTGCATTGGCGACGTAAGCGGTAAGGGTGTGCCGGCCTCGCTGGTGATGGCCGTAACGCGTAGCCTCTTCCGCACAGTGTCGGCCCACGAGTCTTCGCCCGAGCGCATCATGACTCATATTAATGATGCCATGGCTGAGATGAACGAGTCGAATATGTTTGTCACTCTCTTTGTGGGTGTTCAGGACCTGCTGACGGGACAGTTGCGCTATAGCAACGCCGGCCACTGTCCTCCTATGCTGGTGAGCAGCGATGGAGTGGAGCTGCTGCAGATGGATGCCAATGTGCCCATTGGGCTTATAATGAAGTGGAAATATACTCTGCAGGAAACTGTGATTGACCCCCACACTTACCTATTTCTATATACGGATGGCCTGACCGAGGCTGAGAATGCCAACCACGCACTTTTTGGCGAGCAGCGTATGATTGACGTGGCGCGCAATGTAGATGCCTACGACAGTTCCGAGGAGCTTATAAACGTGATGCACAAGGCTGTGCTGACTTATGTGGATGGCAATGAGCAGAGTGACGACCTCACTATGCTGGCCGTGAGGTTTGCTAAGAACCAGGCCGACATCAAGCTGGAGCGCAGCCTGACACTACCCAATGATGTGAATTCAGTGCCTCTGCTGGCATCCTTCGTTGACGAGATTGGCGAGATGTTAGGCATTGACCCCTCTACCATCATGTCGCTCAATCTGGCCCTGGAGGAGGCTGTGGTCAATGTGATGAAGTATGCTTATCCTGCCGGCACCGACGGTGAGGTACAGATAGAGGCCAAGGCCAGCGAGAAGCGTCTTAGGGTGTCAATCATTGACAGCGGTATACCGTTTGACCCCACGGCTCAGGCCGAGGCTGACACCAGCCTGTCGGTGGAGGAACGCCCCATCGGCGGACTGGGCATCTACCTGGTGCGCCAGCTGATGGACTCTATCAACTATAATCGCGTGGACGGCAAAAATATCCTCACACTGCTAAAGAAATTGAGGTAGAGCCGTTGACCAATAACCAATAAACCTCAAACCTATACTCCTCCCTCCCGTAATGGACAGCATATTCTTTCTCGGATTAAGCTTGCAGGCATGGGCAACAGTCGCCACCTTGATTACGGTGTTCGTTATGCTGGTGCGCTCACATGTAGCCACAGAGGTTATCATGCTGGGCGGCGTGACGATATTGTTTCTTGCCGGAGTGGTGTCAGAGAAGGAGGTGCTGGAGGGTTTTGGTTCTGAGCCGGTAGGAGTTCACGCTGCCTTTTTCATAGTGGCAGCAGGACTGATACAGACAGGAGCGGTCTATTGGCTTGCGCAGCACGGGCTTGGTATGCCCGGCAGCTATCTCAAGGCCCTGTTCCGACTGATGGTGCCAGTGAGCATCTTTGCTGCATTTCTTAATTCTGTCAATGTGGTAATGATTTTTATCGACACAGTCAGGATATGGGCCCGTAAGCTCAACGTCAGTCCCTCTAAACTGCTTGTGCCGCTGAGTTATGCAGCCACCATGGGCGGTATGTGCACATTGCTGGGCAATTCCTCCAATCTGGTGGTGGCTGGTCTGTATATGGACCAGACTGGCGAGTCGATGAATATGTTTGACCCCCTCCTGCCCGGAGTTATCCTTACGATGGCCGGAGTGCTGACAGTCATTTTGATGCGTCGCTATATCCCCGAGCGTAAGTCGCCGGAGGAGCAGTTTGAGACCATCTCCGACTATACCGTAGAGCTATTGGTGCCTACAGACAATGAGGCCGTGGGGCAGACGGTGGAGGAGGCTGGCCTGCTGTCTGTGAGGGGCGGTTCGCTGGTAGAGATAGTGCGCTTTGACAAGGAGATTATCACGCCGGTGCCAGCCGATGAGTTTGTGATGGGCGGTGACCGCCTTATATATGCCGGACAGATAACCGAAATTCTTGAACTGAAGAATACCCACCACCTGGCGGCTGCCGACCACCATGTGTGGAGCATTGATGAAATTGACAGCCAGCGCAAGATGCGCACAGCCTATATCTCCTTTGGCAGCGACCTGATTGGGCAGACCATTGTGCAGAGCGGCTTTGAGTCTGACAATGATGTGGTGCTGGTGGCTGTGGCCCGACAGGGACAGCGTGTGGAGGGACAACCTCGCGAGATAATACTGCAGGCTGGCGACACCCTGCTGCTGGAGTGTCCGCCCAAGGGTGACGAGCGACTGGAGAATAATAACCGCCGCCGCCTGACCTTCTTCGACTCACATTTCGTGCCTCAGATAAGCCGCCGCACCTTGACTTCGGCTATCGTATTGGTTATGATGTTTGTGCTGTCTTCATTTCGCATCATGCCACTTATGGCAGCCACTATGTTGGCTGCAGGTGCAGTGCTTCTGCTCAAGTGTTGCAGGGTGGAGCATGTGGTCAGATATATTGAGTGGGAGTTGCTTATGGTTATAGGATGCACGATGGTTTTCTCTACGGCCATAACCAACACTGGTGTGGCCACAGTGATTGCCAACGGCGTGCTTGACCTCTGCGGCAACAATCCCTTTGTGGTGTTGGCGGTGATGTGTGCGCTGGCATCTTTGATAAGCGAGTTTATCACAGATGTGGGCGCGGCAGCGGCTCTTTTTCCCATCATCTGGCAGCAGGTGGAGATTATGGGGTGCAATCCTATGCCGTTTGTCATCTCGCTGATGCTATGCGTCAGCATAAGCTATTCAACGCCTATCGGCTCGTCCACTCACATGCTGATATTTGGACCGAGCAGCTTGCGCTTTACTGACTTTGCAAAAATAGGAGTCCGCCTTCACATTATCATGTTGATACTGTGTGTGATGGTTGTCAACCTCATTTATCCAATGTATAAATAATAAAAACAGATAGTTATGAAGACTACTTTCAAAGAAGAAAACAACGATTTCGTAATGTATTTCTCCGGACGCCTGGACACAGCTACCAGTCCCGCTGTGGAGAAAGACATACAGGTGCTCATGAATTGTGACGGTCACAACATTATCCTTGACTGCACGGAGCTGGAGTATATATCCTCCAGTGGATTGCGCCTGTTCCTCAATGTATTGAAAAATGCCAAAAGCAAGGGTAGCCATGTCTATATTCGTGGTGTCAATGCTGACATCAACAAGGTGCTGGCTATGACCGGTTTCTCTAACCTCTTCGAGTTTAAGTAACAGAGCTATTCAGCCAGCCCGTGAAAGCTAGTAGAACTAGTAACACTAGAATTACTAGTCTAAACTAGTCTGACTGGTCCAATAAATATTGATCTTTTCAACTTTCTCACTTTCGTACTTTCGCACTCTCGAACTTTAATATTATGAAAAAGTTTTTTCTTTCGCTAATTCTGACTATAAGCGTAATTCCAGTTATGAATGCAAACGATGAGGCGGCCGGCGTGATTGGTCGTAACACAAGTATTATTAAGTCTGACCTTATGACCCCGGAGGTGCTGTGGGCCATGGGCCGCATTGGCTCCGTCTGCCCAAGCAACGACGGCAGCAAAATAGTGTATAACGTTACATACTATAGTGTACCGCAGGACAAGAGCCGCTCGGTGCTCTACCTGATGGATGTCAAGACTTGCAAGGCTACGCAGCTTACCAATGACACCAACTCAGAGAATGGTGCTGTGTTCTTTGACTCCGACCGCCAGCTGCTGTTCCTCTGCGGAGGCAAGCTCTGTGCCATGAATATTGATGGCACCAATCGCCGCGAGCTTACCACCACCAAGGCTGATGAGGATATTGACGAGTTTCTGCTCTCGCCCGATGGCAGCAAGATAGTGCTCATCCGCCAGGTGGAGAGCACCAGTTCCATCCAGAAGAATCCAGATGACCTGCCCAAGACTACCGGTATGGTAATCAATGACATGATGTATAAGCACTGGGACCATTTTGTCAAGACTGTTCCTCATCCTTTTGTGGCCGATTTCTCTGCCAATGGGGTTGGGCAGGAGCAGGACGTGCTGGAGGGTGAACCCTACGAGTGCCCCATGCTGCCCTTCGGCGGCGTGGAGGAGCTTAGCTGGAGTCCCGATAGCAAGCAGTTGGCCTATACATGTCGCAAGAAGGTGGGCAAGGCTTACTCCATGTCAACCGATAGTGATATTTTCCTCTATGACCTTGCCACACGCACCACCCGCAATCTTTGCAAGCCTGCCGGATGGGTGGAGCCCGAGACCGATGACACCCGTAGCTATGAGGACCAGGCTATCAACAACCTGCCCGAGGATTGCAGCGTGGGCTACGACCAAGACCCGCAGTTCTCGCCTGACGGCACCAAGATTGCCTGGCTCTCGATGGAGCGTGCGGGCTATGAGGCAGACCGCATGAGGCTGTGTGTATATGATATAGCCATGGGCACGAAGACTTACGTCAGCGAAACCTTCCAGTCTAATGTGGATACCTACTGTTGGGCTACCGACAATCAGACTCTCTATTTCGCCGGCAGTTGGCGAGGCTCTGAGCAGGTCTATGCCACCAATCTGAAGGGAGAGATGCGCCAGATCACCAAGGGCGACTACGACTGCAGTGTGCAGGGACTGATGGCCGATGGCCGTCAGCTGCTCATCAAGCGCCATTCCATGAGTCAGGCCGACGAGGTTTACCTTGTTGACCTCAAGGCTAGGGCCGAGAAGAATATTACCCAGC
Organism: uncultured Bacteroidales bacterium; assembly: GCA_902788275.1. Taxonomy (GTDB): domain Bacteria; phylum Bacteroidota; class Bacteroidia; order Bacteroidales; family Bacteroidaceae; genus UBA6382. Next base: position 4,476 of record CADAJV010000017.1, on the reverse strand, counting down.
TAACCCATGAGAATGACTATTTCTACGACAACCTCAGCTTCGGCGAGGTCAAGGAGCGCTGGGTCACCACCACCGATGGCAAGCAGATGCTTTGCTTTGTGGTTTATCCGCCTCACTTCGACCCATCCAAGAAATATCCTACGCTGCTTATTTGTGAGGGTGGCCCCCAGAGCCCTGTGGGGCAGGGCTGGAGCTATCGTTGGAATTTCCAGTTGATGGCTGCTCAGGGCTATATCACCGTCCATCCTGCTCGCCGCGGTGTGCCCGGCTTCGGTATGGAGTGGCTGGAGGAGATTAGCGGTGACTATGACGGCCAGTGTATGCGCGACCTCCTTTCAGGCATCGACGATATTTGCAACGAGCCTTACGTTGACAAGGATAAGCTTGGTTGCGTGGGTGCCAGCTTCGGCGGATACAGTGTCTATTGGCTGGCCGGTCATCATGAGGGTCGCTTCAAGGCTTTTATCTCACATGACGGTATCTTCAATGAGCAGCAGCAGTATATGGAGACCGATGAGCTGTGGTTCCCCAACTGGGATCTCAAGGCAGCTCCCTGGCGCAAGGATGTGGCTGACGCCCAGCGGGTATATAACGACTCGCCTCACCTCAGCGTTGACAAGTGGGATACTCCTATCCTCTGCATCCATGGCATGAAGGACTATCGTATTATGTTCACCCAGGCCGAGTCTGCTTTCCAGGCTGCTAAGATGCGCGGTATTCCTGCCCAGCTTCTGCTCCTGCCCGACGAAAACCATTGGGTGCTCCACCCACAGAATGCCATCCTTTGGCAACGCACATTCTTCGGTTGGCTCGACAAGTGGCTGAAATAAAGGACCCCGATGTTTTCGATAGTTATTTCTGTATTCAACTACGACTGCACGGAGCTTGTGAAGGAGCTTATCCGCTCTTGCTCTGTAGCAAAGGTTGACTACGAGATATTGGTTGGCAACGACTGCAGCACCGACCCCGGCACTCTGGCTGCGCTTAAGAGGATTGCGACAATGCCCCATTGCCGCGTGCTGAATGAGGAACGCAATATAGGCAAGGCATATATGCTATATCATCTTGCCGACGAGGCTGTCTATCCCTACCTTATTATTATAGATAGTGACGCCCGCGTGCCCGCCGACGATTTTATTGAGAAATACAGGCAGGCGGCTCAAGGCCATGATGTCGTGTCCGGTCATGTAATCGTGCTAAAGGAAGCTTTGCGCAAGGACAATCAGCTCCGTCACCGCTACGAATTTGCCGCTGCTGGTGAGCGTGCCTTGGAGTACAGACGCAAACACCCCTACAAGAACCTCTGCACCATCAATCTCCTGATCAAGCGAAGCGTCTTTCTTGCCACGCCTTTCCCAAAGGACTGTTATCAGTACGGCTACGAGGACACCATTCTCGGTATAGACCTCGAGCAGATGGGTGTGGAGATTGTTCACATTGACAACCCCCTGATTCATAATCATATTGATTCCAACGAGTCCTTTATCAATAAGACTCACAAGGCACTCCATGTGCTGGCGGGACTTGACCGCTTTTATCAGGAGCGTATCCGTATCTCTGCAACGGCCCTCAAGCTGCAGCGCTGGCATATGCTGTGGGCTGTGAAGCTTTGGCACAGGCTCTTTGGCTCGCTGGAGCGCAGGGTGCTCCTCAGCCTCTGGCAGTCAGTCACCCTGTTTAATATCTATAAACTTGGTTATTATTCCACGATTAAATAAGTGGATAAAAAAAAGGTGGTTGCACCGGTGGATGTGATGAAACTCCTGAAAAGAAAGGATTTGAGGGCTTCCATATTGCGGGTTTCCCGAAGGCATGCCGTTAATATGGAAAACGGTCTCGGAAAAAGTAAAATTTAATGACGAGTATCCCGATCAGACCGATGCAACCATGGCAAAGATACTACTTATATTTGAATAACCAAACAAATAGCATAACTTTTTCGCGTTTCTTTAGCTTAGAGACGCATTTACTAACCATTTTAACCAATTAATTTATGTTTTCAAACCAACCAAAGAAGAACACGGTTGTAACCTGGCGCCAGTTTAGCGGCAAGGGCTACGCTGCCTTCTGCAGTCTGGGGCGCGAAATTAGAATTGGCGTGCTGGCAGTGAGCACACTTATGGTGGCTCACAACGACAGCCTGGCTACCCGCACTGATTCGCTCCGCATTGTGGAGGATGCAGTCAGCACCTCCGACTTGGCATTGTCTGAAGCCACGGTCACCGGTTCTCAGCTTCCCGTCTCGTTAGACAAGGCGTGGAGCAAGATTGTCGTGATTACACGACAGGAGATTGACAATGCCAAATGTCAGACCATCAACGACATCCTTAAGCTTTGTCCTAATGTTGATGTCAGACAGCGCGGCGCCATGGGAGTGCAGACCGACATATCCCTCGGCGGCGGCACATTCGACCAAATCACTTTTATGCTCAACGGCATCAACATCAACAATCCCCAAACCGGTCATCTTGCAGCTGATTTCCCTGTAGCCATTGCAGACATCGAGCGCATAGAAATTCTTGACGGAGCATCGGCTCGCACGTTTGGCAGCCAGGCTCTCAATGGCATAATCAATATTATTACTCGCACAGAGCCTACCTCTCAGGTCGGCATTCATGCAGAAGGCGGCAGCTACGGCACCTTCGGCGGTGGCGCCAATGCGAATATCGCCAGTGGTAAAACCGGCGGCACAGCCCTGTGGCGCAATCGTTTGTCGGGCGACTATCTGCGCACCGACGGTGCCGTGCAGAACAGCGATTTCAACCGCATCCGACTTTTCTATCAGGGGCGCTACACAGCTGACAATGTGCTCCTCAACTGGCAGGCTGGCTACAACAAGCAACGCTATGGTGCCAACACCTTCTATAGCGCCAAGTTTCCCAACCAATGGGAGGAGGGCACGCGCTATATGGCAGCCCTCAAGGGCGATGCTGCTGCCGGCAACATACATTTCACCCCCTCGCTTTCCTTTACCCGCAATTTCGACCACTTCCAGCTCATCAAGGACACTCAGACCGGCGAGAACTTCCATCGCAACGATGTCTTGGCTGCTACCCTCAGCGGCTACAGCCAGTGGGTGCTCGGACGAACGGCCCTTGGCGGTGAGCTGCGCCATGAGGACATACTGTCCTCCAACCTGGGCCGCCCGCTCGACGAGGCTCAGCGAGTGCGCATAGAGCACCATCACGACCGCTACTACGACCATCGCGACAGTCGCACCAATATGAGCCTCTTCCTGGAGCATGCAGTGTTGCTCAGACAGTGGTCTATCAATGCTGGTGTGATGGCCAATCGCAACAGTGCTGTGGACGATAAATTCCGTTTCTATCCCGGCATCGATATCAGCTATCGCCCAGACAAGGCCGTCAAGCTCTATGCCTCATGGAATAAGTCGATGCGAATGCCCACCTTCACCGACCTCTACTATAAGTCGCCGACCAACGAGGGCAACGTTGGTCTCAAGCCCGAGCAGACCAGCACCTTCAAGGTGGGCGCCGATTTCACCGGTTCGTGGCTCAGCTTGTCAGTTGTCGGCATCTACCGCCGCGGCACCGACATGATAGACTGGGTGATGTACTCGGCTGATGATATCTACCATTCCACAGCCTTCAAGCTCAGCATCTATCAGCTAACGGCGCAGGCCAGAGCCAATCTCCTGCGCCTGCTGCCTGGCCAACAGGTGCTGCGTGCTGCCAGCGTAAGCTATTTCTATAACCGTCAGCACCGCCACGATGACACGCCCATCTATCAGTCAAACTACGCCCTCGACTATCTGCGCCATAAGGTGATGGCCTCGCTGGAGCACGGCATCTTCTCCTCGCTCAGCGCCACATGGCATCTCCGCTGGCAGGAGCGTGAGGGCACCCATCTGGAGTATCATGGAGCAGAGGCCGTGCAGCGCGCCAACCGCCCGTATTGCCTGCTGGACCTCAAGCTCCGCTGGACCAAGCCTACTTACGATGTCTATGCCTCATTTGAAAACCTTACCTCCCATCGCTACTACGATATAGGCACAGTGCCTCAGCCAGGTTTCACTTTCCTCATCGGGGCCAACTATCGTTTCGCGTTGAAACAATAACCAATAACTATAGGACCGCGCAGAAAGCCTGCGCGGTTCTTTTTTCCAGACTTGGCAAACAAAACTGTCAACCTTTTTCAGTACAAAGCAAAACGTCTGTTTGTTAAATTAAACAAACGTTTTTGAGCCTTAAGCCCGTTTTTGATATGCCGAAAGGAGAAGCAAAGTTGCTTTGATTATCCTGAGGCGAGAAAAGGTGGCTGCGAAGAAGCTAACCTAAAACTAATCCCGTTGAAAATAATCTAATCCCAAGGAAACGCAATCTAATCCCAAGGACACCGACCGCTCCACGGGATTAAAATTTTGGTAATAATATAGATGTTGGCACAGATTACTCATAATGCAACCAATTCTGACTGCGTTAGTTGTATGTTTATTGCATAGCAGCGTTGATTAGA
>CADAJV010000016.1 GCA_902788275.1 uncultured Bacteroidales bacterium | reverse complement strand
TGCAAGAAAGTAAGCTCTAATATACTATAACATTCGGAAGGTCACATGTATAAAGGCTTCTATGAGGTTTATAGATTTTTCCCCGGACACCAATAGTTTGCATTAGAGGAGTGAGGAGGTAAGAATATGCTCAGCGTCTCCTATTCCCCTGCCGGACTGGCAACCGGAGCTGGGGCAGCAGCCTCGCCTCCGCCTTCTGCAGGAGCTGCAGCAGGAGCGCTCCAGCGACGATAGCCACACTGGTAGCACTCACGGGGCACCTTCTTGTCGCTGACCTGTGGGAATTTCTGCTTGTAGCGGGTGAAACGTGTGTCGCTGAGCGTCTTTTGGATAAAGCGTCCCCACACAGGCAGCGCCAGGCTGGCACCCGAGCCGTAGGGGTGTATGTCGCGGTATTCGCCACCGACCCACACGCCGCCGACCAGGTTGGGGATGGCGCCGATATAGAGGGCATCAGAGCTTTCGTTGGTGGTACCTGTCTTTCCACCGAAATCCGTGGTGGAGGTGAAACCGTTGATATAGCCATACAGGGGCGCTGAGGTTCCCTCCAGTCCGGCGTGCAGCATTTGCTGCATCAGGAAGGCAGAGCGTTGCGACAGCACCTGCTGGGTAGGCTCCTCGTCCTCACTATAGACCACCTTGCCATAGCGGTCAACCACCTTGGTCACTATGATGGGGGTGCGCACATAGCCGTTGGCCAGCATCACTGCGTAGGCATTAACCAGTTCCACCAGTTTGATAGACGACGAGCCGAGCGTCAGGTTCTGGCAGTCGTTGTAGAGTTTATCCTTGATGCCGAACTTGCGGGCCAGACGTACCACGCTATTGGGTCCCACCTTGTAGCAGAGGTTGACGGCGGCAGCGTTCTTACTGAACTTAAAGGCCGAGCGCAGCAGCATATTGGCTCCCGATGAGCGCGTCTTCTTGAGCTTCACACCGCGGGGCGGCGAGTCGGTAATATGGTCGCATGGGCTCCATCCCTGCTCCATGGCCTCGCAATAGACGATACCCTTGAAAGTAGAGCCCGTCTGGTGGCGTGCAATCACATTGTCGTGATTCCAAGTGCGGAAATTGAGGTTGCCCACCCAGGCCTTCACATGGTGGGTGCTGGGCTCGATAACCACAAAGCCCGCTTGCAGGAAGTTGAGCATCGTCTTGATGGAGTCACGCGTGGAGAGCATCATCTTCTGCGGGCCCGTGTAGGGGTTGTTGATTATCACCTCGTGGGGCTGGTGGCTCTCCACGGTAAGGAAATAGTTGAGCGAGTCGGGGTTATCCTTCAGCTGGCGGTAGCGCGGCAGGGTGCGCAGCGCCGAGTTGGTATATTTCTCCGCCACGTCGGGGCGCAGATGGAAACTGTTTTGCAGTTTGTTGACATGAGTGATGGTAGCACTCTCTGCATAGTGCTGCATGCGGCTGTCGATGGTCGTATAAATCTTGAGGCCGTCGCTGTAGAGGTCCACGCTACCCAGGCCACGTTCACCGAACTTCTCGTTCAGGAATCGTGCAATCTCCTGCCTCAGATAAGGCGCCGAGCCGTCATAGACCTTCTCAACCTTGTATTTAGAGATGTCGATGGGCAGGGCCGAGAGCGAGTCATACTCGCGGCGCGAGAGGTCGCCGTGGGTGTAGAGGTTATAGAGCACCGTGTTGCGGCGCGAGAGCGATTTATCGTAGTTGGAGTGGGGATTATAGGTGCTCGTGGCCTTGAGCAGTCCCACCAGCACGGCGCTCTCCTCCACCTTCAGACGGTCGGGCGTAGTGCCGAAGTAGGTGTTGGCCGCAGTGCGCAGGCCGTAGGCATTAGAGCCGAAGTCCACCGTGTTGATATACATCTGCAGGATTTCCTGCTTAGAGTAAAGCATCTCCAGCTCGGCAGCGGCAATACACTCCTTGGTCTTCATGATGAGCATCTTCAGGCCCGGAATGTTGCCCAGCAGTCCGCTGGAATACTGCGTACGCACGCGGAACATATTCTTAGCCAGCTGCTGCGTGATGGTCGAGGCACCGCGCGGGCTGCCCATGAAAATATCCTTGATGGCCGCTATCACGCCCTGGAAGTCAATGCCATGATGCTGGTAGAAACGCTCATCCTCAGTATCCACAAGGGCCTTGTAGAACATGGGCGACACATCCTGGTAGCGCACCGTCGAGCGATTTTCGCGGAAAAACTTGCCCAGCACCACACCGTCGGCGGAATAAACCACCGATGCCTCGCTGGTCTCGGGGTGCATGATGCTGTCAACCGACGGCATCTTGCCAAAGAGCCACAGCAGGTTGACAAACACCGCAAAGACATAGAAGAACAGCAGAAGGAAGAAGCTCACCGTTGCCGTAAGCAACTTCTTATACCACGGCTTGCCCTTGTAGAGACCGCTATACCACCGCCACATAGACACGGGCAGCATACACAAACTCTTAGCCACATAACAAAGCCAGCCAACTATACGCTTGAAAAGATTCATCGTTACTTTTGCTCTCTAAGCAGCTATGATTACTCTGCTTTAGCGACAAAAATACCATTTTTATTGCTTATACCGAGAATTTAGGTATAGAAATCGCTCTTAACCGCCACTTTTTCGCTTTTATGGAGCCAATTTAGTATCTTTGCAAGCAGAAAAACAAAGAAAACGCCACGCGACAAACGGACAACAGCAATACGCAATAAAGAAATGAAACCCACCACCAAAGCACGACTTATCTTTGCCGCAGCCGCAATAGTTATAGTAGCTGGAATAAGCATACTCGTCCACGCCACCATAGGCAACGCCACCGCACAGCCTATCATGACTACCGCTGAGGCCGTGGAGCCTGCCCTGCCCACAGAGCCTGCCGAGCTGCAGGCCGGCAAGGCAAAATTCGACAAGCACATCAACCCCTCTCCCCTCATCGCTGCCCCCGTGAGCGGCGAGGTGCGCCTCGTGCGTACAGGCTACACTGTTTCCTACAATCCCAGGCTGCGACAGCCCAACTACGTGGCATGGACTCTGACGGCCCCCCGCACCTACGGCAACAACAAACGCGAACCGCAGTTCTACGAAGACGCCCAGCTCGCCCCCAGCCAGCGCACACTGCTCAACGACTACTACAACAGCGGCATGAGCCGCGGCCACATGTGCCCCGCAGCCGACAACAAATGGAACGCCCAGGCCATGCAGGAGTCATTCATCCTCTCCAACGTATGCCCGCAGACCTACACACTCAACGGCGAAGACTGGGAGCACCTTGAGTCCTTCTGCCGCACCTTCGTGCGCCGCAACAAGACGGCCATCCACATCATCTGCGGACCCATCTTCACCAGCAATCCGCCGCAGCTGCGCCGCAAGCGCCTCTATGTCCCCGACCAGTTCTTCAAGGCCATCGTCTGCCTTGACAAAGGCGCGGAGCGAGGCATAGCCTTCGTCTATAACAACGATTCCGAGCAGCATCCCATGAGCCACTACGTCCGCACCATCGACCAGGTGGAGCAGCTCACAGGCCTCAACCTCTTCTCTTCTGTTCCAGCCAAGATTCAGGACCGCATAGAAGCCCGCTCCGATCTCCGCGACTGGCGGTAAATCACTCATAATGCAACCCAATTCTGACTGCGTTAGTTGTATGTTTATTGCATAGCAGCGTTGATTAGAATTATTGGTGTCCGGGGAAAGTTAGTATCATACGCCCTCCCCCCTTCGGGGTACTCCCTCGCTCCGCGAGGCTTCCTTATCTATTTTCCCCAAAGGGGTCCCGCTTAGAGGGAGAGCCTGACACACCGTTCTGCAAAAATACCCGACACGCCATTCTGCTACACGCCGTTCTGCATTTAAGATGGCAGGGAACCGACTCCCCCTCTAAGATAGAGGGGGTGGCCCGTAGGGCCGGGGGCGTATGAGAGTAACTTTTGTGTGCAACGTATGATACTAACTTTTACCGAACAGCAATATATGTTTATTGCATAGCAGCAGCGTTGATTAGAATAGACATAAGACTTTTATTCCGAGTCTTTTGCGTGATTATTGCCGAAGTTTAATCTAATCCCCTTGAAAAAAGTTTTAACTCCGTCTAACTCCGTGGAAAAAAAATCTAAGAGCCTCGAGCTGTCATTTTCAAGGCTCTTAGATTTCGTTTCAAGGCTCTTAGATTTTTTTTCAAGGCTCTTAGTTTTAGCTTCCACAGGACAAAAATACCCTGCATATTAAATTGCCTGTTTTTCAGCTTTTTAAGCGAAACAATGCAGGAATGTGTGCAAAAAACATCCTTATTTTTTTTATTGCTGTCCGCTAAAAGTTTTTTGAACGACATAAAAATTAGGCTGATTCCCTCGCTCGGGTTTCAGCCTTTTTAGCTACCTTTGTTTTTACCACAAAACTCGTATAGCCATGAACAAAGGTACGCATTTTATCGGACAGCCGATGTATGGACAGCTGCTAAATTTGCTTGACAAGGCGAAAATTCTTCGTTTCAGTCGTGAAAACGGCGGTGAACGGTATGTAAAACACTTCGACGCATGGCAGCACTTGGTGATTATGCTGTATGCCGTCATCAAACGTTTCGACTCCCTGCGCGAGATTACGGACTCGATGTTCCCCGAAGCACGGAAGCTGGCGCATTTGGGTGTCAGCCTCATGCCTCGCCGTTCAACCCTGTCCGACGCTAACGCCCGTCGGGGGGAGGTTATCTTTGGGGCCGTATACCGTGATCTGTATTCCACCTACAAGGATGAGCTTTCCTCGGACAGCCGACGCAGGCAGGTACCGGCATGGCTCAAACGTCTGCAAATCATCGACTCCACGACCATTACGCTGTTCTCCAACCTCATCTTCAAGGGGGTGGGCAGGCATCCCAAGACGGGGAAGAAGAAGGGAGGCATCAAGGTCCATGCCAACATCCATGCCAACGAGGGCGTTCCGTCGGACATACGCTTCACCTCGGCAGCCACCGGCGACAGCTTCATGCTGCGCCCGTCCAACTACGCCAGCGGTGACATCGTCGCACTGGACAGGGCGTATATCGACTATGCCAAGTTTGAGGAACTCACCCAAAGAGAGGTGATATACGTCACCAAGATGAAGAAGAGCCTTGTCTATGAGACGGTGAGCGACACAATGTATATGCATCCCGGGGGATTGATGGAGTGCCGTGTGCAGCACGTCATCTTCCACAAGCATGTCAAAGATGGAGAAGACATTGGACATCATGCCCGTATCATCACATATGTGGACGTCAAGAAAGGAAAGGCCAGGCTCGTATCACTGCTTACCAATGACATGGAGATGGAGGTGGGGGATATCGTAGCCATCTACCGCAAGCGATGGGAGATAGAGCTGCTTTTCAAGCAACTCAAGCAGAATTTCCCACTGCGCTACTTCTACGGGGAGAGCGCAAACGCCATCAAGATACAAATCTGGGTGACGCTAATAGCCAACCTGCTGCTCATGGTCATGCAGAGGCGTATCAAGCGCAGTTGGAGCTTTTCCAATCTCGCCACCATGTTCCGCATTATGCTCATGTATTATGTCAACTGCCACACGTTCTTTGAACAGCCGGAGAAAGACTGGCTTAAAATACTCGAAATGGGCAATCCGCCGCCTGACGAACCGACACTTTTCGATTAGAGGGGGCTTACTTTTCAAAAAAAGAGTCCGCAATGCCTATTTATCGGCATCGCGGACGATAATTAATGCCCATTTGAGTTTTAGCGGACAGCAATATATTTTTTTAGGCAATAATATAGATGTTGGCACAGATAACACTACCTGCGAAATGGTCATACGCACCTGTTACTGTTAAGTTTGTATCCTACGGAGCACCCCCTCTATCTTAGAGGGGGAGCCGTCTCCTTGCCATCAAAAGCAGAACGGCTTGCGGTAGAACGGCTTGCAAGCTCCCCCTCTAAGAGGGGAGCCGTCTCCTTGCCATCAAAAGCAGGACGGCTTGCGGTAGAACGGCTTGCAAGCTCTCCCTCTAAGATAGAGGGAGTACCCCGAAGGGGGGAGGGCGTATGATACTAACTTTCCCCGGACACCAATAAATTTTTTTATAGGCAATGACACAGATGTTGGCACAGAGAGAGCATGACTATTTCGCAGAGACTGTAATCTGTGCCAACTGCTATATTGTTGCCAAACCAAAAGAACTGGAATAACGCCCGACAAGCCACGAATAGCCAAAAGACTCAGGGGTGGAGCCGCGCGGCTCCACCCCTGAAGAGTATTTATTTCCTCCCGAGAGAAGAGAACTTCTCTCCTGCAAGAGAGGAAGGCAGATGCCCAGGCGCTACGGCATGGGCAGATACCAGTTGGTCTTGTCTTTCATCTTCGACTCAAGGTCCTTGTCCACCTCGGCGGCGGGATCGGTCACTTTCTTGTTGCGACGGCCAATCTTCCATGCGAGCCAGTCGGTGCCGTTGATGCCGGCGTTGCTCTTGTGCTCAGCAAAGCGGATGAGGTCGGTGAAGCGGTGACCCTCAAAGGCTGTCTCAAGGGCGTTCTCGTCAACGATGAGGTTCTCCACGGCATTGATGATGGTCTCCTTGTCGGTAACGAGGAGTGTGTCGCCGCTATAGAGGGTCTTAGCATACGCCTGCTGTTCCTCATAAGAGAGGCTGTTGGTGCGGGCATAGTCCTCGGCCACTTTCTCAGCCACTTGGCGAGCATAGGTATAGACAGTGTCCTCAATGCCGGCTATGTTACCACAGCCGCGGGCATGAACGCCGAATGATGCATAGCTCTCCGACAGGCTGGATAAGCTCCAAATGGAGGCATCGGAGAAATCAAAGAACGGATACTTGGCCATATTGGCACGCTCCTCCTGAGAGAGATAGTACATACCGCCGGAGAGGGCTCTCGGGTCAAGCATATACTCTACGCCGAGCCATGATTCCTGCACGCTCTCGGGAATATCGGAGAGGGTGAGGGGATAGCCCTCGCGGGGGTTAACCCAGATAGTGTCGCCCACATAGAGGGTGTCGGTCTCAGTGGCATAAACCACGGAGGTGGAGTCATGGTTATAGTCAGCCTTGGCACTCAGACCATCGTTGACAACCTTACCCACAAGGACAGCGGGAATGGTGTCCACGCGGACGAGGGTATCGGTCTCGGTGTCCATAATCTTCTCCAGTTTGGTAACCTCCTTGGCGATGTCGAGGTTGCCGATGGTAGGCATATTCTCGGTAAAGAGGCCGTCCTTCAGGATGCCGAAAGCGAGCTCGGGGAATCCGAGGCGGTTGATGGCCTCAGCATAGCGCAGCAGCACCATGGTGTTGCGGTAGAAAGGAATCTGATAGTTCTTGAAGAAAGAAGCATAGCGGATAGTAGAACCGATATGAAGGGCACTCCGAGGCATAGCATACTTAGAGATGATATTGCTGCGGTTGCCATTGCGGAATGTTACATTGGGAGCCCAAGCATAGCGGCGACCGTCGCCACCGGCATACTCCTCGCGCTTGAAGACGCCATTGTCATCCTCAAAGGAATTGAAACGCTGAGATTCGCTGAGGGAGATGTACTGATTGGAGGGAATGAGCTGCTGATTCTGCTCGTGGGCAGAGAGCATGCCATGCTCCATGTAGAAACCTGTAACATTCTGCAGTACGTCAAGCACACGGCCATTGGCAGAAGTGGAGGCTCCAGTGGAAGAGGTAATCAGCTCACCGTCACCAATACCGTTCTCAGTGACCGACTGATACAGGTTACCGGAACTTACAACCTTAGACTCTACGCCGTCAACAGAAAATGTGAAGGCTATTGCACCTTCCGTCCCGGAAATCAAAGAAGGATTCTCCTTTTTCACAAACTGATAGTAGTTATAATACTGAGTTGCGGCATTGGCATAGTCATTCTTCATCAGGTAGGCATCGCCCAGCACAAGCTGCACGGGGAAGAGGTTGGCCTGCGAGCTATAAGTGCCGCCACCGCCGCTGAAGCTGCCGTAATCGGGCATGCCGAGGGCGTTCTGCAGCTCAAGGGCGCGGGTAAGACCGGCCTCAGCAAGCATGTCAACCAGATTGGCAGAGTTAATTCTGGGGGCGCTCTTCTGCATATCCTCAGCCTCGTTGGTGCTCATGACGGGAGCGGTGACAAAGGGCACCTCGCCATAGAGGCGCACCAGCTGGATATAGGCCCAGCCCCTCATGGCCTGCACCTGTGCCCACTCGCGCTGCATAATCTTCACATTGTTCTGGGTGACGGTGGTGTCCACGTTGGCCAGATAGAAGTTGCAGGAATTGATGACGTGGTAGAAGTCAGCCACGTTGAGCAGGACAGAGGAGCCATTTTCGGTCTCGCCGAAGTTGATGATATTGCCAATGGAGTCGGTGGTATATACGCCGTCGGTAACGAGGTCGCCGCGGCACTCACCCAGCAGCACTGTGCGCTCAGCCACATTCTGGATGCTGCGTAGCACGCCCAGTGCAGAGTAGATGGAATCCTTGCCAAACTCCTTCTCGCTGGCGTAGCGTTCCAGGTCCGGTGTAAGCATGTCTTCGCATGAGGTTGTCAGCAGCATGGCTGACATTACGAAGGTCAAGAGCGAAAGGATTGATTTATTTTTCATCGTAGTATTATTTTACAGGTTAATAGTTACACCGAAGTTGAAGCTGCGCGAGCTGGGCAGCATGCCTGCGTCGATACCCTGATAGAGGGTGCCGTTGCCAACAGAGAACTCCGGATCAGAACCGGTGTACTTGGAAAGGGTAACCAGGTTGTTGGCCTCAGCCCATACAGCCAGACCCTGCAGCCAAGAGAGGGAGAGGGGCAGATTGTAGGTAAGGCGCACATTCTTGAGCTTAAGGAAGGAGCCGTCCTCAATCCAGCGGTCGGAGAAGCGCTCGTTGTTAACCCACTCGGAGGAGGAGGTGAGCACTGCACGCGGGATGTTGGTGGCCTGTCCGTCGTAGGTCCAGCGGTTAGCCATAGCGGCGGTCTGGTTCCAGAGGTTGTTGCCAGCCTCAAGCTGTGAGCGCTGATAGTTGAACACATCGTTGCCAAGCGAATACTTGAAGATAACGTCGAGGGTGAAGTTCTTCCAGTTGAGCGAGGTGAAGATGTTGCCATAGATATCGGGATTGGGGTCGCCAATCTCTACCATATCAGCCTCGGAGATCCAGCCGTCACCGTTCTGGTCGATGAAGTGAACATCACCGGCCTTGAAGTTGCGGTAGGGATCGCCGGCAAAGCCGGTGGGATAGCGCAGATAGCCATACTTGCCTGCGGAGGAGGCAGTGGCATCGTCGGTGAAGATGCCATCGGTCTTAAATCCATAGAACACACCTGCTGCCTTGCCCTTGCTGGTAAGCACATTGTTGACTCCGTAGATGGAGGAGGTGTAGCCCTGAATGGTCTGATAGACATCAGCCTTGGAGCCTGCTGCATCAAGGTTGTAGGTAGTGATGGTGGAAGCAGGTAAGCTGGAAATCTCGTTGGTGTAGTGACCGATGGAGAAGCCTGCCTTCCACTTGAAGTTCTTGGTGTTGAGCAGGATGAGGTTGGCGTTGATGTCGAAGCCCTTGTTGGTCATGGAGCCCGAGTTGGCCCACATGAAGGGCAGACCTGCCAGATAGTCGAGGTTAACCTTTGACAGGAGGTTGGAGGTCTTGCTCCAGAAGAGGTTGACACCCAGGTTGACGCGGTTGTCGAAGAGGCTGGTCTCCAGGCCTACGTTGAAGCGGCGGGTGGTCTCCCACTGAATCTTGGAGTTGGCGATGTTGGCCAGGTTGAGCGACGTAGCGCGGTCCAGATACTTCTGGTTGGCAAAGTAGGTACGCGAAGCGTAGTAGTCGATATTGTCGTTACCGGACTCCTCGTAGCCTGCAGAGAGCTTGAGGAAGTTGACAGCCGAAGCGTCAAACCAAGGCTCGGAAGAGATGAGCCATGCTGCCTGCAAGGAGGGGAAGAGACCCCAGTTTACACCGAAGAGCTTGATGCCCTCCTTGGTATTCTTGCCGAAGCGTGATGAGGACTCAGCGGTGAGGGTTCCGTTGACATAATACTTGTTCTTGTAGTTATAAGATGCATCGAGATAGTAGGCCATGTTGAGCCACTTGTCGTTAGTACCTCCGTAGGTGTGGTACTGGAGTGAGGGCGACATGTTAGGCATCTTATCGTTGGTGTTGTTGTAGGCGGAGATGAAGCTGTTGGAGAAGTTGTAGGAAGCCAGGCGGAATCCTGCGGTTGCCCTGAGGGCGTGAGCTGCCATCTTCTTGTCAAAGGTGAGGTAGAGATTGTTGAACACCGTTGACTCGTCGCCATAGAGTGTGCGCACTACGCTGGAGATGGTACCGATGCCCTCGGCATACTTCTGAGGCGTGCCGTCGTAAGGCATGTAGTACATCTCGGAGGTGCGGTTGACGATATAGCTGAAACGGTCAGCCAACTGGAGGTAGGAATTGATCTGGTAGCGGGGGTTGAAGTTGATGGAGAACTGTGACTGCTCCTGGAAGTTCTTGTTGTCGCCCGCGCCGTTGCGCAGAATCCAGTAGGGGTTGGCCGTAGCATCGGTGCCGTAGTTGATACCGAAGCGGAAGGGGTTGTAGGTGTCGGTAAAGGTCTTGCCCGAATAAACATTGGGGTTGGGGCCCACCTTGTTGGAGCGGGTGGCCTCGTCCCAATAGATGAAGTACTCGGTCTTGCTGATCATAGGAGCATCAATGAGACCCAGCACGTTGGGCGAAGAGATGTTGAACGAGCTATAGTCGGGAGCCCAACCGTTGTCGCGGAGGTTGTAGGTTACGCGGCCATAGGAGATGTCAACTGAAGCGTCGATGCGGCTGCTGAAGATAATATCGGTATTGAAACGGATATTCAGGCGGCTGAAGTCGTTCTTCTTGGCAGTAGCGTCCGACTCAGTGTAACCGAGCGACAGACCATAGAGGGCGATGTCGTCACCACCCTGCACGTTAACACGGTAGTTCTGGGTGAAGGCTGTCTTATAGAGACCCTTCTGCCAGTCGGTGTTATTGTGATAGAGGTCGTAGTAGGTGTAGGAGGGATCCTCGTTCATAAACGGCTGGCCGGCAATGCCCTGCAGGGCAGAGGTAATGGAGCTGCCGTCGTTGGGCTCGTAGGTACCGAGGATGCCGGTGAGGTAGTTACGATACTGAGTACCGTTGAGCACGTCGATGGTGTTGGGGCGAGTCTCAAAGCCGCCATAGAGGCGAACATTGATGCGGGTGGCACGCTCCTTGGCACGCTTGGTGGTGATTTCAATCACACCGTTGGCACCCTTGGCACCATAGATGGCTGTACCGGTATTGAGCACGCGTACATTATCTATATCCTCGGGGTCGATGATGCTGAGCACATTGTTGAAGAATCCCTGATGGGAGGTCGAGCGGTCATACTGCATATCCCAAACCACACCGTCAACCACTACGAGGGGCTGAGAGGTGGTGTTGAGGGAGGTAATACCGTTGATGAGCATATTGGCTCCCTGACCAGGCATACCGCCACGCATGGTGGTGAAAACGCTGGCGTTGAGGGCATTCTCAATGTCGGTCTCAACAGAGACGGCAGAGGAATTGCTCTTGGAGGCCTCAGCCTTGGTGAACACCTGGTTGGCAGACTTGTAGAAGGAGTTGAACACCGAGCTGTACATCATGGTGGTCTGCTCGCTGTCCCTTACGGGAATCTGCACGGGGTTGTACTCAGGGGTAGAGATATAGAGGGTGGTAACAAACACTGGGATTGAGAGGGTGTAGGTACCGTCCTCGCCTGTCATGGCCGAATAGCGGGGGTCATTGAGCGACTGCACGCGCACACCAGCCAGGGGCTTGCGGGTGGCAGCATCAACAATGTAACCCTTCACCTCACGCATCTCGTAGGTGGGAGTCTTGGCGATAACAGGACGCTTGATCATCACTTCCTCCTGCTCTTCTACTACCTCCTCATCCTCAGTAACGTCGTCCTGAGCATAGAGGGGCGTAGCGCCGGCAAGGAAGAACAGGCTCAAGGCTAAGCCAAAAACCTTTCCGAATAGATTGTTGCTGATTATCTTTTTCATTGTGTACTATTTTTTAAGTTTGTTGGCTTATTCATCTTTAGCAACCAGGAGGATGCAGTCGATGTTCAAGTTGGGGGTACAGGTCTTACGGTCGGCCAGCTTGAGGGCGCTGGTGATGGTAAGCATCGGCTGTGAGTCATAAATCTGATAGTAGCATGAGGGGAACTTGAAGTCCTCAAAGAGGAGGATGGTGTCCACCTTGGCTACGTCAGACAGGAAGGAACCCTTCTCAGGACCTTCGGCTGTAACGGTGAGGGGCTTGCCGTCATCGCCATAGTCGTAGGTAAGCATGGCGTTAAACTTGTTGGCCTTGGGGGCTGTGTTGAAAGCGTCGGTCATGTTCTCAGGAACGATTACCACATAGATGTCGTAGGTGCCGGAGAGAATCCCGTTAAGTTTGAACGTTACCTGCGGGTTAGCAGCCGAAGAGCTGGGCACAAACTCCTGATACATACCCTCGCTGACATGGCCGATGACATCGGGATTGCGATTGCCGTCGGAAACGATGTGGCGCACACCGGTGGGCGATGCCGTGGAGAGTGACTTGGAGTCCTTGGTGCTGACAAGGTAGCCACCCTCTATCTCATAGGGGATGTCAAACTGCCATGCACGGTTGGCCTTGAAGTTGAATTTGTCGAGTATAAAGGCATAGCCGTTGGACGCCTCGACGGGAGTCTGATGGTCGGTGAGCTCGTTGCACTGCGGAGCGTGCTGATGATAGCGGGAGTTGCGGCCATAGTACTCGGTGGAGACGAGCGAGTCGGCTGTCTCGAAGAAGTTCTTTACGGACTCTACGCTGGCGTTCTCAACATCAAATCCCTTCTGCTCATAGAGGCTATAGTAGGTATTCTTGAAGAGTGCCTCCACAGCTTTGGCCTCCTGGAGGGAGTCGGAGCGGATGGAGTCGGCGAAGAGATTGTTGCGCTCGTCGAGGTAGGCATAAACAGGCTTATACTGATAGAAAGTCTTCATGTGCTCAATGGCCTGGGTCCACGCATCGTTGGTGAAATAGATGGCGGCGGCCAGTGAGTCGGCGCGGTTAGCGATGGAGGGCATCACCTTGTTGTTCTCGAAGAAGAAGGAGTCAACATACTGCATCTTACCTTCCACCACAGAGCCCTCAGTACTGAACTCCTCCATGAAGACGAGTGTATCGTTCTTGACGATGTAGTCGTGCATATTGGAGAGCTCGGGGGTTGCGTCGATAATCTCGCGGAGGTCATAGGCATAGGGAATGTTGGCCTCCAGCACATGAAGTGTACCGTTGACAGAGGCTACATTGTTCTCTGCACCGGGCAGTATCTCAACATTCTTGATGCTGGTGCCGTCGTAGGTGGCATACTTGCCGTTGGCCAGAGTGATGCGCTTGCCCTCGGCGGGAACGCCGTTGTAGTTGAAGTAGGAAAGGTGGTTCTGAGAGAACTGCTTCTCCACTATCTTATAGGCTTCGGCAGCAGCCACGCGGTCGCCGGCAGCATCAAGCCGGGCAGCCTCGTCGAGCTTGTCGAGCCAGAACTTGGCGTTGTAGGTGCCATTCTTGGGAGCCCAAACGGTGAGAGCCTTGGTGCCCTTGAGCAGCTCGCCATAGGTGAGGGAGGCAGGAGTGCCATAGGACTTCTTGTTGACGATAGACTTATTGAGAATCATCAGGAAGGAGTCGCAATCCTCAACAGCCGCAAGGTTGTCATAGAGAGAACCCGTGGCGTTGGTGCTATTCAAATCATAATGGTCGTCAGAGCAGGAACCGAGGCTGAAGACAGCTATCAGCCCAAGCAATCCACCTGTGAGCCATTTAATATACTTGCTGTTCATAACTAAATGTATTTTTTTGCGGTAATATTATTAGTCTGTTTTAATCAGTCATCAGTTCTTGACGATTGTTTCATCAGTTATCCAAGCAGGATTCTGTACAAGGGCAGTGTTAACCTTAATCTCGCTCTCATATACGGGATTGAAAAGAGAGTTGATGGTTGCCAGCTTGGCCTTGATGGCGCTTGCGTTGGTAGAATACTTGAGGGTAAGGATGTTGAGCATCTTGCTGGTGTTGCCTTGGCGCAAAGCATAGCGCACGAGGTCGAACCAGCGCTTGCCCTCACCGAAGAACTCGCGCTGACGCTCGCGGAGCACGAACTCCTCGAGAGCCTGGCCGGTGTTGTAGTTCTCAAACTTCAGGTCATCCTCGTCGGTAATCATAGGATTGGAGCGCGCGAAGACGGCCTTGGCTACGCGGAAGCCGTCGCGCATCTCCTCCTCATCGTCGCTCTGGAGGATGTACTCGTGGAGGCAGGCAATGGCCTCGGCCTTCATCAGCAGCACGTCTGACATACGGTAGATGATGTAGTTGGCATCATAGTCACCGCTTGAACGCCAGCTGCTGTAACTGATGGATGCGTTGCTGTTAGTGATGTCGTCTGCTCCGTCTGTCACTACGTTTCTAGCCGTGTACTTTATAATATTGTAAACAGCCGAGGATGAAGAGCCGGTGGTCTTCTCTATGTTCTCATAGTAACGGAGGTCGGTCTTGGAGTATGCTACGTTGCCGTCATCGGGCTTGGCGTTAACGCTCTGATAGGGAGAGGCTGCCGACAAGGCACCACTGTTGAGGCGGTTGCTGCTGGCAGAGCCCAGGAAGGTGGTAAATACGCTATTCTTGTTTACCGAACCATCGAAGGCAATCTCAAAAATACCCTCAAGAGAATACTTTTCGCCGAAGATTGTGTTGTAGGGCACATCATTTACGCGCCTGCTCTTCTCAGTGGTATAGAGGGGAAGGGGAATAACGTCCTCGCCCTTGAACGGGGAGCGGTCGGAGCCGTAGAAATCGGTCCTTGCCTCGCGGAACAGGCGCAGACCATCCTCAATGAGGTAGTCGGCGTACTCTATCACCTTGCGGTAGTCGGCCTCAGCCTCGCCCGGATACTTGGCGATGGAGTCGGCGGAGGAGTTCTTGGATGCTCTCCAGAGGTAGATGTCGGCAAGCAGGGCATAGATGCCGTTGCGGGTAAAGCGGGCCTTGTTGAGATCATCGCTACCATAGTTAATCATACCATAGTCCTTCACGCCCTCAAGGTCGTTGATGAGGAAGGTGAGAATCTCCTCGGATTCAACCTGCGGAACAGGGTCGGTGGCACCCTCGCTGGTGTCGTTAGCCTTAGTTACGAACGGAACGTCGCGGAAGGCACGCACCAGATAGAAATAATAGAGGGCACGCAGGGCCTTGAGCTCAGCCTCGATGGGCTTCCAGTCGTTCTCAGAGAAGCTAGCGTCCTTGTCAACAATCTCGGGACCTTTCTCCAAGCAAAGGTTGCAGTAGGAGATGCCGGTATAGAACATTGACCAGTCGAACCACTTGTTGGTGGGCAGGAGGTTAGCGTTCATAATGTTCTTCAAGTCCTCATTGCTCTCAGAGGTGAGGAGGAAGTTGTCAGAGCGAAGCTCTCCCCACACAAACATCTCCTGAATCAGAGGATGATAGCCTGCATTTGCATCACGGTTGGCATAGAACTGGGTGTAGCAGGAGTTGAGCACACTGTTAAGGTCGCCCTTGTCCTCCCAGAAAGTCTCGCTGGTAATCTGGTTGGTAGGATATACCGTGAGGAAGTCGTCTACCGCGCTACAAGAGGTAAACAATCCTGCCAGCACCATGCTGAGCGAGAGGATTACCTTATTATATATATTCTTGTATTTCATATTTCCTGATGTTTTGAGTTTAGAAATCAACCGTCAAGCTGAATGTAACGGAACGTGAACGCGGAGTCTTCGAGGTATCGAAGGCAGGGGAGTAACCGGCAGCAGAGTGCTCGGGGTCAACGCCCTTATACTTGGTGAAGAAGAAGAGGTTGTTGCCGGAGGCAGAGAACCTCAAGCCCTTCAGACCGAGACGGCTTACCACCTTGGGGTCGAACTGGTAGGAGAGCTGCACATACTGCAGGCGGATGAAGTCGCCAGACTCTACGTAGCGGTCGGAGGCCAGTGCGTTGTAGGAAGAACCGGCATTGTTGTTGAGCGCACGGGGAATCTCGGTTTTGTCACCGTTCTTGCGCCAGCGCCAGTTGACGGCCCTCGACTGATTGTCGTTGGTACGCATCTGCTCAGCCACCATACGGGCAACGTTGACAATCTTGGCACCGGTACGGATGTTGAAGCTGGTCTTCAGCTGCCAACGGCCGTAGGTGAAGTCAATACCGAAACCGCCGGTGAAGGTCGGGTTGGAGTTGCCGAGATAGACGATATCCAACTCATTGATCTGACCGTCGTGGTTGATATCCTCATACATGGCATCACCGCCGGAGAACTGATAGTTGGTAGCGCCGTAGTTGTAGTACATGCGGAGCGGATTGCCGCTGGCATCGAAGATGATGTTGCCGTTGGCATCGTAAGCGATAGGACAGCTGGCGTTCTCTCCGCGGGCTGCGGCTGCGGCTGCGGTGTTCTCGCCATAGACTGCGTTCTTCGACTCATCGGCAAAGTAGCCCGAGTGGTCGTAGTCATAGCGGTAAACGCCGAGGTAGCGGAAACCGTAGATGGAGTAGAGGGCGTTGCCTATCTGAACGCGGCTGAGGTAGCGATTGTGAGGATAAACGTCATCAATCGCATAGTTGAAGTCCCTGTTGATAGCAGACAGCACGCTGGCGTCCATTGAGGTGATGCGGTTCTTGTTCTGCGAAGCGTTGAACTTAAGCCTGAAGTTAAACTTGCTCTCCTTAGGCAGGAGCGGACGGGTGTTGGCAGCAAGTTCCCAACCGGTGTTCTTCAGAGAACCGACGTTGGCCCACTCCAGAGAGGAGAAACCGGTGGAGGTAGGAATGCTCACGCCCGACTGCAGCAGGTTGGTGGTGCGCTTCTGATAGATATTGAAGTCAAACTCCACGAGGGCATCAAAGAGGCCGAGGTTGAAGCCCATATTCCAAGAGCTGGTCTTCTCCCACTGGAGGGTGGTGAGGCGCATGTTGGTGGGGCGGATGGCTGCCATGTTGTTGCGGCCGGTGGCGTAGGTGCCGTTGCTGGAGTACTTATTAAATATGGTAGAGTTGGTGGAGGGGGCGTTACCCGTGATACCCCAACCCGGACGGAAGGCCAGCATGTTGACAACCTTCTTGAAGGGACGGAAGAAATACTCGTCGCTGATGTTCCAACGGGCGGAAACTGCGGGGAAGTAACCCCAGCGCTTGTCCTTACCGAAGGAGGTGCTACCGTCGGCGCGCAGGGTGGCGTCGAGGGAGTACTTCGACTTGAAGGAGTAGTGGGCCGTGGCCAGGAAGCTCAAGCCATGAGACTTAGAGGTGCTGGTGGACGGGTAGTTGTAGATATGGTCAAGTACGAGGTAAGCCTCAACGGTCGGGTCGGTGATGCCACCTACAAGACCTGTGGACTTCAGCTGCTGGCTGGAGCCGGTGTAGGTGCTCAGCTCACCACGGAGCAGGAACGACAGGCTGTGGTCTTCACTCAGCTTGGGAATGAAGGTCAGGTCGTGCTGGGTGGTGAAGGTAAGACCGCGCGAGGAGGAGGTTCCTGCCTCGTTGATGCCGGATGACCAGTCGGAGGAGGAAAGCACGCCGGGATAGTAAGCCTCAGTGGTGTTGGAGGTTGAGTTCATATAAACCTCACCACGATAGTTGAGCTGAGTCTTGTTTCCGTCAATACCGAGCAGCTTGTATCTGATTTCAAACTGGGGAACAATCTGATACTGGCTGGTGTGCTTCCATGAGAGGTTGGCTATGGCCACGGGGTTACCGTTGTCAACCATGTCCTTCAGATAGTAGGAGCTGTAGCCGTCCTTGATGGAACCGTCAGCATTGTAGTAGGTGGAACCCGTGTTACCGGCCGTGCGGTACATCTTGAAGTACTCACCGGTGTTCTCGTCGCCGTCGTAGCGCCAGATGCTCATGTTAGGCATAGCCTTGTAAGCCTTGGCAAGAATGTCGGCGTAGTTCTGCTTGTTCTTGGTGTAGGTAAGGCTGAAGTTAGAGCTGAACTGGATGCGGTTAGACACCTGATAGTCGAGGGTCATACGGGTGGAGAAGCGGTCGAGCACCTGCTTGATGATGGTACCGGTCTCGTGGTCGTAGCCGGCGGAGACGCGGAACTGTGCCTGGTCGCCACCACCGCTGAGGTTTACATAGAACTTGTGGGCCTGGCCAAACTGTGTTACCTCTTCAACCCAGTCGGTGTTCTTGTTGTAGTTGTTGTAGTACATCGGGCGCTCGGGGTTGTACATGAGCTCCAGGATGTTTGAGGTGAGGTCACTCTGGCGGGGGTTGAAGTAGCCCTCCTTGAGCATCATGGTGTAGCCGTCACCGTTGAGCATCTTCATGCCTGCGGGCTGCCAGCTGCCTGAGAAATAGTAGTTGCCGCTGACCTTGGTCTTACCCTTGGCACCACGGCGGGTGGTAATCTCAATTACACCATTGGAACCGCGCGATCCCCACATGGCGCAGGCACCGGCGTCCTTCTTAACCTCGATAGACTTGATATCCTCCACGTTTACGGACAGCAGATTGGCAAACTGCTCCTGGTTGTCCATATCCTGCAGGTCGATGTCGGTGGAGGAGTAGTTCTCCAGGATGTGGCCATCGACTACGATAAGGGGCTCCTGGTTGCCGCTGATGGTGGTGACACCACGCACGCGCATACTCATACCCGAACCGAGGTTACCGGAGTTGGCCACAACGTCGAGACCGGCTATCTGGCCCTGCAGCGCCTGGTCGGCAGACTCAAAGGCCAAGCCCTTCATCTCGTCCATATCAAGTTTCTGGGTGGCAACCGACACCTCGCGCTCGGGAATGGTGAGTCCGTTGGACTTTACCACCTTGCGGCCGGTGACCTTAACCTCCTTGAGGGCC
Organism: uncultured Bacteroidales bacterium; assembly: GCA_902788275.1. Taxonomy (GTDB): domain Bacteria; phylum Bacteroidota; class Bacteroidia; order Bacteroidales; family Bacteroidaceae; genus UBA6382. The sequence continues at coordinate 28,825 of CADAJV010000016.1, read as the reverse complement.
TGGGTATTGTCCACAAGCTGGATGCGGAAGGATGTCTTGTCACCGATCACCTGCTCAAAGGCGCGGTAACCGTAGAAGTAAACCTTCAGCTTGTTCTTGGGGTTCTTGATGGTCAAGGCAAAGTTACCACTCATATCGGTTTGAGTTGAGGACTGAATACGATTGTTCGCATCAATCTCAAGCACATTTGCCATCATGATAGGACCGTCCTTGGGATTAAAGACATGTCCCGAAATCCTCTTCTGGGCATAAGTCAGGCTCAGGCCACAGCAAAGGAAGAGTAACAATAGATACTTTATCTTATTCATAGTTGCACTAATTTATCTGATTGGATACTTTGCCATGAACTTCCTGGCCTTGGCAGAGGTGTCGTAGAGTCCTTCGTATCTGCCGTTGGGCAGCTTGGTGAAGTTGAGGACACCGTCAATCTGGTGCAGCACAGCAAATGAAGATGTCTCAATGGTGGTGGCACTTGCGCCTGCCTTATCAAACTGGAGGTCACGCGTCAGGATGTTGTTGCGCGAGGAGTCGATGTGGCGAGTGTTGCCGGCCTGGTCGGTAACGCTGAAGTTGTTGAGGCCGTTGCGCTGTACGGTAACGGTGATGTAGCGGTTGGTCTCAGCATTGATACAAGCCGTCTCGAAAGCCGTGGCGGGGAGGGCGGGCTTGTCGTTGTAGATGGCGTCATCCTGGAAGTGGTACTTCACGAAGTTGAGCAGGGCGGTACACATGGCCTGGGCCTTGAGCTTGTAGGCCTTGGTGTCCTCCTCGGGATTATAGATAGCACTGTGCTCTTCCTTTTCCTGGATCTCCTGCTTGGCATCGTTGATAAACTCCTCAATGCTCTCCCATGTGGGCAGACCCTTCTCTATCTCGGCCTCCACAGCGGAGTTGGTGGGGATATAGACGGTGTAGCGATAGGTGCTGAAGAAGCGCACGTTGTAGTCCATACACGGATTGTTGGCTGTGAAGATGTTGTACTTCTCCAGACCCTTGTCCTTCTTGGTGCGGTCGGGGAAGAGAGTCTCGTCATCTACGAAGCCGGCCTCCTCGATAACGGTGGGGTTAACCTGGCAGAGCTCGAAGAACCTGCTGTAAGGTGAATCCTCGGCACCGTTGGCGTTGAGAACACTATAAACAGAGTGAACGGTGGACTGGATGGGACGGTCGATGATGTAGGTCATACCGTTACCGTAGCCATTGGTCTTGCGGCTCTGGTCGAAAATCTCCTGGAATTTGCAGTACTCGTCATGCTCAATCTGCCAAGCGCCCTGCACCTTGCCGCCGTTGATGCCCTGCTCGGGGTTGATAACCTTGATGGGGGCACCGCCCTTGGTGGTGTAGAAGGCCTTGCCGCTGAGGATGCCGTCAACGTCGTCGGAGTCGTGTACGATAATGTGAGCGTCAAGCATGTCCTTCAGTCGGTTGTTGAGCTGGGCTGCCTTGATGGTGGCGGTCATACGCACGGAGTCGGTCTGGTGGGTATAGGGATCATACTTGTAGGCGTATGCCGAGATGGGGGATGACACGTTCTTGCTGTCGAAGTTGAAGGCAAGCATGTAGGGCTGGCTGTAAACCATCGACACAGGATCGTAGTAGCGCTTCAGCGCGTTGTCGGTGGGGATGAAGAAGCTGAAGTTGGAGCTCATGGCCAGCAGGTAGGTGGAGATAAACGCATTCAGCGGGGCGGAGTTGGGGTTGGTGATGTACTTGTCATCAGCCGTGATGGCCCAGTTGAATATCCTCAGGCTGTCGCCTACCAGTGCAGGAGCGGACACGGAGGCGTACTTGGCCGGTGTGCGCACCTCATTCATGATGTAGGCCACGCCGTTGTTGGCAATGAGGCAGGTGTCAATCTTCTGGCAGTATTCCTCCACGGAGTTGACATCGGAGAACATCGGGTCGCGTGCGTCGTTCATGATGCTGAGATACTTGCTCGGCACGGACTCGACGAAGGAAATCTTCATCAGGTTGTTGATGAGGGCCTGGATAACCTCCAGGGGGATCTGATCGAGGTTAACCTCCAGGTTTGCCTCGGTGTTGGGCAGGGTTGAGTAGGCGTTCATCAGGAACTCGCCACCGCCGCCGGGGAGGAAGTACTTAGCCATGGCCTCATCGGAGGGCACGAACATGGCAGCGATATCCTGCTGCACGCCGTGGCTGGCATTGAAGTAGGTGTTCCATCCCGGGTCGTAGTTGAGGAAGTAGCTCACGCGCCTGTTCTGCGGGTCAGTCTCCAGGGCTGAACCACCCTGCGAGCGGGCGGCGAAGTAGCGCTTCTCAAACACGGAGTCAACGGCCTCGTAGCCAGGCAGCTGACGCAGCGAGTTGGTAAGGCTGGAGCTATAGAACGGAGCACTGAAGCGGTCCATCAGATGGCTGAAGAGATTGGTATGGCCGTTGGTGCGGATCATCTCGGCCAGGTTGGTCGGAGCCAGCAGCACGCGGTCCATGCGGTCGATGTAACCGTTCTGGCAGGTGATGTCCTGCTCCACAATCTTACTACCATATATATATACATCATTCTTCTCGCGCGGGCGACCAACGATTACCTCAAAGTCCTCGTCGGTGATGCCCTGCTCCTCCATCTGGCCGTTGATCCAGTGGATCATCATGGGCACAGTGGCGTCGCCGGCCATGTACATACCGCCCTTCGACTGCTCGCGGAAGCGTGCCCAGTAGTCGCGGTCGGTAGTGTTGTTGGTGGTCGGAATGGCAGGATTGTTCCAGCTGAAGAATGAAATGGAGTCAGTAATGTTAAGCGAGGTAGGCCTACGCATACACTGATTCTTCTCCAAGTAGGAGCCGGTAGAATTCTGGTTGTTCGATGAAAGGTTGGGCAACATCTCCAGGAGGTAGGGGTTGTCGAGCATGGCGGTGTGCAGGAGCAGTTTCTTCTGCGCATCGGTCAGCTCGTCGTAGCTGCTTACGCCCCAGCTGTTGCTTTTGTAGAACTCTGCGAAAGCCTCGTCGTCGGCCACAAACAGAGTCTTGCTACCCGTCTTACCGAGCACGGTAGCGAAATCCAAATCATCGATCAGCCTGATCATGTTGGTGTAGTTGCCATTGGCGGGGTCCTTCAAGTAATCATAGATACTCTTACCAAGCCAACCGGGCGTCTTGTCTGGCAGATCATAGTCGTCAGAGCAAGAATACATCAACGCGCCAATCAATAGCAAGCCCATTGTTCCAAAGAGCTTCTTGCTAAACCTGAATAAACGGTTTTTCATACACATTGAGTTTAAATTTATATAATTTTGATTTAATCACGCGGACATAGTTACACTATGTAAGGGACAAAATTAAGAAATCTTATTAAACCAACCACATTTTAGCACCACAAAATGACATTTATTAGCATTTATTTCCGTTTTTACTGCTAAAAAACCTGAAAAAACCTCCTTTACATACATATTCGCACCCTCTCTGCAAGTGCCCGTTTTAGAAGATGAAGACCTTTCCAGTCACCGCTTAAATAAATAAAATAATGTACGCGCGAACATAATATATAAATATACAGGCAGGCCCAACTGACCCTGAACAGACAACAATCTTTTTTATTTTACTGACAAACTACGACATTTTAAGGCGCAAAATCACTATCTTTGCACAAACAAAAACAAAGTTTCTGCGTATGACTCCCACCACCACCTTAGACTACCGCCTTATCTTCGCCCTGATGAACGGCAAGGTAAGCACTGCCCTGCGCCGCCGGCTTAATGCCGACTTCCGTGCCGCCGGCCTGGAGGTTACCGGCGAGCAGTGGGACGTGCTGATGGCCATCAGCAGCCGCGACCTCTGCACACAGCAGGACCTATGCGAGGCTACGTCATTCAGCAAGCCCACCATGACGCGCACCATCAACGTGCTGGAGGAGATGCACCTAGTCACCCGCCGCAAGGCAAGGGTGGACTTCCGCCGCAACTACATCTCGCTCACCATCAAGGGCCTTAACATGGTTGACCACGCACAGGCCATTGCCGTGCGCACACTCAAGGAATGCCTGCGCGGCTTGAGTAAAATGGAGATGCTGACTGCCCAAAACTCACTCAACATAGTGCTGGAAAACCTGCGGCGACAGGAGCAGCAGCGAGCCCAGAAACAGTCGGAAGAACAGCATCGCACTGCCGAAGCCAACCGCCGCGCCGTGAGACGTATGCACGCAGCTGCATCCGGCAAGCGATAACTCTCCTGCCCTCTCACTTCGCGGAGAGGGCATCTGTATTACCTTTTACACCTTTTGTCTTAAAAAATGTTTCATTAACGCTAAAAAAGGCAAAAAAATCGTTCTTTTGTGTAACCTGCCACAAAAAATGCCTATATTTGCATATTGATACCTGCCGGACATAAGGCAGACAAGTAAAATAATGAAAAGCTTAGGCAAGATAAAGAAGATTAAAAAGATTCGCCTGCACCACGAGGGCACATCCACCCTCACTGTCAGCGGCCTGCTGCTGCTGGTGCTCAACGCGCTCTGCTTCTGGATATTCGTCCACCTGCTCCATCTCGACTTCATATTCTATACGGTACTGGGTGTCTCGCTGGTGGTCTATGCCATTATGGTTAACTTCTTCCGCTGCCCCATCCGCTACTTCCAGGGCGAGACCGACGGAGTGGTGGTAGCTCCCGCCGACGGCAAGGTCGTGGTGGTGGAAGATGTGGAGGAAAACGAGTACTTCCGCGCACCGCGCAAGATGGTGTCCATCTTTATGTCGCTCACCAATGTCCACGCCAACTGGTTCCCGGTGGATGGCGTGGTCAAGAAGGTGGAACATGAGAACGGCAACTTCCACAAAGCCTGGCTGCCCAAGGCCAGCATGGAGAACGAACGCTCCACCATCGTAATAGAGACCGAGCAATACGGCGAGATTTTGGTACGCCAGATTGCCGGAGCCATTGCCCGCCGCATCGTCACCTATGCCCGCGAAGGCGACAGTTGCTTTATTGATGAACACCTCGGATTCATCAAGTTCGGCAGCCGCGTGGACGTATTCCTTCCCCTCGATGCCGAGGTGCTCGTCAAGATAGGACAGCCCACAGTGGGCAACAGCACAGTTATTGCTCGCCTCAACGGCAAAGAACAACCATGAAACGACACATTCCCAACACTATTACGCTGTGCAACCTGATGTGCGGTTGCATTGCCGTAACCTATGCCTTCCACTCGCGCCCGATGATGGCCCTGCTGCTCATCGTGATGGGCGCCTTGTTTGATTTCTTCGATGGCTTCGCTGCGCGCAAGCTGGGCGTCAGCTCCCCAATGGGCAAGGAGATTGACTCGCTGGCCGACCTCATCACCTTCGGCCTTGCACCCGCCACTATGGTGTTCACGCTGCTCTCGGCATATATTCAGACCTACGTGTCACAGGCCGACATCTCACTGGCTGGCAATCCGCTGCGCTATCTCAACGCCGCCGCCTTCCTCATAGCCGCCTTCTCTGCACTGAGACTGGCCAAGTTCAATACCGACGAACGGCAGACCTACTCCTTCATAGGACTGCCCACCCCCGCCAATGCCCTGCTGGTGGCCTCCGCGGTCATCACCCTGGGCAACCACCCCGACTGGCTCACCCTCAACAGCAGCAACTGGCACTACAGCCTGGCTGGCATAGTGGTTATGTGCGTGCTGATTATCATCAGCTGCGCGCTGCTTATCTGCGAGAAGCCCTTATTTGCCCTGAAATTCAAGAACTTCAGCTGGCAGGACAACAAGGTGCGCTATATCTTCCTGCTCAGTTCCATGCTGCTGCTGGCCATAGGCGCAATGTGCAGCCTCACTCGCCTCATTGCCGCCATCGGCGCTGTGATAGCGTGGTACATTATCCTTTCACTAATCACCAGTAAGAAACTTCTGAAAAATGAGCGTGCTTAGCCTGCTCCTACTATTCATAATCGTCTATTTCTGCGCTAAGGCCATCGGCTCAATCTGGCGCGATGCCTTCGGCACCATCGGTGGCGAACAGCAGCAACGACAGCAAACATCCTCGCACCGGCAACAAACGACTACGCGACAACAGTCCACAACAAAGAAAGCCAACTATGGCGAACAGCCTATCGGCAAAAACGAAGGGGAATACGTGGACTACGAGGAGCTGTAGCTCCTTTTTTTATTGGAAGTTAGCAAGGATATCTGGTAAAACTAGTAAATACCAGTAGGACTAGTAAGACTAGTGAGACTAGAAAATCAGATTAAGACCTCCCCGCCACTGAACTTAAAGCCATTAAGAAAAGCTGCCGCAGGCATACGCTTCTTGCCCGCGAGCTGAAGCTCCGTAATACGTAGCATTCCGCCACGCACCGCAATGTCGAGCGTCTTGCGTCCTGGCAGCACCGTGCCCTCGGCGCAGTCGTGCGACTGCACCACCTTCTGCGCCCCAAAAATCTTTATCTCCTGCTGCATAGCACCGTTCTGTAGCAGTGCCCACGCGCCTGGGTGGGGAGAGAGCCCGCGAATAAAATCATAGATTTCATCGAGGGATTTTGTCAAGTCGATACGGCATGTCTCCTTAAAAATCTTAGGAGCCGGGCGTAGCGGCTCATCCGTGGCAAACTCGCTCTGCGGAGTACTGCTGACTGTGCCGTCAATAATGCTGTCAACCGTCTTGACAGCCAAGGCGCCGCTGAGTGCCATCAACTTATCGTGCAGTTCGCCGAAGGTGCAATTTTCGCCAATAGGCACGCGCACTTGGTCGATAATATTGCCCGTATCAATATCGTGCTGCAGGAAAAACGTGGTGAGACCGCTCTCCTTGTCGCCATTGATAATGGCCCAGTTGATGGGCGCGGCTCCACGATACTGCGGCAGCAATGACGCATGAATATTAAAAGTACCCAGACGCGGCATGGCCCACACCACCTCGGGCAGCATCCTGAAAGCCACAACTATCTGCAAATCTGCCCTGAACGCCCTAAGCTGCTCTATAAACTGCTCGTCCTTCAGACGCTCCGGCTGCAACACCGGCAGACCTTTCTGCACGGCATATTCCTTTACAGGGCTGGCCTGCAGGTGGTTCTGGTGCCGACCCACAGCCTTGTCGGGCATAGTGACCACACCCACGACATTGTAACCACCCTCAACAAGAGCCTTTAGAGCCTCCACGGCAAAATCGGGAGTGCCCAGGTAAACTATACGCAAATCTTTCTTATCCATATTCTTATTGCCAACTTCCCAAAAACTTAATTACTATTCACTGATTCCTTCTTACTCTTCCGAGAAATCCACCAGAGTCTGGCGATAGGCCTCAAAGAGAGCCGTCTTGTGGATAATACCCACGAAGCGGGCGTTCTCGTCCACCACTGGCAGCACATCGGTGCCAAACTTCTCAAAGCTGGCCATGACATGGGTCATGGGCGTATTGATGCTTATAATATCAGGCGCATCCTGCATCAGCTGCTCAGCGGTAAAGACATTGTAAAGTTCCTGGCGGAAGAGCACCTTGCGGATATCCGCCAGATTGATGAGACCGCGCAGATTGTCGGCTCCGTCAACCACGGGGAAGGTGTTCTCCTTCTCCTTAGCCAAAAGGTGGACCATATCGCCAAGCGTCATGTCGGGAGCAATCCTCATGCAATATCTGTCGATGACACTGTCAAGGCTCATCAGAGTAAGAATGGCCTGATCCTTGTGGTGGGTAACGAGTTCGCCCTTCTGTGCCAAGCGCATTGAGTAGATGCTGTGGCGCTCAAAGATATTAATTGTAATGTAGGAGATAACCGTCACTAGCATCAACGGAACAAGCAGGTCGTAGCCTCCGGTAATCTCAGCTATAAGGAAGATGCTGGTCAGCGGTGCATGCATCACCGCCGCCATCACCGCCGCCATGCCCAGCAGGCAACTGATAGTGGCGGGCATTGGCGAAATGAGTCCCCACATATTCCATAGACTGGCAAAGAGGAAGCCAGTAATACAGCCCAGAAACAGAGAAGGAGCAAACAGTCCGCCGCAGCCACCGGCACTGGTGGTCACCGTTGAGGCCACTGCCTTGAAGAGGATTACGCATCCAAGTATGACAAGCAGCATATTGGTGCCGTAGAACGGCGAATTGTTTAGCAGGTCGGCAGGATTGCCGTTAAGCAGATTATTGATGGTGCCATAGCCCTCGCCATACAGCATGGGGAAGAAAAACACCAGCGTGCTGAGGATTACGCCACCTATCACCCATTTCGTATACATACCGCGAATCTTGCGAAAAAGAGTCTCTATGGCGTTGGTGACCTTGGTAAAATATAGCGAAACAAGGCCGCAGGCTATGCCCAATACTATCACCGGCCATACATAGGCTATACGAAACTCCTCAACGTTACGGCAAACAAACATTGAGTCAAATCCGCTGATGGCAAAGGTAAGTATAGAAGCTGTCACGCACGACACAAGCAGCGGCACCAGATGGGACATCGTTAGATCGAGCATCAATACCTCAAGCGTAAAAAGCAGTCCGGCAAAGGGAGCCTTGAAGATACCGGCAATAGCCCCTGCAGCTCCGCAGCCAATAAGGAGCATCAGTGTCTTCTGATCAACGCGAAAAATCCTGCCAAGCGATGAGCCGATGGCCGAACCCGTAAGTACGATGGGCGACTCTGCGCCCACCGAGCCACCAAAGCCGATAGTGATACTACTGGCTATGACGCTCGACCAGCAGTTGTGGGCCTTTATCCTACCCCGCCGGCGCGAGATGGCAAAAAGAATCTTGGTCACTCCGTGACCGATATCGTCACGCACAATATAGCGGATGAATATTGCACTGAGCAGCACACCGATGGCAGGATATACCAGATAAAGCCAGTTGATATGGGTAATGTCAAAACCGTGGGTAAGCAAGTGCGCAATAAGTTCGATGAGATTCTTAAGCACCAAGGCGGCCAGCGCGGTAAACACGCCAACCATAAGACTCAAAAGCAAAATCAGCTGTTTGCCCTTGAGGTGAGTCTTAATCCATGTCGTTATCTTCATTAAGAAATTACTCATCTTCCTTTTTTCATTTATTTTCTGATAACCTTCACTTCTCCGCCACGTCCAAGCCTGATGACTGACGATGGAGCAGCGGGTATGGTATCGTGCTGCCTATAGCTGACAACGTAGTCCACCTGCTGGCGAATTTCCTCGGTGATTTCGCGGAAAATACGCGGTGTAGGCTGACCGCTGATATTGGCAGACGTGGAGACAATTGGCTTGCGGAGATGGAAGCACAATTGACTGGAGAAGTCCTCGCGACTAAGGCGAATGCCAACACTGCCATCCTGTGCCAGCAGATTAGGGGCAAGGTTACGCCCTTGGTCGAAGATGATGGTCGTCGGTTTATTGGCCAACTCTATGACATCCCACGCCACCTCAGGCGGCTCTACCACGTAGCGGCTAATCATGGCATCGCTGTCGGCCAGCACTATGAGAGCCTTGCTGTCATCGCGCTGCTTAATCTTATATATGCGCTCTACGGCTTCCGCGTTAGTGGCATCGCAGCCCAAACCCCACACGGTATCAGTAGGATAAAGGATTACTCCACCAGCCTTGAGCACTCTCACTGCCTCAGCCATGTCTTCCTTGTCAAATGGCCATTCTCTATTGTGCTTCATTTAGAAATCGTTAGTAAAGTGGAATTTGATATTCTTGAAATCCTGCTGAGCCATCTGCAACACATATCCGCTGTCGGCCAGAAATACGTCGCGCCCGTCGCGATCCTTAGCCATGTACTGGTACTTGCGACGTTTGAAATTATCGAGCTCAGCCTGGTCATCGCTCTCTATCCAACAGGCCTTGTAGAGACTGATGGGCTCCCAGCGGCACTTGGCATTATACTCATTCTCCAGGCGATACTGGATAACCTCAAACTGCAGCTGACCGACAGTGCCAATAATCTTGCGGCCATTAAACTGATTGACAAACAGCTGCGCCACACCTTCGTCCATCAACTGCTCAATACCCTTATTAAGCTGCTTGGCCTTCATGGGGTCGGCGTTCTCAATGTATTTGAACAACTCAGGCGAGAAACTGGGCAAGCCCTTAAAGTGAAGCTGCTCGCCCTCGGTGAGGGTGTCACCTATCTTAAACATCTGATTATCGGGTAGTCCCACTATGTCACCGGGCCAAGCCTCATCAATGGTACTCTTGCGTTGTGCCATAAACTGGGTGGGGGACGAGAAACGCACTGATTTGCCGCTTCGCACAAGGAGATAGGGCGCATTCCTGACAAACCTACCGCTGCACACCTTGCAGAAGGCGATACACGAGCGATGGTTGGGGTCGATATTGGCAGTAATCTTGAAGATAAAACCTGTAAATTTACTCTCCTCTGGCTCTACCACCCGCTCCATTGCCTGAACAGGCCTGGGCGAGGGGGCAATCTCCACGAAACAGTCGAGCAACTCCTGCACGCCAAAGTTGTTGAGCGCGGAGCCGAAGAACACTGGCGCCACATCTGCGCTAAGGTAGGTGTTAACGTCAAACTCGGGATAAACTCCGTCAATCAGTTCAAGGTCTTCACGCAGTTTGGCGGCATCCTTGTCACCCACGTGAGCCTCCAGGTCAGAGCTGTCGATGGCCACTTCCACATGCTCGGTGACCTTCTGCTTGTCCGGGGTGAAGAGGTTGAGGTTGCGCTCATAGATATTATACACACCCTTGAAGCGCTCACCCTGATTGATAGGCCAACTTAGCGGGCGCACCTTTATCTGCAGCTCCTGCTCCAACTCATCGAGAAGGTCGAAAGGATCCTGACCCTCTCGGTCCATCTTGTTAATAAAGATGATAACAGGAGTCTTGCGCATACGACACACGGTCATCAACTTGCGCGTCTGGGTCTCCACGCCCTTGGCACCGTCGATTACAATTATTACACTGTCCACAGCGGTTAGGGTGCGGAAGGTATCCTCCGCGAAGTCCTGATGGCCTGGAGTGTCAAGGATGTTGACCTTGTAGTCCTTATAGTCAAACTCCATCACGCTGGTGGTGACGGAGATACCGCGCTGCTTCTCTATCTCCATCCAGTCGGAGGTGGCGGTCTTGCGTATCTTGTTGTTCTTTACCGCACCGGCAACCTGAATCTGCCCACCAAAAAGCAGCAACTTCTCAGTAAGCGTTGTCTTACCCGCATCGGGGTGGGAAATGATAGCAAAGGTACGGCGGCGTGTTATCTCGTTCATAGGAAATATGTTTTTGTCGTGGCGATTGTGGCTATGGTGCCATAGACTCTATATGGCTTTTTCAAGACCCCTCGGCAAAGGCATTCAGTCTCTGGAGACATAGACGTAGCGAGTCTTCCCAATAGGGAACACTCACTCCGTAGGTCTGCTTGATTTTTTCCTTACTAAACACCGAGTAGGCGGGACGCGCTGCCGGGGTAGGATACTGACTACTCAGTATAGGCTGTACATCGCAGGATGTTATGCCAGCCAGACGATGAATGGCCTTGGTGAAGTCGTACCATGAAATAACACCTTCATTACTATAGTGGAAAACGCCGTAGGTCTTGTCCGCTGCCGTAGCAATTATGAGCAGAGCCTTGGCAAGGTCTGCGGCATAAGTGGGAGAGCCCACCTGATCGAATACGACATTGAGCCTGTCACGCTCGCGGCCCAGGCGCAACATCGTCTTGACGAAATTATTGCCATAAGGCGAATAGAGCCATGACGTGCGCACAATGACATGGCGGGAGTTAGCAGCAATGACACCCTTTTCGCCATCAAGCTTAGTACGCCCATAGACAGAACAGGGAGCTGTGGGCATATCCTCTGTGTAAGGAGTGCAGGCCTGACCGCCAAAAACATAGTCGGTGGAGACATGGATGATTTCGCCGCCACGACCAGCCACAGCTCTGGCCAACAGCGCAGGAGCCTCAGCATTGAGCACCCTGGCACGCTCCACGTCGGTCTCTGCCTTATCCACAGCGGTATAGGCCGCGCAGTTGATAATGAGGTCAACCGCATTTTCTTCCACGGCGGCCTCTACAGCTACAGCATCTGTGATGTCCAGCTCTGCCACGTCGGTGAAAACAATGTTGCAGTCTGCATAGAGAGGTGCAAGATTGCGCAGCTCTGTTCCTAGCTGACCATTGGCTCCGGTAACAAGTATGTTCATAATATTAAAATTCTAGTAATCCTTCCTTTTCCTTTTTATAATAATCGCTCAAGCTGCCGAGAAAAGCAGACACTGTCTCCACTGCCTTGGCAGTGTCGGTGCTCACCTTGCGTCCCTGCATCTTGAGCAGCATCACTCCGTATAGCAGTTCGAAGCAAGTCTCAAGCTCGGGATGCTCATCAGCTTTGTCCTGCTTGGCGCGCAACTCCACAATAAGCGGCAACACCTTATGGTAGGCTGCATGATAGTAGGGATATTTTTGCGAAGCCATGAGGCGCTGGTGCAAATCGGTAAGGTTGATAATCACGTTGTGACATATCTGCATATGGCCCTTGGTTACCACACCTTCGCTACGCATCATCTCAATAGTGTCGGCATACCAATGGCGCAACTCCTGCTGCTGCTCAGCGCTGAGGTTGTCGAAACGCGACAGGTAGCTGTCGTAAAGTTTGTCAATGTCCAGGCTGAAGGCTCTGATGAGGTCTTCAACCTGCCACATATAAAGAAGGTATTCGGCTATATTCTCCGCCCTGAGTTTCTGTGCAACAAACATATATCCTCTCTTAACTCTTTCCTAATACCAATGGAGGCCAGTGATGGTGAAAACAAATCCCGCAATGGCAGCGGCAATCACGATGGAACCGATAGTAATATTAAGACCGCGGATATATTTGTCGCTGAAAGCATTGCGAATCTTATTGATGACAAACGAGAGGAAAAACCACCATAGCATGGCACCCACAATGATAGCAAGGAAGCCAAAGCCCATGTTTATTGGGAGATCGGGGGTAATAAAGTCGAAGCGTGCAAACAACACCAGGAATAGCAGGATAATCAAAGGATTGGAGAAGGTGAGCAAAAAGGCTGTAAGGAAATTGTTTAGGAAGGTCTTATCCTGCGACACCCTCACGTCATGCTTCTTGGGACGGCTCAACAGCATATATAGACCAAACACCAGCAGCATAGCACTACCCGCCAGCTGCATAATCAGTTTGTTACTCTCATTCTTCACAAACTCGGTCACGAAACTCATGCCCAGTCCTGACACCAACGCATAAATAATGTCGCTCAGCGCAGCGCCCATACCTGTAATAATACCAAAGCGGAATCCCTTCTTCAGCACGCGCTGGATACATAGCACACCAACAGGTCCGCACGGCGCAGAGCATATCACGCCGATAAACAGACCTTTAATTATTACTAAAAAGAGTGCTATCAAATCCATAACGAAATGCAAAGTTGCCACTTTTTTTTGGAATAAGCCCCTCGCAACACCAACAAATGTAATATTGGCTCCTTTTGTAGCACAAAATTAGCAACAATGCGCCGTTCTGCCAGAAGAAAATACTACCTTTGCACGCCGTAAATAAAAACCTCTCCCATGTCAGCTTTCTACACTATCATCCTGCTCATTATCTCCAACACTTTCATGACCCTGGCCTGGTACGGGCACCTCAAACTACAGCAGACTGGACGTATAAGCCACTGGCCGTTGATTGGCGTGATACTGTTCTCATGGTTTATAGCCCTGGCCGAATACATGTGTCAGGTGCCAGCCAACCGCATCGGTTTTCGCGAAAACGGCGGCCCATTCTCACTAATGCAACTCAAGGTGATTCAGGAGGCCCTTTCACTAATCGTCTTCACAGTGATAGCTACATTTATGTTTCGCGGCGAGCAGCTGCAATGGAACCACGTAGTGGCATTCTTCTGCATTATGCTGGCTGTATTCTTCGCTTTCCTGAAGTAAGGAAAAAGCTTCCTTTTTCTTCCTCAATCTTGCAGGAAAAACCACATAAAGGCACAAAAAGGGTGGTTTTTCCTAAAAAAATTTGGCTGTTTCAGGAAAAAAGCGTTTCTTTGCATCGATTTTACAAACCATATTATCCAACAACCCTCTAAAACCTTTTGCCTATCGGATTGACATTACTCTAATTTTCACATGTAAAGTAATGATTAAATTCCAAGCCCTGACCGACGATGAACTGGTCAGTCTTTATGCAGAAGGCAACAACACGGCTTTTGACGTACTGCTTAGCAGATATCAGTCAAAGCTTTATTCTTATATTTATTATATCGTACACGATGAGGAAGTGGCCAACGACCTGTTTCAAGACACTTTCCTCAAGGTTATTACGCGCATACAGGACAACAGCTACACTGGCTACGGCAAGTTTCAGGCATGGATTACGCGCATTGCCCACAACCTGGTAATGGACTACTTCCGCGAGAAGGAACAGGCCAATACCATATCAAATGACGAGGCCGAATACGACCTGCTCAATAATGCACGTCTGGCAGAACACAACACCGAAGACCAAATGCTCATCAGCCAGTCGCTCAAGGATGCCAAGGCCATTATGGACCTGCTGCCCGAGCCGCAGAGCGAGGTGGTAAGGATGCGATTCTATGACAACATGTCGTTTAAGGAGATAGCCGAGAAACTGAACATCAGCATCAACACGGCCCTTGGTCGTATGCGCTATGCAGTCATAAATATGCGCAACATTGCCCAGGAGCGCAACATTGCCCTTTACGCAGAATAAAAAAAATTTCTCCCTCACATAATATAAAGGTCTTTCTTGCGTTATATTAATGTACCTTATAACACAAGATGCCTATGAATGAAACTTTACGCTCAGAAATCTGCCCCCGTCCGGAAACCATTGTCCTATTAAAGTTTGCTGCGCGTGTTATGCAACGCAACGGAAACAACACCGAAATCTGCAGAGCCTAAGAGCCTGCCTCCCGACGAATAAAGCAGAAAAAACAACGGCCCTGAAAGCTTAACGCCTTCAGGGCCGTATTGTATTCTCTCTTGCGCATCGGCCTATCTACTAAAGCAGGGCCTGAATCTTCTCCTCCACAGCAGCAGGAGTAACGGCGCCAATAATCTTGTCAACAATCTGCCCTTCTTTCAAGAAGAAGATGGCGGGGATATTGCGAATGCCAAACTTAGCAGTCAGCTCCTCACTCTCATCTACATTGCAGGAACCGATAATCATCTTGCCGTCGTATTTCTTGGCAAATTCTTCAATAACAGGGGCCATCTTGCGGCAGGGACCACACCACTCGGCAGAGAAGTCAATCACCATAGGCTTACCCTGAGCTACAAAGGCATCATAGTTTTGATCAGTAATGTTGAATTCCATAGTTTTTTCTTTTTTAGGTTGATAAAATTTGCTGCGACAAAATTACACATTTGTTTTGAAAAAGGCACCCTACCCCACAGATTATTTAAAGTCGGAATATTTGCGTCTCCTCCTGACATAGTATGCCCACAGCAGGCTGCGTGGCCGCTGCTCGGCAATGTCGCTCACCTTGGCAGCCTCCAGATTCTGGCGGCGCTGGATGTCAAACTCATGCCTGATGTGGGAATACTCAAAGCGCGCCCTCACCACAGCCAAGGCATCCTTGCGCTTGCCGCCCAGCAACATCTGCAAAGCCGCCAAATAGTCGAGGAAGTAGCGTATAGCGAGCACCAAGGTGCGGCGACCGTCAGGCAGATTCTTGTAGAGCATCAGCAGATTGTTGCGAAAGTTAAGAAATGTCTTGCGGGGATTACTCTTGTCGAGAGTGGCACCGCCCAGATGATAGACTACACTTTCGGGCACACACCACACGCCATAGCCGCGGCTCTTGAGACGCCAACAGAAGTCTATCTCCTCCTGATGAGCGAAGAAGCGGGCGTCAAGCCCCCCTACATTATTATATACGCGCGTGCGCACGAGGAGGGCGGCACCAGTAGCCCAGAACACGGGCACAGGCGGACCGTCATACTGGCCTTCGTCTTTCTCAACATCGCTCATTATGCGGCCACGGCAGTAGGGATAGCCCAGGCGATCGAGAAAACCACCGCAGGCTCCGGCATACTCAAACATTTCCTTGTGATTATAGTTGCGCAGTTTAGGCTGGCAAGCCGTGGCCTCAGGATTAGCCTCCATAAACTCCAGCAGTGGGCGCAACCATCCGGGAGTAACCTCCACATCACTGTTGAGCAGTAGGGTGTAGGGGGTGTCCACCTGCGCCAGGGCCTTATTATAGCCTTCGGCAAAACCGTAGTTGCGGTCAAAGGCCATTATCTCGACCGAAGGAAACTCCTCACGCAGCATCTCCAGCGAATTGTCAGTGCTACCGTTGTCGGCCACTATCACGATAGCCTCGGTCGAGTGCTCCACCACTGACGGGAGGAAGCGGCGCATCATATCGGCACCGTTCCAGTTGAGGATTATGACTGAAATCTGTTTCACACTCATAGCCTGTTTATTGAAATCGCAAAGTTAGGAAAAGTTCCTCATTTCCAATTTCTAATTCCTAATTTTTAATTCCTAATTCCTAATTTCCCTCCACCGTTTCCCCTATCAGAGCACTTCCATCGTCATTGAACCCCGCGAGACGATAGATGACTACGGCATTGTCGGGCTGCGGAGCCGCCGCTATGGGCACCTCCACATGGATATAATTGTCGGTAAAGCCCTTGGCTGCCAAGCCCTGATGGCTATGCTCGGTCAACACGGGGCGCTCTTGACCAATGTGGCGAGCATAGAAGTCCTTGCGCTTCTGCTCAGAGAGAGCAATGAGCCGTTGACTACGCTCATGCTTAACAGCCTCGTCCACCTGATGGGGAATACGCAGCGCTGCAGTGCCCGGGCGCTCGGAATAGCTGAACACGTGAAACTGCGACACATCAATGCTTTGGGCAAAAGCATAACAGTCCTCAAAGAGATCGTCAGTCTCGCCACGGGTACCCACAATAATGTCAACACCTATAAAGCAGTCGGGCATAACCTTCTTTATATATTCCACGCGCGAGGCAAAAAAACTGGTATCGTAGCGGCGGTGCATCAGCCGCAGCACCTCATCGCTGCCGCTCTGTAGGGGGATATGGAAATGGGGCATGAAGTGACTACTCTGGGCGCAGTAGTCAATTATCTGCTCCGTCAGTAGGTTGGGCTCGATTGACGAGATGCGGTAGCGTTCGATGCCCTCAACCCTGTCCAACGCCTTGACGAGATCGAAGAATGTCTCACTAGTACTCTTGCCAAAGTC
This sequence comes from uncultured Bacteroidales bacterium, assembly GCA_902788275.1. GTDB lineage: Bacteria > Bacteroidota > Bacteroidia > Bacteroidales > Bacteroidaceae > UBA6382. The sequence goes on along the minus strand of CADAJV010000016.1, from coordinate 11,706 downwards.
ACCGATATTCACTCCAGTGATGACAATCTCGCGACCTCCCCTCCTGACAGCATCCTCCGCTTGACTGACTATGCTGGCAATACTGCCGTTGCGGCTGCGGCCACGAGCAAAAGGTATGGCGCAATAGGTGCAGAAATAGTCACAGCCGTCCTGTACCTTAAGAAAGAAGCGCGTGCGCTCGCCGCTGGAGCAGGAAGGCATAAAGGTGCGGATGTCCTTACGCTCCACCTCCTCATAGCGATGAAGTCTCGCCCCATCTACGCGCTGGCCAAAGGCCTCCATTATCATCTCAGCCGCCCGAGCCTTGTGCTCCATGCTGATCACAAGGTCTACGCCCGTCATCTCGGCTATCTGGCGCGCTGCCAGCTGGGCATAGCAGCCCATCACCACCATCATGGCGCCGGGGTGCTCGCGCAGGGCGCGGTTGATGGCCTGGCGGCACTTGTGGTTACTGGTCTCAGTAACCGTGCAGGTGTTCACCACACAGATGTCGGCCCTCTCGCCCTTGGCCACACGTCTCACACCGGCGGCTTCCAGGCGATCAGCCAGCGACGAAGTCTCCGCAAAATTGAGCTTGCAGCCCAGAGTGATATAAACAGCCTTGGTATCTTGCATCACTAAACAACCGTAAAACGGCTAATTTGAAACGCAAAGTTAGCATTTTTTTGTAATCTGGCAAAATGCCCCCAAAAAATATTTCTTAATTTCTTTCTGAATATCAGACGATTACAAAAAAGTTACATTTTTTAGCATAAAAAAATTCTCTATTTTGTTTGTACTTTCAAAAAAGTGCGTACCTTTGCACTCGGTTTTAATAAAACAATATTGTTTAACTTTAACTAAGACAAAAAAATGAAGAAGCTTTTATTCGCTTTCGTTGCTCTCGCAGCTATGTCTTTCGCTTCTTGCGGCAACGCACAGAAGGCTGAGGCTACCGACTCTGTTCAGGACAGCACCGTTGACACCACCGCTGTTGACACTGTTGCTGCTGACACTGTAGCTGCTGACACTGTTCAGGCTTAATCTTAGCGAATTAACTAAGAGAGATTGAAACCTGCGGATTTATCCACAGGTTTTTTTATTTTTTCTATTACAGGACAGCCTGCGCCCAAAGCAGAGGCCGTTCTCCCCCCCCCCCTCGCGAGCACACTGGAAAAATGCCGTACGCACGACTCGGAAACATGTGAAAAACATACCTAAGCCTGCGCGTGCGACATTCTTCTATATCAACAAGCTAGTAAAACACACGTACGCTGAGTTTTTCTGCACAGAGCTGTAACTTAATCGAGAAAAGAAATCAGTTCACTTGCAGAAAAAACACTGAGCTTAGGGCAGTTGAGCAAAGTTCGGAAATAGGGGTTTGCCTCTTGGGCAAAGAATTTTAATCTGTTTTTTCCGCGCCAAACGGATGCAGCTCTACACCCGCTGCAGAAACGGTCTGGCGATTTTAATATGCAAAAAGGGTAAGAAAAAGAGCTGACTGACCTTTGAAAGATGAGGGATTTTTCTTAACTTCGCAGCATATAAGATTATATGTTTTATGGAAGATTTCGTTCACCTCCACGTACATACGTACTATTCTATACTCGACGGTATGTCGCCGATTCCCAAGCTGATTGACAAGGCTGTCAAGAACGGCATGAGAGGCCTGGCCATCACCGATCACGGCAACATGTTTGGCATCAAGGAGCTCGTTGACTCCTGTGCTAAGCTCAACAAGGACCGCAAGAAGGAGGGGCTGGAGCCCTTTAAGCCCATCTGCGGATGTGAGATGTATGTAGCCCACCGCAACAAAGAGGACATGGATCACACACAGGGCGACCGCGGCGGTTATCATCTCATAGTGCTGGCCAAAAACGAAACAGGCTACCACAACCTGGTGAAACTGGTGTCACGCTCATGGGTGGACGGATTTTATAACAGGCCGCGCACAGACCGCCACGACCTGAAGCAGTTCCACGAAGGCCTCATCATCTGCTCGGCGTGCATTGCCGGCGAGGTGCCCAGCAAGATTCTGGAGAATAACATTGAGGGTGCGCGCGAGGCCATCGAGTGGTATCATAACATCTGGGGCGACGACTATTATCTGGAGGTACAGCGCCACGAGGTTAAGAATCCTACCCAGCGCGCCAACCGCGAGACATTCCCTCTGCAGCAGCAAGCCAATAAGGTGCTGCTGGAGCTGGCAAAGGAATACGGCATCAAGGTAGTGTGCACCAACGATTGCCACTTTGTGGACGAGGATGACGCTGAGGCCCACGACCACCTGCTCTGCCTCTCCACGAGCAAGGACCTCGATGACCCCACCAGAATGCTTTACTCCAAACAGGAATGGTTTAAGACCCGCGAGGAAATGAATGCCATCTTCAGCGACCTACCCGAGGCCCTGTCCAATACGTGCGAGATACTGGATAAGGTGGAATTCTACAACATTGAGAGCAACCCCATCATGCCTAACTTCCCTATACCCGTGGAGTTCGGCACCGAAGAGCAGTGGCGTACCAAGTTCAGCGAGCAGGACATCATCCGCGAATTCACCAGCGATGAGAACGGCCAGAACCCTATGTCGGCCGAGGATGCTGAGGCCAAGGTAAAGAAGATGGGAGGCGTCGACAAGCTCTACCGCATCAAGTTTGAGGCCGACTATCTGGGCAAACTGGCCTACGACGGCGCCAAGCGCATCTACGGCGACCCCATACCCAAGGAAGTGGACGAGCGCATCCGCTTTGAACTACACGTGATGAAGACTATGGGCTTCCCGGGATACTTCCTTATCGTTCAGGATTTTATCAACTCCGCCCGCAATGAGCTGGGCGTATGGGTGGGCCCCGGCCGAGGCTCTGCTGCCGGCAGCGTGGTAGCCTACTGTCTGGGCATCACTAGGCTTGACCCCTTGAAATATGACCTGCTGTTTGAGCGTTTCCTCAACCCCGATCGCATATCGCTGCCTGATATCGATACCGACTTCGATGATGACGGCCGAGGCAAGGTGCTACAGTGGGTGATGGACAAATACGGCGCCGAGAACTGCGCTCACATCATCACATACTCCACCATGGCCACCAAAAACTCGCTGAAGGACGTGGCCCGAGTGGAGAAACTGCCGCTGAATATCAGCAATGCACTATGCAAGGCCATTCCCGACCGCCTAAACTATAAGGGCAAAGAGCTGAAGATGAATCTGGAGAACGCCATCAAGTGTACGCCAGAACTGCAAGAAGCTGAGGCCAGCTCCGACCCGCGAGAGAGAAACACCATCAAGTACGCCCGCAAGTTGGAGGGCACCGTCCGCGGCACAGGCATCCACGCCTGCGGATTCATCATCTGCCGCGACCCCATCAGCGACCATGTGCCCGTATCCACAGCCGACGACCCCGACTTCCCGGGAATGAAGACCACCGTCACTCAGTATGACGGCCACGTCATAGAGTCAACCGGACTCATAAAGATGGACTTCCTGGGCCTCAAGACCCTCTCCGAGCAGAAGGAGGCCGTCAAGATCATCAAGCGCACACACGGCGTTGACATTGATCTGGACAACATTCCCCTGGACGATGAGTTGACTTACAAGCTATATCAGGAAGGCCGCACCATCGGCACATTCCAGTTTGAGTCGCCGGGCATGCAGAAATATCTGCGCGAGCTCCACCCCACCGTCTTTGAGGACCTCATAGCCATGAACGCCCTCTACCGCCCCGGGCCTATGGACAAGATTCCCTCCTTCATCAGGCGCAAGCATGGAGTGGAGAAGATAGAATATGACATCCCCGTGATGGAGCGATACCTTAAGGACACCTACGGCATCACCGTCTATCAGGAACAGGTCATGCTTCTCAGCCGACTGCTAGCCGGCTTTACCCGGGGCCAGAGCGACTCACTGCGTAAGGCCATGGGAAAAAAGCAGAAAGCCATTGTCGAGCAGATGAAGCCCATGTTCATCGAGGGAGGAAAGAAAAACGGCCACGACCCCAAGGTGCTCGAAAAGATATGGGGCGACTGGGAGAGCTTTGCATCCTACGCCTTCAATAAGTCGCACGCCGCCTGCTACTCATGGGTAGCCTACCAGACTGCCTACCTTAAGGCCCATTACCCCGCCGAGTTCATGGCCGCCATCATGACGCGCCGACGCAACGATATCAAAGAAATCACCAAACTGATGGATGAATGCCGCCTGATGGGCATCACCACCATGGGGCCCGATGTCAACGAGAGCTTCTCAGAGTTTGGCGTCAACAAGCACGGCGAGATACGCTTCGGCCTTGCCGCCGTAAAGAATATGGGCGAGGCAGCGGCCGAAAACATAATCAGCGAGCGCGAGAAGAACGGCCCCTACACCGACATCTACAACTTCGCCGAGCGCATCAACTATACCAACGTCAACCGCCGATGTCTGGAGGCTCTGATCCACAGCGGGGCCCTCGACAGCTTCGGTCTCAAGCGCCAGCAGTATTTCCTGGTCAACAACAAGGGCGACATCTTCCTAGATGCTCTCATGAAATACGGCATCAAATGCCAGAACGACAAGATGCAAGCCCAGGCCTCACTCTTCGGCGATATGGAGGAGTTTAGCATCACCAAGCCCGACGCACCCGTGTATATGAGCAACGCCCTCGACCTGGAAACCCTCAACACCGAGCGCAGCTACATAGGCATCTACCTCTCTGCCCACCCATTGGACAAATACAAACTTTTCATGCGCAAATTCTGCACCGCCCACCCCGCCGAGCTGAGTTCCGACAACAGGGGCGAACTCCACGCAAGGGGCTCCGAGTGGACCTGTGGCGGCATCGTCACCTCGGTTGACGAACGCATCAGCCAGAAAGGCAACGCCTACGGCCGAGTCAAGATTGAGGACTTCACCAACGAGGGCGAGATAATGATTTTCAACAACTGGCACGGAGTCAGAAACTCCTTCGTCAAGGACGCCGTAATCTTTATGAAAATCAAGCTGGAGGAACACCCCTACATCCCCAACCGCATAGACATGAAGTTCGTGTCCATCAACTCCATGGAAGATATGCAGAAGGAAATGATGAAACACCTCACCGTCACCGTGCCGATAGAAATCTTTGACGAGAGCTTCAATAAAGTCCTTGCCAAATACATCAAGGACAACAAGGGCGACACCACCCTCAAAATCAAGGCCATCGACACCAGCACCAATACTCCGCTGAGCCTTGGCACCAAGCACGACATCACCGTGTCTTATGACATGGTGGAGGCCCTCGAACAATTCGAAGGCGTACGCGTCGAGTTTGAGTAGGGCTTCTCACTTATGTGGAGATTAAAAACATTAATCGCAATCTTATAAAATTTAATCGCGACCTAACGGAGGAGAAAGCGCGAGCTAAAAAATTTTAGCTCGCGCTTTCTTTTCGTTAGCTCGCGCAAAATTTCAACAGGAAGAATACCTTTCACGCATAAGCAAACAAAACAAGCCGCCGACACTCTGTTATAGCGTCGGCGGCTAATGTCAATTTATGAACTTTCTGTTAAAAGGCCATTTCTTCAGTTTCCTTTTCTTCTTCTTCCCAAACAGTACCGCCCCAGAACTTTTTGGACTCGGCAATGCCGTCGTTCTCATCATCGCCTTTTGATAAACAGAGCATGGAAACGGTATTCAGCCTAAACTCAATCAACTCAGGAGAAATATATGTCTTTTTCATCTGAATAATGTTTTTTGCAGTTTAACGAACAACTATCTTCTGAGTCTTGCCGTCAGAATACTTCACGATATTTACACCCTTCTGGAGGGAATTCAGCTTTGTGCCGTTTACATCGTAGATGGCCACGACCTCTGCGCCATTCTCATCGGCGAAGCTGCCAATAGCTGTCACATCGTCGTCATCCACTGTAATATTGAATACTTTGGAAGCATTGCTGCCCTCGTAGGTAAAGTATGCGCGGAAGGGGTTAACGGTGAGAGAGTTTGTTGCCTGGTGGAACTGGTCTTTGCTGATATAGTAGCTCTTGGCCAGCTCGGCAGGGTCGGTGATGTACAGTTTTTTAAACGTACCAATCAGCTTCAATTCACCTTCATCGGGCATTACTGCAGAACCTTGAATCGCCACGTTGCTGCTACTTGCATCAATGCTGTTGCCACCAGCAAGGTTTTCAAATATGGCAGGTTCACCCGCAGCTATTTCATTCTGCTCAGCAAGATATAGTGTAGTTCCATCCACATGGTCAAGAGTGTAGTACTTAACGCTGGCATCGCTGCTCACTGCGTAGGGCAGACAGATGGTTCCGAATCGCGATGTTATGTTGCGTGTATAGGTAACCTCATTGGCAGTGAATGCGATAGGAGCATCGAAGGGCTTGCTGTCAGAAATTACGAGATTGTCACACGCGTCACCCACAACTACGTTCTTGCTGTTGGCAAGGCTGATGCCATCCCTGACATATACCAAGGCATTGTCATTGGCCACGGTGATTTCCGTATTATCGGGCACGGCGGTAACCTCTGTAAGGTCGATGGTGGTAATTGTTTCGTCATCATCGGGCAGAGCGTCGGTTAGCAACTGCAGTGTCTCCGGGGCGGAATAGTTGCCGGCAAAGCGGATTACACCCCAGTCGTTTACCAATTTGGGAGAACCGACAAAAAGATTGCCGATATAGTTAGGTAGTTTGTATTCTGTACCATCAATAATGACTCTAACATTATTCAGGATTACATCATACACGCCCTCGGCAATAGCGTAGTTGCCGTCGTTGCCGCCGCCATCCTGATATACTTGGAAGCTGCCTATCTTGGTGGATGGCACCTTGCCAAAGTAGTAGTTGGCGCTCTTTACCTCAAGAGTAAAGTGCCAGCTTCCATCACCGTTGTCAACAGGATTGGTGAGGTTGTAGAAGCGCGTACCAAGGTCGGCATTCTTCTGCACGTTGTCAATCATGTAGTTATCAACCCACTCACTTGGCATTACGAGGTCGAATTCCACCTTGCTGGCAGGGGTTACATCGCTTCCTACGTTGAACACAATATCAGCTGTTGCATCAGCTCCGCCCTCAGTGCTTAACTTAAAAGGCAAGAACTCGAGGTTGTAGTTTTTTGCATCAGAAAATCTGAATGACCCTTCAAGGACAATATCCTGTTTTCCCATCTTGAATATATTGTCTATAGAAAAATACCAGCCAATGAACTCATAATGTTCCTTTACCGGTTTGTCAAGAATGGTAATATATTCTCCCTCCCTATATCTTTCTGTGGCATACACCTCGCCATCCACCATGTATGTTACTGTGTGGGTATGCATTATCTCATCTACTGCATCAATGGCTGCCTGCAGAGCCTCGATGTCGCTCTCTTTGGCAGCAAAGGCAGAAACTTTCACTCTGGCCTCGTCTGTCAGAGTACGCAGCGTGTTGACTGCGGCCAGTAGCTCGTCAGAGACAGTGCCGCTGACTTGCAGTAGTAACTCGTCGGCCTCATTTGCAAGTGCAACAAGGCGGGTGCATACCTCTGTCTCTGTACTCTTCTCAACGATGTTGACAAAGCTATTCCACGATGTCTCTTTATACGCGTCTATGCTTCCGTCTGGTACTACGAGAACTGCGTCAGAGTATGTGGAAGAAGAAAAGGCAGATGTATTTAGACCGAAAGGAGATTCTTTTTGGATTATTACAGATTTCAGCCCAGAGCACCTGGAGAAAACACCATAGGCAATGCTTGTCACAGAGTTGGGAATGGTTACAGAAGTTAACCCTGAGCAGCCAGAGAAAGCGCTGCTACTTATGCTAGTCACGGAGTTGGGGATGGTAATAGAGGTCAGACCTGAACAGCCAGAGAAAGCTCTGCTACTTATGCTTGTCACAGAGTTGGGGATTCCAATGCTTGTCACGGAGTTGGGGATGGTTACAGAGGTCAAGCCTGAGCAGCCATAGAAAGCTTGCTGGCCAATGCTTGTCACAGAACTAGGGATGGTTACAGAGGTCAAGCCTGAGCACCTGGAGAAAGCACTTCCTCCAATGCTTGTCACGGAGTTGGGGATGGTTATCGAGGTCAGCCCCGAGCAGCCAGAGAAAGCATAGTCGCCAATGCTTGTCACGGAGTTGGGGATGGTGATTGAGGTCAGGCCTGTGCAGCCAGAGAAAGCATTGCGGCCGATGCTCGTCACAGAGTTGGGGATGGTGATTGAGGTCAGGCCCGAGCAGCCAGAGAAAGCATAGTCGCCAATGCTTGTCACGGAGTTGGGGATGGTGATTGAAGTCAGGCCTGAGCAACCATAGAAAGCATTGCGGCCGATGCTCGTCACAGAGTTGGGGATGGTGATTGAGGTTAGGCCCGAGCAGCCAGAGAAAGCATAGTCGCCAATGCTTGTCACGGAGTTGGGGATGGTGATTGAGGTCAGGCCTGAGCAACCATAGAAAGCTCCACCTCCGATACTTGTCACAGAGTTGGGGATGGTTACAGAGGTCAAGCCTGAGCAGTCAGAGAAAGCGCTGCTACTTATGCTTGTCACGGAGTTGGGGATGGTGATTGAGGTCAGACCTGTGCAGCCAGAGAAAGCATAGTCGCCAATGCTTGTTACGGACTCAGGTATGGTAAAGTTCCCTGTTATTTCTTCTCCCTGATACAGGTAATGTTTATTTGGTGCAATGCTATAGCAGCGGTTGGTATTGGCAAAATCTATAATGTCAATAAATACGTCTGTCAGCCCAGTGCATTCCTGGAAAGCTCTTATTCCAATGCTTGTCACGGAGTTGGGGATGGTTACAGAGGTCAAGCCTGAGCACCTGGAGAAAGCACTTCCTCCAATGCTTGTCACGGAGTTGGGGATGGTTACAGAGGTCAAGCCTGAGCACCTGGAGAAAGCACTTTCTCCAATGCTTGTCACGGAGTTGGGGATGGTGATTGAGGTCAGGCCTGTGCAGCCAGAGAAAGCACTGTAGTCTATGCTCGTCACAGAGTTGGGAATGGTTACAGAAGTTAACCCTGAGCAGCCAGAGAAAGCGCTGCTACTTATGCTAGTCACGGAGTTGGGGATGGTTACAGAAGTTAACCCTGAGCAGCCAGAGAAAGCGCTGCTACTTATGCTAGTCATGGAGTTGGGAATTTCTACCGAAGTCAGACTCGAGCAATTATAGAAAGCCCGTTCTCCAATGCTTGTCACGGAGTTGGGGATGGTTACAGAGGTCAAGCCTGAGCAGCCATAGAAAGCTTGCTGGCCAATGCTTGTCACAGAACTAGGGATGGTGATTGAGGTCAGGCCTGAGCAGCCATAGAAAGCGCCGCTACTTATGCTAGTCACAGAGTTGGGGATGGTGATTGAGGTCAGGCCAGTACACAACTGGAAAGCTCCACCGATACTTGTCACAGAGTTGGGGATGGTTACAGAGGTCAAGCCTGAGCAGCCAGAGAAAGCACCTCCTCCAATGCTTGTCACGGAGTTGGGAATGGTTACAGAAGTTAACCCTGTGCAGCCAGAAAAAGCACCGTTACTTATGCTCGTCACGGAGTTAGGGATGGTAATGGAGGTCAGGCCTGAGCAGCCATAGAAAGCATCGTCGCCAATGCTCTTCACGGAGTTGGGGATGGTGATTGAGGTCAGGCCCGAGCAGCCCCAAAAAGCACTGCTGCCTATGCTTGTCACGGAGTTGGGGATGGTTACAGAGGTCAGCCCAGTGCACCCAGAGAAAGCACCATCTCCGATCCACGTCACTGACTCGGGGATGGTAATGGAGGTCAGACCTGTGCAGCCAGAAAAAGCACTGCTGCCTATGCTCGTCACAGAGTTGGGGATAACCAAGTTTGTTATTTTTTCACCGTTAAGGTATAGGCTATAGCCTGAGTTAAACCCATAGCCTAAGCCATTCTTGCACCAAGTTGCTATATCTGTTATGTTAACACGGTTTAGTCCTAAGCAGCCATAAAAGGCCAGATATCCGATGCTTGTTACAGAGTTGGGGATGGTTACAGATGTCAGCCCCGAGCAGCCATTGAAAGCATAGCCGTTAATACTCGTCACGGAATATGTTCTCCCGTTGTTTTCCACTTCGGCGGGAATGACTAATTCTGTAATGGAACTATTGGCAAGGCCAGTTACGGTAGCTTGACTTCCGCTAAAACTATATTCAATATCGCCAATAGTGACGGCATAGACACATACGCTATTGACTATAAGCAGTAGCGTCATCAACAAAAATTTTGTTTTTCTCATAATTTATTGGTTAAGGAGTTAATAATTATCTTCTGGTGTAAATCCCTCAACCAAGTGTCGACATCATTGCATACGAAAAAACGTAGGGATTATGTCCTTACTCATCTTGTTACGGGCTCTGGTAAACCTTCGGGAAATGAATAATAACTATCACCTACGCTGTATGCCCGGGCATACAGCGTAGAGCCGTATGCGAACGTTCAAACATACAGGAGGCGAACCGTTTATCTTCATCCTTGCCCTTAGAAATGTACCAGATTTCGTAACAAAGGATAAAGCGCGGAACGCTTCTTCGGTCCCGGGATTTGTCCCCCAAGACGCAGCAAAGGTAAAAATAAAAAATTAGACAGCAAAAAAATCACTGTCTAATTTTTATGTATAAGATATTTAAGGTGCTCTGTTATGAACGAACACGAATTAATCTCTGTGTCATCTATGTGAGAAGTAAATGAACACGAATTTCACGAACCATATTGACCTTTGCGGCTGACTCAAACTTGGTAAGGAAAGAATTTTATTTGATTAACTCGGTAAGATAGGACACAATTTGGGACCGCAGGTCAGGTAAGTCCTTGACAATAACCTGCCAAACAAGTTCTTTTTCCACCTGATGATAATCATGAACAAGGAAATTACGCATACCTGTGATTTGTCGCCATGGTGTTGAAGGATGGGTTTCCCTGAACTCAGTCGTCAACATATTGGCAGCTTCGCCTATAATCATTATATTATACACAACGTCATGATAACGTATCTTGTCTGCAACGAAAGTCGCCATATCGTCATTGCCAACGTAGCTGAGAATGTTGTCAATGGCTTCAAGTATATGCTCCAGACGTTTAGGGTCTTTGCGGGCTTCTCTCATAAATTAAGATTTTATCGCGATTGGCAGTTTCTCGCGCATAGTCAGCCAGTCCTCCCTCGGTAATTAAATCGACCTCTCTGCCTGTCAGGTTGCAGAGGTCAGAATACATGCCGCCGAGAGTAAATAGGCTGAAATGCTGACTTTTGTCAGGTAACACAAGGATATCGATATCACTCACCGGAGTCTCCTCTCCTCTGGCAAAAGAGCCAAACAACCATGCTTTCAAAACCGGTTGAGTTTTGAAATACTCGGCTATCTTCTGTTGTAATACCCTGGAACCCATTGCTTGCTTTTTTGAACAGGGCAAAGGTAAATATAAAAAATCAAGCAACAAAGAATTCGCTGCCTAATTTTTAACCCAAATCGTGGGAGCACGGAGATAAATCATGGGAGCACGCGATTAAATTGCATTTGCTCGGAGTTAGATTTTGGGAGTTCGCGCTTGGATAATGCGTCCTCGGAGTGTGATAAGAGCTTCTCTCTTACGGACTGCGTATGATGGTAACTTACATATAAGAAAAAGACAACAGGAAATAAGGAACAGATACCAGAGAAAAAATTAGGCAATAATATAGATGTTGGCACAGATAACACTACCTACGAAATGGTCATACGCACCTGTTACTGTTAAGTTTGTATCATACGCCCCCGCTCCTACGGAGCACCCCCTCTATCTTAGAG